>CALFPM010000132.1 GCA_937919155.1 uncultured Clostridia bacterium
AAGTACAAAAAAGAAGAACTCATAGATCTTATTGTAAATATTGAAACTTCTGCGTCAGAAGTCGGTTCCGAGGAAACTGTTCCCGAGACCACTGCTTCTCAGCTGAAAGATGTAACCCTGAAACTGGGTAAGTCTGAATTTATCCTGCCTCCCGGCTACACTTGGGACGATGTGCAACTCTACTACAACGACGGTCTTTTCAGTAGCGCATGCCTGCAATACTGGAGCAGTTCGTCAAGCAGAACGAGATTCAACAGTGTCTACAATCAGCTATGCTCGCTCTACGGCTCGCCTGTCAGCAACAATTCCTACAACGGCATCACCAGCTACACTTGGTGGGGCGGTAATCAGACAGGCTATGTGACATTGGAATTCGGCTATGGTCGCTCCGATGACGGCTACGCAGGCTATTTCACCACCGTCTTCTACGGCAGCAACTACTAATCGTATATAAAGCGACAAACGCCACCACAGTCTGTCGCTCTACAGTAAAAAAGCTACACTTGTGAATAATGCAAGTGTAGCTTCCTTTATATGACAACCGTAGGTATCAAAAGCGTTTCATCAGGTGAGACGGGGTGATTACGACCGGTTGCTCCACTCCGACATACTGACCGCTATGTTTCTTCTCAAAGGCTTTGACAAATTTTGCCGCCTCATCAATGTCGTCGAAGGCTTCTGCCACGACATAAAACTGCGACTCGGTGTTTTTAAGCAAGAAGGCTTTGTAGCCCTGCTCGATGAGTTGCTCGACATGAGCATTGGCATTGACGCCGTCAGGGCAACAAATCCTGCAAGCAGGGTTTCGTAACCCTCAATGATTTTGCCTGTGAATGTGCCTGAAATCATAAGAATGAGAAGCCAGAGAATTCTGTTCTTTGCAAGCTTGAATACGCCTGTTTTGAGGTATTCGTCATCCGAGGGAGCAAGCAAAGCCATCTTTTCAAAGTCCTCGGTGGTTTCTTCTTCAATAACGTCCACGATATCGTCAACGGTGATGATGCCTACAAGGCGGTTTTCGTTGTCAACAACGGGAACGCTGAGTAAGTCGTATTTTTTAACAATATCCGCAACATATTCTCGGTCATCGTGGGTGTTGACGGAGATAAGCTGAGCGTCATCCTCCATAATGTCGCCCACAAGGGTGTCCTGCTCGCAAAGCAGGAGTGAAAGCAGGGGAATGCTTCCCAGCAGGTGATGCTCACGGTCAATGCAATAGCAGGTGTAGACGGTTTCTTTGTCTACGCCTGTTTTTCTTATTTTATCAATAGCTTCTGCCGCCGTCAGGCTTGTGCGCAGATGCACCATTTCAATGGTCATCAGGCTTCCTGCGCAGTCCTCGGGATATTTGAGGAAGCGGTTAATCATTTTTCTTGTTTCGGGGTCGGAATGAGCAAGAACTCGGGTAACAACGCTTGCAGGCACTTCCTCAAGAAAGTCAACCGTATCGTCAAGGAACATTTCATCAAGCAGGCGCTCAAGCTCCGAGTCCGTGATTGAGTGTACAAGCTCTGCCTGTGTGTCAGGCTCGAGATATGAGAAAACCTCTGCTGAAATATCCTTGGGCAGAACGCGGAATGCACGGAGTTTGTTCTTTGGCTCAAGTGCTTCGATAAGCTGAGCGGCGTCAACAACGTTGAGTTCGCAGAGCATTTCTCTTAAAGCCGAAATCTCGCCTTTTTCCGCAAGTTCAACAAGCTGTTCAAGCAGAAGTTCAAAGTTTTCAATTTCCATAAAAAAAGCATCTCCTTTCGCGGGTTCACCGCAAAGGGGATGCAACCAAAAAGAAGCGATTCAGCAATAAATCACTTTGGACGCAGTTCCGTCAATGCGGCTTGATATGTAGTTTCGTGTCTACTTCGGGGGTTGGGAATATCGGAACTGCCCAATTATCTCACCTCTTGAAAAATTTTTCTACCCCTTAATCCTACACCTAAAAAGGCAATAAGTCAAGCAAAAATGCAAAAAAATCCAAAAGATAAAAATATCAGGCAAAAACGGAGAAAATCGGCGATATATGGGTGAAAACAGGCGTATTCGGGAGAAATTGAACGGTAATACGATGCAAAGAAATAAAAAAGTTGACCTGAACGGGTCAAAAAATTGCCCTGTTTTTGCTATGGGTGAAAGGGGTTTCTGAAAAACCGCTTTCAGAAAGGAGATGAGTGTCATAACCGAAAAAGAAAAACTTTTCTGTGCTTATTACGCCGAGGACGGCGATGCCAGGGGATGCGCCGCAAGAGCAGGCTTTGTTGTTGCACCCCGAAGAAGCGCCGCAAGACTTCTTGCAAGGGAGGATATCTGCGGCGAAATTTCGCGCCTCGAAAAAGAGAAAAAAGCGAATGCCGCACTTGTTGAAAAGGGTCTGCGCCGCCTTGCCTTCGGCTCCGTTGCGGATGCGCTGAAGCTGATGCTTTGCGAGGATATAATGACTGCCGAAGAAATTGAAAAGCTGGACCTTTTCAATGTTTCGGATATCAAGCGTCCTAAGGGCGGCGGCCTTGAAATCAAGTTTTTTGACAGGCTCAAGGCTCTTGAAAGACTTGAAAAAATAGGTTCAGGTGAGGAAAATACCCAAAGCAGTTTTGTGCAGGCTCTTTCCGAGGGTGCAAAACTGCTCTCACAGGGTGATGAGGATTGAGCGGAAAAAAGCAGGGATTTACCCCGTTTTCTCCTAAGCAGATGAAGGCACTTTGCTGGTGGATGCCCGAGAGTCCCTATGCAGGTTGTGATGCCATAATCTGTGACGGTGCGGTGCGTTCGGGCAAAACGCTGTGCATGTCGGTTTCTTTTGTTGCGTGGGCTTTTTCGGAATTTTCGGACCGTTCCTTTGCCCTTTGCGGCAAAACAATTGCATCGCTGCGCCGCAATGTTGTGTCGGTTGTTCTGCCTGTGCTGCGCGAACTGGGTTTTGAATGCAATGAAAAGTATTCGAGAAACCTTGTTGAAATCACTTACGGCGGTGTCACCAACAGATTTTATCTTTTCGGCGGCAAGGATGAAAGCTCTGCGGCACTGATTCAGGGCATGACCCTTGCAGGGGTGCTTCTTGACGAAGTTACACTTATGCCCCGTTCGTTTGTTGAACAGGCGTTGGCAAGATGCTCGGTTGAGGGGTCAAAACTCTGGTTCAATTGCAACCCCGAGCACCCCATGCACTGGTTCCACGAGGAATGGATAAAAAAGCGTGACGAGAAAAACTGCTTTTATCTTCACTTCATAATGAAAGATAACCCGTCCCTCACGCCGTCCATTATCCGCCGCTACGAAAAACTCTATTCGGGTGCATTCTATGAAAGATTCGTTCTCGGCAGATGGGTAGCGGCTCAGGGCAGTGTTTATCCAATGTTTTCGCAGGAAAAGCATGTTGTTCAGGTGCCTGAAAGCTTTGAAAAGTATTACATCTCCTGCGATTACGGCACGGTCAATCCCTCGTCATTCGGCTTATGGGGCAAAAACGGTGATAAGTGGTACAGAATCAAAGAGTACTATTTCAATTCACGCACCGAGGGTTGTCAGAAAACCGACAGCGAGCATTATGAGGCACTCTGCAATCTGGCAGAGGGCAGGAGCGTTGAAGCTGTTATCGTTGACCCGTCCGCGGCGAGCTTTATTGAATGCATAAAGCGCGGCGGAAAATTCAGGGTTATTCCTGCAAAAAACGATGTTATTGACGGAATCCGCCGTGTTTCCGATTGCCTTAAGGAGCAAAAAATTCTGTTTTCACCCGAATGCAAGGCAACTGTCAGAGAATTCGGTCTTTACCGATGGGAGGAAAGCAGCGCAAAGGATTCCGTCAGAAAAGAAAACGACCACGCAATGGATGATATCCGCTATTTTGTTTCAACCGTGCTTTCAGGGCAGGATGACGGCGGATTCTTCGCCATTGCAGCGAAAAGACGATGAAAGGAGGAGAAGAAATGGCTATTTTCAAAAAGAGAAAAATTTCAAGAGTTTCTGCTCCCGTGACTCAGCATTCAACCTCAAAGCCTTTCGGAATTCTGGACGGCTATGTGCCTCTTGCCCCTGCGCAGAACAAGCTTTATTACGCTCTGCGAGAGGCGGTGCCCGTTGTTGATGCGGCAATATTCAAGCTTGTGCGTCTGACGGGCGGATTTACCGTTGAGTGTGACAGCAAAGCGGCTCAGTCCGAGTTGGAGGAATTCATTCTTTCAGTGCCTGTGGGAGGCAACAGGCAGGGATTGAGCGCGTTTATTGAAAGCTATTTTGAGCAGCTTCTCACCTGCGGAACTGCACTGGGCGAAATTGTGACAGATACGGACGGTGTTCCCCGCGGACTCTTCAATGCGCCTCTTGAATCCGTTGAACTCAAAAGGCACAAAAACGGATTTGACGTTGATATCTACACCCGTGACGGCATGGAACTGAGAAAAGTAACACGACCCGAAATGTGCCTTCTCAGCGTGCTTAATCCCGAGCCGGGCGCACTTACGGGTTGTTCGATGCTCAAAGGATTGCCCTTTGTAAGCTCTGTTTTGCTCAAGATTTTTGAAAGCATCGGTGCAAATTGGGAGAGAGTGGGTAACCTGCGTTTTGCAGTTACTTATAATCCCAAAAACGATGCTATGGACAGAGCCTATGCAAAGGACAGGGCAATGCAGGTGGCAAAGGAATGGGGCGAGGCAATGCAAAGCGGCTCCGAAGTCAGGGATTTTGTTGCCGTTGGCGATGTTCAGATCAAGGTTATCGGCGCGGATAATCAGATTCTGGACAGTAATGTGCCCGTCAGGCAGATGCTGGAGCAAATTGTTGCAAAAACGGGTCTGCCTCCGTTTATGCTTGGTCTTTCATGGTCAAGCACGGAAAGAATGTCATCCCAGCAGGCGGATGTTCTCACCAGCGAGCTTGAGGCGTACA
This sequence comes from uncultured Clostridia bacterium, assembly GCA_937919155.1. Taxonomy (GTDB): domain Bacteria; phylum Bacillota; class Clostridia; order Oscillospirales; family Acutalibacteraceae; genus CAG-177. Next base: position 4,879 of record CALFPM010000132.1, read on the forward strand.
GACGAATTCTTACGCCCGTAATCAGAAAAATCTGCAACGCTTATCTGAGAAGCAGAGGATATTCCTGCGCGGCAAGGATTGTGTGGGATGATATCACCCTGCAGGATGAGGTTGAGCTGAGCAGAGCCGAGCTTTACAGAGCTCAGGCAGAAAAGATAAGAAGAGGTGAATAATCACGGACAAAGAAAAGAATATGCTGCCCGATGAGGAACTTGAACTTATCGGACAGTTTGCGAGAAAAGAAATGAGCAGAGATGAACTCTATACTTTTTCGCTTGTTCTCTGCGACAACGAAATTGACAGAGATAACGAAAAATTTACCGTTTCAGCTTTGCACACTCTGGCGAAGCTTTTCGTGGGCAAGACGGGTATTTTTGACCACAATATGAAAAGCAAGGACCAGACGGCAAGAATCTACACCGCAGAGGTTGTGACCGATGAAACCCGTAAAACCGCTGACGGCGAAGTGTATACATACATTATGGCGAAGGCGTATATGGTCAGAACAGAAAAGAACAAAGACCTCATTGCAGAGATTGACGCGGGAATCAAAAAGGAAACCAGCGTTGGCTGCTGCGTAAAGGATATCAGCTGTTCAATCTGCGGAAAAAACATCAAAACTCAGGGATGCGAGCATCAGAAGGGCAAGACCTACGGCGGCAAGCTTTGCTGCTATCTGCTCAGCGAGCCTTCGGATGCCTATGAATGGTCATTTGTGGCTGTGCCTGCCCAGAAGAATGCAGGCATTATCAAGAGTTATGACCCTTCGGCAGAAAACGAGAGCCTTGCGGAAATGGCAAGGGAATTCAAGCAGGAGCTTAAGGCGGAAATCGTTCGTTGCGCCGCAACGGTTATCCCCGAAATGAGCGGTGAGGCAATCGAGGAAATCTGCGATGCACTCTCACTCAAATCACTGCGCGAAATGCACGGCGCATTCAAAGAAAACGCACGCAAGAGCCTGCCTGTTATCAGACAGCTTGACAGCGGCGAAACAAACAATGACGGAGAAAACTCTGTCTATGTAATTTAAGGAGGAAAAATTATGTCAGTATCATTCGGCGGTTTTAATGAAAACACCGCAACTTTCAAGGCAAATGAAGAAATCACAAAGGGTACACCCGTCAAAATGAGTGCATCGGGCACTGTTGCACCCTGCACAGACGGCGAGATTTTCTGCGGCATTGCAAATGAATGCAGCGGCGGCTATGCAAGCGTGCAGCTCAGCGGTGCGGTAACTGCAAAATTCAGCGGCACGGCACCTGAGGTCGGCTATGAAAATCTTGTTTGCGGCAATGATGGCGTTAAGGCAGACGGCAGCGGCAGGGAATATCTTGTTGTTGCAGTTGATAAAACCGTATCAACCGTGACATTCATTATGTAAGGAGGAATAACAATGGCTAATTTTGATAATATCAGACTCGAAAAGGGTCTTTACTCAACAGGCAATTTCACAAAGGCACTCGAAAGCATTGACCCCACTGAAAACTACAAGGGCACTTCTCTTGAGGGTCTTGACGCATATCAGCGTCAGCTCAAGCGTTTCGGCATCAAGGTGGGCGGCCCTTCAAGCGATGTTGTGGATAAGTTCTTCAAGAATTCGGACAGCGCAGTGCTTTTCCCCGAATACATTTCAAGAGCGGTCAGACAGGGTCTTGAGCAGGCGGATATCCTTTCCGATATCGTTGCATCAACAACCGTGATTGACGGACTTGACTACCGTTCAATCACTTCAATTCCCACAGAGGATGAAAAGGAACTTAAGGTTGTCAAGGAGGGTGCGTTCATTCCCGAAACAACCGTTCACACCAAGGAAAACCTTGTTAACCTCAAGAAGAGAGGCAGAAGCCTTGTTGCCTCATATGAGGCAATCCGTTTTCAGCGTCTTGACCTTTTCACCGTCACTCTCCGCCAGATCGGTGCATACATTGCAAGAACACTTCTCAAGGATGCAATCGGCGTTATCACTGACGGTGACGGCAGCGGCAATGCGGCTGAAGTTGTTAACTGCGCAAATGCGGGCACTCTCGCATATGCAGACCTTGTTAACTTCTGGAACGGATTTGACCCCTATGAGCTCAACACAATCATTGCAGACCCTGCCGTTATGGCGCAGATGCTCAATATGGAGCAGTTCAGGGATGCGGCTGCAGGTCTTAATTTCCACGGCAGCGGTGATATGATTACACCTCTCGGCGCAAAGCTTCTCAAGTCTGCGTCTGTCGGCGAGGGCAAGCTTATCGGTATTGACAAAACTGCTGCTCTCGAAATGGTCAAGGCAGGCGATATCATCACCGAATACGACAAGCTTATTGACCGCCAGCTTGAGCGCGCGGTAATCAGCTGCACGGCAGGTTTTGCAAAGATTTTTGACGGCGCATCAAAGGTGCTTTCCGTTTAATCGGAGGGATTGGCTTTGATTGATTGCCTCAGCATTCTTTCTGCTTTAAGGGATTACTATTCTCCCTCGGGTACGGATGAGGAGCTTGCTCCTCTCTGCACTGCGGCGGCGAGAGAAATTCTGCCACGCATAAGTCCCTGCGCCGAGCATTCGGATGTGAGACTCATCAACCTTGCGGCGGCAATGGTCAATTACCGTCTCTGTGTGAAAAACATTCATTCCGCAGAGGGAATGACCTCATTCAAGGCGGGTGACGTGACCGTCAGCGTTTCACCCAATGCTCTTGTTGAACAGGCAGAAAAAGAAAAAGCATCGGCAATGCTTGCGGCGCTGCCTTTGCTCAAGGATGACGGATTTTTCTTCGGGCAGGTGAATATATGAACATAAAACCTGTTTTTGACCGATACGGCAGACCTGTTTCATTTGTTCCTAAAGATGGGGATAAAGTGACGGAAACAAAGGCTTTCATCAGTCCGCTGAGATACAAAAATAAGATGTATCTTTACGGCGTCAATACGGAAATCGGTTATAACTCGCAGGGTCACTATCTTTACATCGGACCTCCCGACCCTGACCTGACTGCCGCCGAGGACGGTTCATACATTCGATGTCTCGGCGAAAAATACAGAATTGACCGCGCGGAAAAAGTCTATAAAGGTGAAGAGCCTTTTTATATTTGGGCAATTATCCGCGTTATGGTTGAAACGGATTGAGAGGTGTCTGAATGAGTGAAATAAGCGCATTGCCTGCAAATATTGTGAGCTGGCTCAAAACGAGAGAAGAGCTTTCCGAAATCAGATTTCTGACGGAGTTCCCTGCAATCAAAAAGGCAATTCCTCTTAAGCATATAACGGTTGCAGTTGGTATTCAGGGAATGGAGATTGTGGATTCGTTCACGGAAAATGATGAGGGTGTGCTTGTGGAAAACGAATTCTGCAGGCAGGCGAAAATTAATCTGCGTCTTTCAATTCATGCTCCCTATTCTTTGGGCGGTGAGGCGTGCCACGATGCCTTTACGGATATCATCGACTGCCTTACTTTCGATTCGGGGCTTGATATTCTCAATTCGGGCTGCGAGTCAATTGTGTCGGACAGAGATACGGATGCCTTTGTGCTCAGTGCGTGGGCAATGGTTAATGCATCGCTTTGCCCTGCGTCAACATCAAGTCTGGATTTTCCCTCTTTCCTGACAAAGGATTTGCTTTGCGGAACCCATATCCGCGACACGGATATTCACCTTTCCGCGGAACAGAAAGAATATCTTGACACGCCGTTCACCACAGGCTCGTATTTCGGAATGGGTAACGGAACGCAGTCTGTGAAGCTTGGTTTCAGACCCAGTGTGGTTATTGTGCTTGTCAACGGCATGCCAATGTTCACAACGGATGTTTCAACGGGAAAAAGCGTTGCAAGGAGCGGTGTCGGCTTTGACGGGGCGGCAACCATAGGACTTGAGATTACCGAAACGGGATTCAAAGTGAGAACTTCTTCAACTGATCATATTCTCAACTGTTACCCCAATCTCAATGAACTCGGCACTACTTACAGATATGTAGCCTTTAAATAAAATGACGGCACAGCGGAGAAATCCGTTGTGCCGTTTCTGATTTAACGTATAATTATTTCTTCATCGCCGCAAGGTCACGGTAGTTGATAAGCTTGATTCCGTGAGCCTCAATGTGCTGCTTTGTTGCGGGGTCTTTCATAACCTGATATTCCCACACTCTGCGCTGCCAGCAACCTGATGTGCCCTTGAGGTCATCGGTTTCAAGTGAGGGGTGGAGATAGGTCTCTGTCACACCTTCGGGGAAGCTTGTGTAAAGGTTATAGAGATACTCTCTGAAATTCTCATAGCTTTCGTCCTGAGGGCCGCCCCATTCGTTGGGAATAAGGTAGTCGGGGATTGCAACGCCCATAGCATTTGCAAACTCAACGATTTTGCCGAATACCATTTCAATCATGCTCTTGTCAACATTGATTTCAAGCATTGAGTTGCCCATCATTTCGTCTGTGATGTGGCCGGGCAGACGGAAAGGAAGTTTGTATTCGCCTGCAAGCTCAAGTGTTTTCTGAAGAAGCTCGAAACGGCCTGTTTCAATGCCGTAAAGCGAACCCATATGGTTGTCAAGGTGTGAGGGAGTCACAAGACCAAGCTTTTTGCAGCGCTCAATCTGCGCTCTGATTTCGTCCTCAACCTCATCAATGTCAACATTCTGCTCAACCTGATCGCTTTCGTGCCACATAAAACCTTCTTCGTCACGGAGAGAGTCTGTGTTCTTTGTGTTTACGGGTGCCCAGCGGTATTTTGACCACTCACTGGTGAATGTGAGGTGAACACCGATTGCAAGTTCGGGATTTTCAGCCGCAAACTGGCAGGCTTCGGGTGCCCATGCACAGGGTGTCATGATTGTTGTTGATGTGAGCGCGCTGTTGGGGTCTTTCATAAGGTCCATAACCGCAAGGTTTGCGCCTCTGCACATACCGAAATCGTCCGCGTTGATAATGAGATATCTGTCCATTGTTTTTTTCTCCTTCCTTTAGATAAGGTCTTTATACTGAATTTTATTGCCTTCGAATTTGTTCACATCAAGCTCTTTTTCGCCGATGAATGCCCTGTCAACCAGCTTGACGCCTTTTACATATTCGGGTCTGCCGGGACAGAAAGGATAAAGTCCGAGCACGCCGAAAATATACCAGATTGCGGTTGTGCCGTTGTCTTCGTCACCGGGGAAACCGTCATCTTCAAACGAGAAAGCTTCCTTACAGAGTCTTTCAACCCAATATGCGGTTTTTTCAACATCGCCGAGAGCTGAATAAATGTAAGGAATGTGGAAGCTGGGCTGATTGGATATTGCACACTGACCGAAGTCGATTGCCGCAAGCTCGGTGATTTCGTGGATTTCACAGCCGTAGCCGATGATTTCGTAGTGGGGAGGTGCGGCAAAAAGCTCGTCAATTTTCTCGATCAGCTTATCCTTGCCGCCGTAAAGCTCCGCAAGACCGTCAATGTCGTGAGGCACGGCAAATGAATTCTGCCAGGCACTGCCTTCCGTGTAATCCCTGCCCCAGCCGATGGGTGTGAAGTCGGGACGGAAATTGCCTTTTTTATCCTTGGCGCGCATAAAGCCTGTTTCGGGGTCGAAAAGGTTTTTGTAGTTGAGGGCGCGCTTTCTGTATTCTTTTTCAATGTCTGCCTTGCCCAGAATTTTTGCGATTTCCGCAATGCACCAGTCGCCGTAAGCGGCGTCAAGGGTAAGGTTAACGCTTTCTTTTTCGGTTTCGTATGAAACATAACCCAGCTTGCAGTATTCCTCTGCGCCGTTTCTGCCGAATCTGCTGTGGGGAGCGTTGGTGACAGAGTGCTTGATCATTCCCTCAAGAGCAAGTTCAAGCATATCTTTTTCTATGAAGCCTTTCACGGCACCGTCACAGATAACCGCATCCACAAGAGTGCTGGGCATACAGCCGCATTCGCCGATGCTGAGCCATCTGGGGAACCATCCGCTTTCCTTGTATTCGTTGATGAATGCAACCAGCATTTCGCGGAGTTCATCCCTGGCAACGAGTGCGTAGAAAGGATAAACCGTGCGATATGTATCCCAGAAACCGTTGTCGGTGTATCTTACGCCGCTCCTGATTGAGCCGTCATGGGGGCAATAGTGGATTGCATTGCCGTTTTTGTCGTATTCATAGCACTTGTGAGGATAAAGAAAAGCTCTGTACATGCAGGAATAGAATGTTTTGAAAAGCTTTTTATCCTTGGTTTCAATTTTGATTCTTGAAAGATAGCTTTCCCACTTTTCTTCCGCAAAGTTCTTGACATCCTTAAGAGTTTTGCCCGAAAGCTCTGTTTCAAGATTCAGAAGTGCCTGGTCAAAGCTGATGTATGATGTGGCAAGCTTGATTTCCGTTACCTTCTCTTTGAGAACAAGGTGGATGCCTGCCTTTTTGCCTCTGCATTTTGTGCCGTTGCGGAACTTGTCGTCATTGCTGATGAGAGTGTTTTCCGCGTCAACACTGCCCTCGGGGAATTTGAGCACAATGTAATTCTTGAATTTAACCGCTTCGCCGCTCATATGCATATCCGTTGAGGCATAGAGGGTATTTGTTTTTGCATCAAAGCGGTAGCTGCACATTCCCTTTACGGGAAGAACGGAGAAATAGTTTGTGCCGTCCTCGTCAAAGCTGACCTTTATCACTGCGCCTCTTTCCGTGGGAGCAAGCTCAAGGTCGCATCTTGAGCGGAGAAGTCTGTATCTGAGGTAATAAGGAGTCAGCACTGCATCCTCGGGTCTGAATCCTGACCAACGGTCCTCGCCGTCAAAACCGCCGATTTTCTTGTTCTGAGGCATAAAAATCATTGCGCCGTAGTCCGCAATCCAGGGCGAGGGCTGATGGGTGAGTCTGAGACCCTCGAAGCTGCGGCTGTCGGGATGATAATACCATCTCACATTGTTTTCAACGGTCTGAGGTGCAAATGCCGCCATACCGAAAGGAAGCTGAACAAGGGGCAAAGTGTTGCCGCTTGAAAAACGGTGAACGGATTTGCTGCCCTGCTTTGTGTTGACATAATTGCAATATTTCATTTTTATATCTCCTTTTCCGAAAGGATATTTATTAAGTTTTCAACGCTGAAGCAACTGCGGTTTCTGATGGATTCCTTCAGAATTTCCATGTTCACCGCCGAGTGTTCGATTTCTTTTGAGAATTTCTGCGCTGCCTCGGGGAAATCACATTTTCCCAGTGCAAATATGCGGAGAATCATTGCTGTGCACACTGCGGCAAGAACGGCTTTTTCGAGCACTTCTCCGTCATAGACCGCAGTTATGTAATAACGGTGAACAAAGTAAACCGCCAGATGCTCGATCAGTATTTCGTCAGCCTGAAGTCCTTGCATATCAACGGTTTCAGCGGCTGAAAGAATATGAGAATAATCAGGATTTATAAATTCCATTGAGCCGAATACGGCAAAAATATCTTTGATTGCCTGCTTTGCATCGGATTCGGAAAAAATTGCCCGATTGCCGAAAAAGTTTTCGGAATTTGCCGATTGAGCGGATTCGTAATCATCGCGGTCGATGCAGCGCTGAATGCGGTCGGAATACCGCAGAAATGCACGCAGTCTTTCGGTTACGGAAAATTTTCTGTTCTGAAGTATGTTTATCGCTGTTTTTCGGACATTCAACATAGTAAAATAAAGTTCCGCATCGAATTCGGACGGAATCATTTCGCCGTCTGTGTTTTCCGTTTCAAAGCAAACAGGTTCACTGCTCCCGAAAATCAGCCTTGCCGCCTCGGGACAGGAGAGCGAAAGACCTGTTTCCGCACGGAGACCGAAGGAGTTTGTGAAACGCGGAAAAACACGGCAGGTGCGCGAAAGACATCCGTGCCCGAGATTGATATACACATCGCAGAGTCCGTTTTCAAGCAGAAAAAGACATCTGCCGTCCGATGAAACAAAAATACTGTCGCCGTCTTCGTCAACGGTGATGAGCCTGCGGATTTTTTCTCCGTAATCGCCGCCGAGATTCTTGTAATATTCAAGGCTTTCACCGTCAATCACAACATCCCAGCCGCTGCAGCAGGTGTCAGTGCATTTATCCGCAATGCAGGAGAATTTCTTAAAATATTCGGGGAATGTAAGTATCATAAAAATTAACAGGGGCGACCCGAAAGGCCGCCCGTAAATCAATAGTTTTCTTCGGATGATTCCTCTTCGGTTTCGATTATGTTGCCGTATTCGTCTGTGGCAGGCTCGGTTTCAAGAACATTGACAATGATGAAAACTGTTGAGCCTTTGGCATAGGCTTTTTCGGAAACGGGGGACATGGAGATAATCTCGTTGTGTCTGTATGAAGGATCGGATGTTTCCGTTGCCTTGCAAACAAAACCGAGTTCTTCAAGACGCGCAGCCGCCTCTTCATAGTCGGAGCCTACAACGTTGGGAAGAACAATTTCTTCCTCGCCTTTGCTGACATAGAGGGTGATTTTTGTGCCTGCAGGCACTGTGTCACCTGCTTTGACGCTCTGGTTAACGATGTATCCCGCATCAACCTCGCTGTCATAAACATATTCATCAACGAACACAAAGTTCTTGGTGAAAACGGGGTTGGAGGTTATGTCAAGGTAAAGTCTGCCTGTGAAGCTTGGCACTTCAACGGGTTCGCTCTGCGTGGTAGTTATGGTGTTTTCGGCGTTGCCGCTTCCGCTGAGGAAGTTAACATGTTCGCGCAGAGGACCGAAAATGAGGATTGCGAATATGAGAATACCCACTGCAAGGCTGATTGCCGCAGTAAGAATTATTGTTTTCTTGCCGTTTTCGTCAATGCTTTTTGCAGGTTTGGCAGGCTGACGCTTGCTCTGCTCGGCAGGATTCTGAGGCTTTTTCGGAGCCTGAACGGGGCCTGAGGGTGCGGGCGGGGGAACGGGTTTCTGATACTGACCCGATGCGGATGCCGCCGCAGGAGATGCAGAAAGGTCTGCGCGGAGCTGTTCAACGGTTCTTGTTCTGTCCTCGGGCAGAATCTGAAGCGCGTTGATAAGACCGTTTATGACATAAGCAGGCAGAGCCTCGGCGAACTTGCCCGGCACCATCAGCTTGTCGTTGCTCATTCTTTCCTTGGCGGAAATGGGGTCGCTGCCGATGAGCGTGCGGTAAAGCACGGCGGCAAAAGCATAAATATCCGTCCAGGTGCCCTGACCGCCGTCAAAGCCGTACTGCTCAATTGCGGCATAACCGTCATAAAGCTGGCTGTTCAGGTCGCTTCTTGAGTTTCTTGCGGCACTGGTGCAGAAGCCTGTTATCTTTATTTTACCGTCAGGACCGATAATGAGAGTTGTGGGCGAAATGCCTCTGTGGATGATTCCTGTTGAATGGAGGGTTCCCAGAGTTGAAAGAATGGGCATAAGTAATGATCTTGCCTTTTCCCACGAAACATAACCCGTTTTGCTGCGCAGAAGAAAATCGCGCAGAGAAATGCCCTCAAAATGGTCATAGATTGCAAATGATGTTCCCAGGTCGTTCACAACATCGGTAACGCTGATCAGGGCGGAAAGACCCTTGAGCCTTGCAAGTTTTGTCCAGAGCTCAACAAAACTCTGGCGAAGTTCTGTAAATACAGCTTCACTTCCGCGCATAACCTGCAAAGTCAGATTTGAACTTGTTCTTGTGGTGAAAGAATCGGGGATGAATTCCCTGATTTTGACGGCTTTTCTTTCCGAAAGGTCCCAACCGATGTATGTAGCACCTTCACCGTTGTATTCAAGCATTTTGCCCACAAGGTAGCGGTTGGAAATAACGGTTCTCACGGGGAGATACGGCGGAATCTGAGCAGAGTCAACATGGTATCCGCAATAGGGACACTGCTTTTTCTCGCCTATTTCTTTCATACAACTCATACAGAGATTGTCTGAACTAATCATCTGAGACACTCCTTTGATTTTACAGTAGACCTTGTTAATGATATCAAATATGATGTGTTTTGTCAACGAAAGTGACAGAATTGTAACTTTTATCGTCAATGTGTTGTATATTTTCAATAATTTTTTGGCACTAATATTTATAATATAGGGTTGAAAATAAAAATAGGACTTGTTATAATTAATCTATATAAAAATGGAGGAGTACGGCATATGCAGGATAAAAACAGCATACCTCTTTACCTGTTTCATCAGGGAACAAATGCAAAAGCATATGAATTTCTCGGTGCTCACGGCAACGGAGACGGTTCTGTCACTTTCAGAGTCTGGGCGCCCAATGCCGAATGGGTGGGAGTCGGCGGCGATTTCAACGGCTGGCAGCCGCGCAATGCACCCATGGAGAAAATCAGTGTGGGCGTGTGGGAATGCACCGTTGAGGGCGTAGCGTTATATAATTCATATAAATTCCTCATCAGAACCCGTGACGGCAGAGAGCTTTATAAAAGCGACCCCTTTGCGTTCCACGCGGAAACAAGACCGGACACCGCCTCCAAATTCTACGGTTTACCCGATTTCAGATGGACAGACAAAAACTGGCTGAAGAAAAGAAAGGTAAGGGATATTTACTCCTCGCCCGTGAATGTTTACGAAGTTCACGCAGGTTCGTGGCGTATGCACGATGACGGAAATCCTCTCACTTACAGAGAGCTTGCCGACGAGCTTGTGCCTTACGTCAGGGAGATGGGATACACTCACATCGAGCTGCTTCCCATAACCGAGCATCCTTTCGACGGCTCGTGGGGATATCAGGTGACGGGTTATTTCGCCCCTACCTCCCGTTACGGCACGCCCGAGGATTTTGCTTATTTTGTTGACAAGGCTCATAACAACGGAATCGGAATCATTCTTGATTGGGTGCCTGCCCATTTCCCCAAGGATGCTTACGGACTTTACGAATTCGACGGCGGACCTCTTTATGAATATGCCGACCCGAGAAAGGGCGAGCATTACGAATGGGGCACAAGAGTTTTTGACTACGGCAGAAACGAAGTTCAGAGTTTTCTTGTTTCCAGTGCAATGTTCTGGATTGAGAAATACCACATTGACGGTCTGAGAGTTGACGCGGTTGCATCAATGCTTTATCTCGACTATTGCAGGGATGACGGTCAGTGGCTACCCAACGTTGACGGCGGCAGAGAAAATCTTGAAGCGGTTGCATTCCTCAAAAAACTCAACGAGAGCATTTTCAGAGAGCATGGCGACGTGCTTATGATTGCGGAGGAAAGTACGGCATGGCCCATGGTTTCAAAGCCTACCTTTATGGGTGGTCTCGGCTTTAACTTCAAATGGAATATGGGCTGGATGAACGACTGCCTCAAGTATTTTTCAATGGACGGAATTTACAGAAAGCATCATCACGATAAGCTGACTTTCTCATTTTTCTATGCTTTCTCGGAAAACTTCGTGCTTCCCATTTCTCACGACGAGGTTGTTCACGGCAAATGCTCATTAATCAATAAAATGCCCGGTTCATACGAAGAAAAATTTGCAGGTATGCGTTCGTTTATGGGCTACATGATGTCTCATCCAGGCAAAAAGCTTCTGTTTATGGGCTCGGAATTCGGTCAGTTCATCGAATGGAATTACAAGCAGCCTCTCGACTGGCTTTTGCTTGATTACGACGCACACAGACAGCTGAAAAACTATATGGCGGCGCTTAATGCTTTCTATCTCAAAAATCCCCCTATGTGGCAGATTGATTACGGCTGGGAAGGCTTTAACTGGATTGTCAATGACGACAGGGACAATTCCGTTGTTGCATATCTCAGACGGGATACCGAAGGCAAAGAAATCATATCGGTGTGTAACTTCACCAACGTAACAAGAAAAAGTTACCGCATCGGTGTTCCTCAGGCAGGAACTTACAGAGTTGTGTTCAGTTCGTCCTTGCCCGAATTCGGCGGAAAGGGAGAAAGCACCGCAGGCTCAGTGAAAGCCGAAAAAATCCCCATGCACGGTTATGATTACAGCATAGAACTCGATGTTGAAGGTCTCAGCTGTATGTTTATAAAAAACACAACAAGAAAACCAAAGTTAAAATAAGGAGGACCCCAATATGGCAGTAAAACCCGAATGTATAGCAATGCTCCTTGCAGGCGGTCAGGGCAGCCGTCTCGGCATTCTGACAAAGAACATTGCGAAGCCTGCCGTGCCTTACGGCGGCAAGTACCGCATCATTGACTTCCCTCTGTCCAACTGTGTTAACTCCGGTATTGAGACAGTCGGTGTCCTCACCCAGTATCAGCCTCTGGAGCTGAATGAGTAC
>CALFPM010000133.1 GCA_937919155.1 uncultured Clostridia bacterium
GCGGTCACTGTATGGGTAAAAAAGACGATGAACTCTATCTTCGCTGGGTTCAGCTCGGCGTGTTCAGCCCCGTTATGCGTCTGCACTCAACAAACAATGAGTTTGCAGGCAAGGAGCCCTGGAATTTCAGCGGCCCTGTTCAGAGAATTGCAACAGATGCTCTCCGTTTAAGACATAAGCTTCTGCCCTATATCTACACAATGAATTACCGCACTCACACCGAGTGCAGAGCAATCTGCGAGCCTATGTATTACGCATATCCCGAGGATGAAAATGCATATAACTGCAGAAACGAATTCTTCTTCGGCACGGAGCTTATCGTTGCCCCCGTTACCCGTCACACATCGGCGAAAACCAACATGGCATCGGTGAATGTGTGGCTTCCTGAGGGCAGATATACGGATATCTTCACGGGCAGGATTTACAGCGGCAACAAGTTTGTTGAAATGTACCGCGACCTTGAAACAATTCCCGTGCTTGCCAAGGAAGGCGCAATCATTCCCCTTGATGTGAATGACAGGACAAACGATTGCTCAAATCCCGAAAAGCTTGAGCTTCTTGTTTACAGAGGCAACAATACCTTCACTCTCTACGAAGATGACGGCGAAACTCTCTCATACCGTGACGGCGAATACCTGAAAACCGCATTCACCGTTGCTGAAAACGGAAACACCGTCAGCTTTAAGATTGCAAAGGCAGAGGGCAAGGGCAGCGTTGTGCCCGCAACAAGGACTTATATTATTAAGTTCAAGGATATTGTCAGCGCAGAGGCAAAGGTAAACGGCGCAAAGGCAGAGATAAAGGCAAACGGCACTCTTGAAATAACCGTTACCGCAGGCGCAGAGGATACAACGGAAATCGTTCTCGACAACTGTGTATACCTTAAGAATGAGGACAGAAGACAGGCTCTCATTCACACCGTTGCAAAATTCCAGACTCTCAATGACACAAAGAACAAGTTCAAAAAGATGCTGACAACAGGCAAAATCCCTGCAGGCATTTCAAAGGACTTTGCAGGTCCCATCAAAGAAGTTATGAATCTTGATTAAAAAATAACGGGTCAACTCAGGTTGACCCGTTTTTATCATTTTCAGTTTTCTTTGATTTTGCCGCCTTTTTTTCTTCTTTTTTAATCCTTGCCTCTTCATCTGCAATTTCTTCCGCCTTTTTACTCTTGACCGCATATTTTATAATCCACGCAATCAGCGCCACAGGCAGCAGAATTGCCGCAATAAGGGCAATTTTATCCATCGGCACATAGTCATAGAGTCCGTCACCCAGAATGGTGAAAAGTATTACACGGGGCAGAATTCCGCCGATTGAAACGAGAAAATAGGGCAGGAATTTCATTTTGACCGCGCCAAGGAAAAGGCTCACAAGGTCAATGGGAAAAACAGGCAGAAACCTGATAGCAAATATTGCGGAAAGCTTGCCTTTGCCCTGCAATTCAATGATTTTTTCGCCGTATTTCACTTTTTTCAGCTTGTTGACAACATAATTTCCGCCCATAATCCGTCCGAAAAGATACGAAACGGTGACTTCAATAAAAATGCCCGCGGCATTAATAAGAATTGCCCAGTGGGCGGGGAATGCCATGCCCACCGCAATGTAAATCAGGGATGCGGGCACAACAAAAACCATGGATTTGAGCAGATAAATGCCCCAGATTGTGGCAACCGCCATCAATGCGCTTGAGCTTGCTTCCACAAGTCCCCTCACATCCATTGTTTTGAAATCGTCATATTTCCAGATAATAATGGCAATAATAAATACCGAAACTATTATTCTTGCCGCAAGTCCCATTGCATGGGAGCCTCTTTGAAATTTTTCTTTCATTTTATCCTCAACTTTGCATTCTGAACTTTTTGCTTTATAAAGTATAATACCCCAAAATCTTCCTCAATGCAAGAAAATTAACATTTTAATTTTAAAATTTAGTAGACATAAATGCAAACCTGTGGTATATTAAAGTGTATATCATTTCAATTATGAAAAAAGGAGGGAATCGCCGTGATGACAATGAAGGAGAAAATTGAGCGTGCTTCAGCTGCCGTTGCTTTTGACGGTATTTATAAGTACATCAAGAAAAATCCTGAAGAAAACCTTGTGAAACTCATTGACCTTGCTCAGAAGCTGATGGGCGGCGCGTTCCCCGAAAAGAATTTTGATGCATTCCGCAATGCCGTTAACGATAAGGATAATGTATGGCGAACTTTTGCGCTGAATATCATCAACAACTGCGATAAAAATGTTATCAAAAATATGCTCCTTGCCCTTGGCTTGGGTGCAGGCGTCAACGGCACAAAGGCCGTGCGCGCAAACAGAGAAAAATATAAGTGCAACATTCCTTTCCAGGTGCTTTTTGACCCCACAAGCGCCTGCAACCTTAATTGCAAAGGCTGTTGGTCTGCGGAATACGGTCATAAGTCAAACCTGACTCTGGATGAAATGCGCTCAATAATAAATCAGTGCACCGAACTCGGCACTCATTTTTATATGCTTACGGGCGGCGAGCCTCTTATCCGCAAAAAGGATATCATCACCCTTTGCCGCGAAAATCCCGACTGCGCATTCCTTGCTTACACAAACGCAACCCTCATTGACCAGGCACTTTGCGATGAAATGAAGAGTGTGGGCAATCTTACTCTTGCCCTGAGCATTGAGGGCACGGAGGAAAGCAACGACTCAAGGCGCGGTGACGGTGCATACAAAACAACAATCGAGGCAATGGATTTGCTTAAGAAAAACGGCTTGCTTTACGGCATTTCCGTTTGCTACACAAGCGCAAATATTCCTGCCGTTACGAGCGAGGAATTCATTGACCTTATGGTGGAAAAAGGCGTGCTTTTCGGCCTTTACTTCAACTATATGCCCGTTGGCAAGGACGCGGTGCCCGAGCTTATTCCCACCCCCGAACAGCGCGTGCATATGTATAAATGGCTCCGCAAAATGCGAAACAGCAGAACAGGCAAGCCCATGTTTGTGCTTGATTTCCAGAACGATGCGGAATATGTGGGCGGCTGCATTGCAGGCGGCAGAAACTATTTCCACATCAATTCCGAGGGCGATATGGAGCCCTGCGTTTTCATTCATTATTCGGATTCCAACATCAGGGAAAAGACAATTCTTGAAGGTCTGCAGAGTCCTCTTTTCAAGGCTTATTATCACAATCAGCCTTTCAATGACAATCACCTCAGACCCTGCCCCATGCTTGAAAATCCCGATTGTCTGCGCAAGATGATTGCTCAGACGGGCGCAAAGTCAACTGATCTGATTTGTCCTGAAAGTGCAGAGCAGCTTTGCGCAAAGTGCGATAAATTTGCATCGGCGTGGAAGCCTGTTGCGGATGAACTCTGGGCATCAACCAAGCATCCCAATCCCAAAACCCAGTATTACCGCGACACTCCCGAAGGAAAAGCAGAGAAAGAAAACTCTTGACAAAAGCAAAAAGCGGATATATAATTCAAACGAAAAGTGCAGTTGAACACTTTTTAATACAAAGGGGTGCTGCTTCGGCGGCTGAGATTATACCCTCAGACCTGATCCCGGTAATGCGGGCGTAGGAAAAGAGCCTCAGTGCAAGTTTCACGCCCGATGCAATATGCATCGGGCTTTTTGCTTGCCCACCCTTTCAATAAGAAAGGAAGATTTTGTATGTCAAAAAAATTCAACAAAACCCACATTCTGGCAGAAAGCGCAATGATGGTTGCCCTTTCAATCGCAATTTTTGTCGTGTCGGATTTCATCCCCTGGCCCTATGCTTATGGCGGCGGCTTCAGCCTTTTCGGTCAGGTGCCAATTATCCTTATCTCATACCGTCACGGAGTTAAAAACGGTTTGCCTGCGGCACTTGCATTGGCAATCTTTGAAATGATAATGGGTTACAAAAATTTTGCCTATGTTTCGGGAATTGTCGCCTATCTTATCGTTGCTTTTGCGGACTATATTGTTGCCTTCGGATGCCTCGGACTCGGCGGAATATTCCGCGACAGGCTCAGAAATCAGTCTGCGGAGCTTGCTCTGGGCGGAGCGGTTGTGTGCGTAATCCGTTTTATCTGCCATTTTATCAGCGGCGTCACAATCTGGAGCGGTTATTGCCCCGAGGGGATGGCGGTTGCGTGGTATTCGTTTATCTATAACGGTTCATATATGGCGATTGAGCTGATTCTGACAGTTATCGGTCTGATTGCAATAGGCAAAATAATCAATCTTAAGAAGAAAAACGTAATATAAGCTTAATTATTACAAATTTTTTAAAAAATTTTGAAAAAACCCTTGACAAACGGTGATAAGTGGTATATAATCATCAAGCATTCAAAAAACGCCGTTGCGTTTTTTAGTCGGTGTTGATGACGTTGAGGGTCCACCCGTTCCCATCCCGAACACGGTAGTTAAGCTCAACAGTGCCGAAAATACTTGGCTGGAAGCGGCCTGGGAAGATAGGTCGACGCCGACACTTTTTAATTTAGCTGCCCAACAGGGCGGCTATTTTTTTTGAAATTTATCTGTTATTCGCGAAGATAGTGTGCTATAATTATCATATAATTCAGCGGAGGTGCGGTATGGACCTTTTTGAAAAAACAACGGAAAAAATTTATGTATATCAGGGCAGAATAATAAATGTGCGCCGCGACAATGCAGAGCTTCCCACAGGCAAACCCTGCGTGCGCGAGGTTGTTGAGCATAACGGCGGTGTTTGCGTTGCCGCTCTGACAGATAAAAACGAGCTTCTTTTTGTCCGTCAGTTCAGATATCCTTATATGGAGGTTGTTCTTGAGCTTCCTGCGGGCAAGCTTGAAAAGGGCGAAGACCCCTTTGAGGCAGGCAAGCGTGAGCTTGAGGAAGAAACAGGCTTCAGAGCCGAAAAATACGCAGACCTGGGCAAATTTTATCCCACACCGGGTTATTGCGGCGAAATAATCCACCTTTATGCCGGCTGGAATCTCAAGGAAACGGATATGCACCTTGATGAGGACGAATTCCTCGAGGTTGAGCGAATCCCCCTGAATAAAGCGGTTGATATGGTAATTAACGGCGAAATTCCTGACGGTAAAACTCAGGCACTTGTTATGCGTGTGGCAGAAATGCAGCGCAGAGGAATTATCGGCGGAGGAAAATGATGAAAAAAAAGATTATTCTTGCATCTGCATCGCCGCGCCGCAAAGAATTGCTTGAAACGGCAGGTGCAGAGTTTGAAATATGCGTTGCGGATGTTGATGAAAGCATTCCCGAGGGCACATTGCCCGAAGATGCGGCAAAAATGACCGCGGAGAAAAAGGCTCTTGCCGTTGCAGAGAGAAACGAAAACGCAATAGTTATCGGTGCGGACACAATAGTTGTTGCAGGGGATAAAATTCTCGGCAAACCAAAGGATAAGGCGGATGCCTGCGCAATGCTTTCAATGCTTTCGGGCGTTGAACACAGCGTTATAACGGGTGTCTGTATTGCCTGCGGTGAGCATAAAACAACCTTTGCACAGGTCAGCAAAGTTAAGTTTTATGACCTCACTCAGTCGGAAATTGAAGCCTATGTTGAAACAGGTGAGCCTATGGACAAAGCGGGCGCATACGGTATTCAGGGCAAAGGATGCGTGCTTGTTGAAAAGATAGAGGGCGATTATTTCAATATAGTCGGTCTGCCTGTGGCAAGGGTAATGAGAGAAATAGGCAAAATAATGTGAATTGTGGTTGACATTCAGCCGCAAATATCATAGAATATATACCGATATTGCAGGCAACTGTTTATAATTTAATATCAATCGGGGTGTGGTGGCTCAGGCATTGCCGCCGGTGGCGGAAAAAGGCAATGACAGAGCAGGAAGAAACACAGAGCAATGCGAAGCGCTCCAAGCGAGCAGGGCGACAATGTTTCTGACCGATAGCTGGTAGCGCAAGCGGAGAAAAGCAGAATCATCCTCGCAGGTAACAATCAAAAACTTAATAATAATCGGGGTGTGGCGCAGCTGGTAGCGCGCGTGGTTTGGGACCACGAGGCCCAGAGTTCGAAACTCTGCACTCCGACCATTTTGAGTATTCGCAAGGAATTTAACTTGAGAATACTCTTTTTTTCTTTAAAAAATGCCATCCAGAAAGCATTTGCTTCGAGGATGGCATTTTTATAATTATTTGAAATCTTTCAATAACTTGCAAATTCTTTCAGTAATTCGGGAAGATTGCCGATATCTGAAAAAATCATAATCAAAGCCTTTAAAATCCACTTAAGACGGTAAATAAAATCATTTGCCGAGTTTTTGGTTACTTGCAGCTTCTGAGTGTTTTCAACAAAGTCCGTGGTTTTTATAAATGTAAAATCACATTCTGCAGAGGAATGGTCGGATATTACTTTTCCGTTATCATCGGTAACCTCAACATACCTGAAATCGCTTACAACAACATCCACACCGCCGCCGGATTTATACATAAATCTTTCAACTGAGTCCCAATTACCCCAGGCAGGAAGACCTGTTATATGCCACTCGTATAAGTTAAAATAGTCACCGCCGTTGTGATATTCTATCCATGCATCCTTTAAGCCACACTGCTGATAAAGCGTTTTATAAAGTGCGCCGTCATCTTCGTGAGTATGCATATGGTTGTTGAAATCCCCCGTCACAATTACAGGTCTGTCATTTTCGGCGGAACGTGCCTGAATAAATTCGGCAAGCTGTTTATACTGACTTGTTCTTGCGGCAATTGAACCCTCTCCGCCGTAAGCATCTGCGTGCAGATTGTAAAAATCGACATAAATGCCGTTGCCGATATCGATAACGGTATAGACAAAGCCTTTTGGTGTGAGTTCATCGGAACCGTCTGAAACAATACCGCTCGCTTCGTTCCAGCTGACTCGTGTTTCGTTATAAACAGGCATATTTTTTGTAAATATATTAAGCCCGTCACCTCCGGGAATACCGCCCGTGTGGTTGGTCATATATTCAAAGCCGCTCATACCGTCAACAAGATGTTTATGGTATCCGAAATCCTCCTGAACGGCAACAATATCAAAACCGTTTTGTGAAAGATATTTGCCCGCCGCCTTTTGATTGGCAATTACATTGTCGCCTGAAAGGAACCCGAAGGGCAGACCCGCAACATTGAAGTTGACTGTTCTGAGAATTTGCTTTTCGGCTTTATCGTAATCGTAAACCTTTATGTCAAAGCATTCCGTAAATTCTTCTCCGCTGCATATGTAGCTGAGTTTCCAATAAATTCTGTCAATTTCTTTGAAACCATCAACACCCTGACCCTTAAGATAATCTCTGTATAAAACACCGTATTCATCCTGCTCGGCAATTGTTCCGATTCGTCTGAAGGTCAAAGGTTGGTTATAGTCAATATTTCCGTCCTCATCTTTTTCCCAATAAGACGGATTATCCGTGTCGTTAAGAGTAAAACCGCGCCAATCGGATTCGCCGTTGAGCGATACCTTGCATTCTATTTCTGTAGTTCCTGCAGGAAAGACAAAGGTGTAGGAGAGGTCGTTGAGCTCACGGGATATGGTATAATCACCCGCATCGCTTTTTTCTTTGATATCGTAAGACTGATGGCTGGTGAATTCCATCTGATAAAGCGTTGATTTGTAGAGAAAAGGGGCTATTTCGATCTGAACACTTTTTTCGGTTTCAACGTTTTCGGCATGAGCAATTATACCCGTCAAAGCAATTACAATCGTGAGAATAAAACAAAAAAATTTCTTCACAGCAATCTCTCCATTGAATTAAGATAGATTTTGTTATATGATAACATATTCTGCACCGAAAATGTTAGCAATTTGTGAACAAAGGTTTTTACGGGTTAGGATTTAACATCTTTACTCCGACCAAAACAAAAATCCGAACACATCGTTTTGATGCATTCGGATTTTTTGCCTTTATTTTATGTTATATAAGAATAAAGCCCATCAGAACACCGCCGACAAATCCTGAAATATGTTCAAATGCGGTAGCTTTGCCTACAAGCATTCCGCCGACTGTGTAAATTGCCAGAACTATCAACGCTATTGCAGGCACGGGAGAAAAGAAAACGGTTGAATTTCTGACGGCGAGCATAACAAACACTGCAATCAGACCGTAAATTCCCGTTGATGCACCTTCACCTTCCTGAAGCTTATATACAAATGCCATAAACAATCCCGAAACGAACACAGAACCGATGAAGCAGAGCAATGTTTTTGCCGCCCCAAGCTGAGACTCAACGGCATAACCCACAATGAGGGTTGCGGTTACGTTTGAAATGATGTGCCATGTTCCGATGTGGAGAAGGGATGACGACACCAGACGCCATGCCTGTCCCTTTCTGATTTTCTTTTCGGACAGATGCAGAGCGTGATTTATGCAGCCTTTGTTGTGCCCTGTCCAAAGTTTTTCTTTAAGCGTTACTGATTCTGTTTTTGGGATTGCGATGAAATTATCAATGATATAAATTAAAACTATAATCGCGCAGAATGATAATGTAAAAACAGGCATAATTTATTCTCCTTTATAGGAACTGTCTTATTATGATTGTAACAGTATACATATGATTTGTCAAAGATTTTGCATCTTAACCCCCGCTTTTAAAAAGTGCACAATTATGCACCGTTGGAACGAAAACCATTGATTTCTCCTTGCTTTCATGATAGAATAAAATCAAGAGGTGATATTTATGGGTGATAAAAAAACAATAAAAATTTATATGGGCATCTGCAGTGCGGTTGCGCTTATTTACGGGTTATGGATGTCTGTGTTTATGAGATGGGACCAATTTCCTTACATTATTCCCACAGAAGCGGATATGCTTTTACCGTCTGCGGACTTTGTTTCAAAATTTGACGGCATGCTTCAGCAGCCGTTGTATGCCAACGCGGCAGTATATTGGATATGGGTTGTTGTTTCAACCCTGATTTTGTTTTCTTATGCATTCTTTATCAAAAAGATACTGTTTGCCGAGAAAATCAGCAAAGGCACCACGGTTTTCTGCATGGCAAATCTTATCGCAGGTTTTGTTTTTATTACCTGGTACGGATTTTTGAGCTTCCCTGAACAGTTCGGCAACATCCTGACCGATGTTACGGCAAGTATGCTGGGTCTGCGTTATCCCTGGGAATTCAGAATATGGGGTGTTCTTGCATCGCTCTCAATTTTCACAAACACACTCTATATGTACCGCAAAAACAACTATAAAGGCAAGGCAGGAGTTGTTGTCACATCTCTCGGATGCGCCGCAATTTATGTAACAATCAATGTGCCTTCGGCAGGTCTTGACCTTGTTATGACCGCCCGTTGTTTATCCCATTGGGCAACCGCTCTTATCTTTGCGTTTTTGGGAGCGGCAGGTGTGATTATATTCCTTTTCCACAAGTCAAAACAGAAAGAAAAGAAATACATATTTGCAACTGTCTTTTTTGTTGCAGTGCTTATTCTTATGCTTATTCTTCTCGTAACAGTCGGCAAGAGTGCATTCATTGAAAATCTGCCTATGTGGGTTGCTTATGCCTTGCTGTTCATAATCAATTTCACATCGCTTCTTGACAAAAAAGATGCCGCAAAAGAACTTGCGGTCAAATAAACCTGAAAAGCACCTCCGAGGAGGTGCTTTTTTAACCTTGCAGAGTTTGGCGATTTATGGTATAATTAGCGAGCTTAATTCAGACAAGGAGATTTTCGATGAAAAACCTTAACAAAAGATGGCTTTATCTTGCCGCAGGTGTTTTTGCAATGCTCTTTTCGGGCGTGCTTTATGCCTGGTCAATTCTTAAAATACCTTTCAAAACGGAGTTCGGCTGGGCAGATTCCGTTCTTGCTCTTAATTTTACGCTGACAATGTGCTTTTTCTGCCTCGGTGCATTTTTCGGCAGCCTTATCTGCAAAAAAATCGGCCCGAAAATCACCCTCATTGTTGCAGGTGTGCTTGTAGGTGCAGGCTTCGGGCTGACGGGTCTTCTGACCGCAGAAACACCCGAGCTGATTTACCTTACATATGCGGTGCTTGCAGGCACGGGCATAGGAATTTCATATAATGTTGTTGTTTCAACCGTTTGTTCATGGTTTCCTGATAAAAAAGGCTTTTGCTCGGGTTGCCTGATGATGGGATTCGGCATCAGCACATTGCTGATGGGCAACGCGGTCAGCGTTATGTTTGAAACCCCCTCTTTCGGCAGAAGCGGAACATATTTTGCGCTTGCCGCAGTTGTTGCGGTTGTGCTTATCGTTGCGGGAATTATTCTCCGCCTCCCTCCCAAGGGCACGGAATTCCCTGCCCCCAAGGCAAGAAAAGCGGCAAAGAAAGAAGCTTTTGAAGTCCGTGATTTCTCAACGGCAGAAATGCTGAAAAGCTTCACTTTCTGGCGAGCATTTGCCTGCATGGCTTTTATGACCGCCGTTGGCAATTCGGTTATCAGCTTTGCCCGTGACCTTGTTATTTCTGTTGATGCGGCACCTGCCCTTGCAACAACACTTGTTGGCGTGCTTTCCGTTTGCAACGGTCTTGGCAGAATTCTGACGGGCGCGGTTTATGACGCTCTCG
This sequence comes from uncultured Clostridia bacterium, assembly GCA_937919155.1. Lineage (GTDB taxonomy): Bacteria > Bacillota > Clostridia > Oscillospirales > Acutalibacteraceae > CAG-177. The sequence goes on from CALFPM010000133.1 coordinate 10,500, forward strand.
GCAGACGAACAACTATGATTTCCGCCAACATTCTGACCATCGTTGCCGCAGGAATCACTCTGATTGCAGTTCAGCTCCATTCACTGCCCGTTTGCATAATCGGTCTTTGCCTGACGGGTCTTTCATACGGCTCCTGCCCCACGGTAACATCCGCATTCACCGCATCGTTCTACGGTCAGAAGTATTTCTCCGTGAACTACAGCCTCACAAATTTCAACCTTATTGTTGCGGCGTTTATTGCAAATTTCAGCAACAGTCTGCTCGCATCAAGCGGCGGCTATGCAGCACCTTTCGTTATGCTGCTGATTCTTGCGGTTTGTGCGTTGGGACTCAATGTTTCCGTGCGTAAACCCTGATGGTTGTGATTTGAGAAAAAGGAGAAGAAAAAATGCATGACGTATTTATAAGTTATTCTCATAAGGATAAGTATATAGCTGATGGCATCTGTGCCAACCTTGAAGCCAATTCAATAAAATGTTGGTATGCTCCGAGAGATATTGAGCCGGGCAAAGAGTGGTCTGAATCCATAATGAACGCCTTGGCCAAAACAAAGGTATTTGTTCTTGTTTTCTCAAAGAATTCCAACCGTTCCGATCAGGTTTATAACGAAATAACCTCGGCAATAAAATACGGATGTCATATCATTCCTTTTTGTGTTGATTCCGTTGAAATGGAAGTTCGCCTTGCTTATTACCTCAACGCTGTCCATTGGTTGGATGCCACGGATGCGGCCTTGCTTGACAGCATTGAAAAGCTTTATGAGAAAATATATGTATACCTGAACGAGAAGCCTGCGGAAAAGTTTGTAAGAATTCCCGTCAAGGCAAAAAACAAGCGTGTGCGCAACATTGCTGTTGCCGCCGTTATAATTCTTCTTACTGTTCTTCTGGCTTTCTTTGTGGGAGTTTTTACGAAGGACGATGAGGCTCCTCCCCTGGAGGAGAACTCGGCTCAGGTGGGCGACATAATAGAATTCGGCACGCTTGCAAACCAACCCATTGAATGGAAGGTTATTGACAAAGAGGGTGACAGAATCCTCGTTGTAAGCCGTGAAGGTCTTTACAGCGAATTCTATAATCTGAACAGTGGTATATGCACCTGGGAGTCCTGCACATTAAGGAGCGAGCTGAATTCCCGATATTACGATATGTGGTTTACCGAAGAAGAAAAAGAAAATATTTTTGAAACACATCTTGATAATCCCGGCAATTCGGTTTACGGAACCGAGGGCGGACGTTCAACCCGCGACAAGCTCTTCATCCTGAGCGTGGATGAGGTTCTGAAATATTTCCCCGAACAGGAGAATCGCAAGCTGATGAGCGCAGGTTACAGCTCGGAAACATACAACTGTTGGTGGGTACGTAACCCCGGCGAAAATCGTAATTCTGCCCTTTACGTTGACGAAGAAGGCAATGTGGGCTATGAAATAGGCATAGATATGGAAATGGGAGTCGGCACAGCTGCAGCAGGCATGTTTTGGGTAAGACCTGCCATGTGGATAAAGTATGACGGCCCTGCTGAAGCGGAAACTACTGCCGCAGAAATAAAAATCACCAATGCGGGTACGGAAAAATCAGACGGATCATCCGATGGATTGAGCGTTGCCAAGCAGGGAGATATCGTTCTGTTCGGAAGCTATGAACAGGATAACAATATTCAGAACGGCAAGGAAGCCATTGAATGGGTTGTTCTGGAAGTAACCGAATTCGGCGGAGCAAGAGAGCTTACCCTTATCAGCAAGAACTGCCTTGACCAAGTGAATATAACCTCGAATAATTACGGATATAATCTTTGGTACGACAGCGTTGCCAGATCCTGGCTGAACGGTACATTTTACAGAGATGCTTTTAATTTTGAGGAAAGAGGGATGATACGACCTATTCTCGTACATACCGTTGATTTTTCCGAGGAACCGTCAGCAACAGTAGATACATCCGATAACGTGGTTTTGCTCAGTGAGGAACAGTATAAAAAATATTCCCATCTTCCGTTTGTCAGCCAACTTTTACCTACTGAATATGCTTATGAAAACAGATGGAATGATACCGGTTGGTGGTTGATAGATACTTTATATACAGGTGATTTTACCGACAAGAATCTCTTGGTAACCTATGATGGTGAAATTTACAACGGTATGCAGAAATTCTCTGAGTATGCAAGACCTGTTATCAAGGTTATGGCAGAAACAAAATAAAAAAACATGACGAAAATAACGGCTTGCACAGATGTGCAAGCCGTTTCAGCTTGTCGAAAAACTTGTTTTTCGGCAAGGTGTGACCGTTGAGAAAAGAAGCTGAATGCCGTTTTCTTATGCCACAAGGAATTTATATTTTGCAACGCTCAGACCGTCACGGAAGAGGTAAAGCATAAGCGCGCCCGGTCCCGCGATGAAAAAACCGTAGCCGAGGGAAATGAAATAGACATACTTGTAAAAACCGATTGCGCTGATGAGCATTGCGGCGGCAAAAAGCAGCCAGAATGACAGGGGGATTGCTGCTGACATATTTTTTCTCCTTTGAAATTGTGATATTAATGATTATACGGCAACGGTAAGTTTTATACAATGTGTTTTTGACAAAATCGGAGGAAAATGTAATATAGACAAACAGTTGTTTTTATGCTATATTTATAATGTATAATTCTATCCCCCGAAAGGAAGATGAAAATGACAGAACTTAAGTATTGGGAAAATCCTTATATCATTAAGGAGAACAAAGAGGACGGGCACAACACCGCTATGCCCTACGCAAGCGCAAAGGATGCCCTTGAGGGCGGTGCAGCACCCACCAAATTTTCCCTTGCAGGCACATGGAAATTCTATTGGCAGCAGGGTGTTGACGATTTGAGAACGGATTACTATGCCGAGAATTATGACGATTCATCCTGGGACGATATGGAAGTTCCCTCACTCTGGCAGCTTAAGGGCTACGGCAAGCCCATCTATCTTTGCAGCTCACTGCCTTCTGCACTTTCATCTGCCAAGGGTGAAATTCCTAAGATTAACCACAGCCTTAACGAAATCGGCATTTACCGCCGCACCTTTGAAATCCCCGAAAGCTTTGAGGGCAAGGAGATTTTCATTCATTTCGGCGCGGTCAAGGCAGGTTTCTTCCTCTATATCAACGGCAGACAGGTTGGTTATTCACAGGGTTCAATGACCCCCGCGGAGTTCAGAATTACCGACTATGTGAATATCGGTCTGAACAAAATTATGGTTGAGGTTTACCGCTACACAGACGGCACATACCTTGAAGACCAGGATATGTGGTTCCTCAGCGGTATTTACAGAGATGTTTATGTTTATGCCGAGGAAAAGCTCTGCATCCGTGATTTCTTTGCGGACACTTCGCTTGATGAAACATATAAAAACGGAACACTCGACCTTGAAGTGACCCTTCAGAATTACGGCGAGGATGCCGACTGTACCCTTGAGGCGGCTGTTGTTGCTGACGGCAAACCCGTTAAAATCGGTGCAGAAAAGATTAACGCCAAAAACGGCAAAACCGTTGTTAAATTCAACCATGTTGAGGAGAATGCAAAGCTCTGGTCTGCGGAAGAACCCAATCTCTACAGACTTGTGATTACCCTCAAAAACGGCAGAAAAGTGCTTTCCTCAAAGAGCATCCGCATCGGTTTCCGCAAAATGGAAATCAAGGGCAATGTTCTTTATATGAACGGCAAAAGAGTTATCATCAAGGGCGTTAACCGCCACGATTTTGACCCCGACAACGGCTGGAATGTGCCCACGGAAAGATATTATCAGGATCTTCATCTTATGAAGCGCGCCAACATAAACGCAATCCGCACAAGCCATTATCCCGATGCAGAATTTTTCTATGAGCTTTGCGATGAGCTTGGTTTTTATGTTATGGACGAGGCAGACGTTGAAAGCCACGGCGTACGCCGCAAGAATTGCCCGGGCGACAACCTTGAATTCCGCGAAGCTGTTGAAGACAGAGCGGAAAGAATGGTGCTGCGCGACAGAAGCCACGCCTGCGTATGCTTCTGGTCATTGGGTAATGAGGCAGGAGACGGCGAAAACTTTGTTCACGAAAAGAATGCAATCCTTGCTCTTGATAAGTCAAGACCCGTTCATTATGAGGGCGATTTCGACTTCAAAAAGAGCGATTTCATCAGCCGTATGTACCCCGTTGAATATGTTGTTGAGGCAATGCGCAATCAGCAGGAGCTTAAAATCAGCGCATATGAAAATGTTGCAAATGTGCTTGCGGCGGATAATAAACCCATTCCCGAAGAAATATATAAGACTCACCCCGTAATTTACTGCGAGTATGCTCACGCAATGGAAAACAGCCTCGGCAACTTCAAGGAATATGTTGATGATTTTGAGAAGTATGAGCATATGTGCGGCGGCTTTATCTGGGACTATGTTGACCAATCCATCCGCAAGGTTGAAAACGGCGTTGAAAAATGGCTCTACGGCGGCGACTTTGATGAAGGCTTCTCCAGCTTCTATTTCTGTGCAAACGGCATTATTTCCGCCGACAGAAAGCCCCATCCCTCATACTATGAGGTGAAGAAAGTTTATTCAAACCTTGACGCAATCGACAGTGACTGCAAAAACGGCAAGGTTATTATCAGAAACAAGAATCTCTTTATTTCAACAGAGAATTATGATATCCGCTGGAGCCTTGCAGTTAACGGCGATGAGGTAAAAAGCGGTGTGATTGACAAAATAATTGCACCTCTCACCAACGAAGAAGTGCAGATTCCCGTAAATATTTCGGACTATGCCGAGGGTGAAGTGATTCTCACAATCTCATTTATTCTCAATAAGGATATGCCCTGGGCAGAGGCAGGCTTTGAGCAGAATTTCTGCCAGCTTGTGCTCCGTGAGCAGACCGCCGCAAAGCGTAAGCCTGCAAACGGCAACCTCAAGTATCTTAAAACAGGCAACAATGTTAATATTGTCGGCAACGGCTTCACCGCAAAGGTTACTGCAGGCGCTCTTTCATCTCTCTGCTATGACGGCAATGAGATTATTGAAAGCGGCTCACCCCTGCGCCCCGACTTCTTCCGCGCACTGACGGACAATGACAGAGAGTATCTCAATTTTGCTCCGATTTTCACGGGAATTCATCCCCTCTATCAGTGGAGAAGAACAACGGCTCAGACGGTTGCCCGCTCCGTCAAGGCGGCATCAACTCCCTCGGGTGTTGAAGTAACCGTCAAGTGGAATGCTCCCTTTGTTTCGGGCGTTTCAACAACATATCTTTTCTCACCTGACGGCGATGTAACCGTCAAGCACAGCGCAATGGGTCTGCTTCTGCCTATGCTTAAGGTGGGTATGCGAATGGGTATCAAGAGCACACTTGACAATGCGGAGTGGTACGGCAGAGGACCTCACGAAACATATTTTGACAGAAAAACAGGCGGAAAAATTGCAAAGCACGAAATGAGCGTTGCAGAGCTTGAACACAGATATATGCGTCCTCAGGAAAACGGACACAGAACAGATGTCAGAAATCTGACCGTAACCGATGCGTCAGGCTTCGGCATCAGAATTGATGCAATGGATATTCCCTTCGGCTTCAATCTGGGTTACTATAACCCCGAAAAGCTGGATAAGGCAAAGCATCTCTATGAGCTTGTGAAGGATAACCACATCACCCTTTGCATTGACGGCGCAATGAGAGGCGTTGGCGGCGATATGCCCGGCTGCGCTCATCTCCACAAGGAATACCGCCTCAACAGCCACAAGAAGATTGAGTTTGAATTCAGAATTTCCAAGAAATAATTATGACCAAAACAAATGCAATGCGCCTGCTTGAAGCGGCGAAAATACCCTTTGAAATTATGGAATATGCCGTTGATGAAAGCGACCTTTCGGGCGTAAGCACAGCAAGAAAAACGGGCAAAGACCCGTCTCAGATATTCAAAACCCTTGTTTTCAGCGGAGAAAAGCAGGGATACGGCGTTTGCTGCATCCCTGCCTGCGAAGAGCTTGACCTGAAGAAAACCGCCAAAGCATTCGGCGAGAAAAAAGTGGAAATGCTCCATGTCAAGGATTTGCTGAAAGTGACGGGTTATATCAGAGGCGGCTGCTCGCCGGTGGGAATGAAAAAAGCTTTTCCCACAGTGATTGACGAAACCGCAACCCTTTTTGACAAAATTTATGTCAGCGCAGGAGTGCGCGGCATAATGCTTGGCATTGACCCCGCCGCCCTTGCGGAATATGTGGGCGCAAAGCTTCTTGATGTAACGGTAACGGAATAAAAAAGGCACGGTGAAAAACCGTGCTTTTTTTAGTGCAAAGTTCAAAGTGCAGAGTGCAAAGTGAAGGGTCGCTTTGCTCCGATTATATGAATAAAAAATCCGCCCTGATTACTCAGAGCGGATAATTTTTTGTTAATTATTCGTCACAGTCGTCACAACCGCAATCGCAATCGTAGTCAATTTCAAACTCGAGGAGCTCATTGCACTTGGGGCAGTTGATGCTGCCTTCCTCAAGAATGTCACCGTCAACGCAGATTACTTCGCCGCAGCTGGGGCACTCAACATCATAGTATTCTTCCTCTTCGTCATCGTCACAGCAATCATCGCAGCAACAATCGTCAAGGTCTTCGTAAACGAAGCCTTCAAGCTCGTCAAGATCCTCGTCAACAGCGTCAAGCTGCTCGCTGATGAGGTCAAGTCCGTCTTCAAGATCGCTTACTGAGAGAGCGATGTCGTCAAGAACATCAATCATAGCCTTGATAAGCTTTGCTTCGGGCTTGCTTTCATCAAGTGCAAGACCTTCTGCAAGACCCTTGAGGTATGCAACCTTTTCAGTAACAGTCATTTTAGTGTCCTCCGTTAAATATAATTATGCACGGCTGAGATATTCGCCTGTGCGAGTGTCAACAACAATCATTTCGCCCTCATCGATGAACAGGGGAACTTTAACTTCTGCGCCTGTTTCAAGAGTAGCGGGCTTTGTTGCGTTTGTTGCAGTGTTGCCTGCAAAGCCGGGGTCTGTCTTTGTTACCTGGAGAGTAACTGAGTTGGGGGGCTCAACACCGAATACGCTGCCCTTGTATGAAAGAACACGGCAGGTTTCGTTTTCCTTAACGAACTTGAAGTTCTCGGGAAGTGTGTCTGCACCGATGGGGATCATGTCGTAGGTTTCGGGGTCCATGAAGTAGTAGAGACCGCCGTCCTCGTATGAGTATTCCATTTCCTTGCGCTCGATGTAAGCGGTGGGGAACTTGTCGGTGGGGTTGAAAGTACGCTCAACAACTGCGCCGCCGATAACGTTTCTGATCTTTGTTCTTACGAAAGCTGCGCCTTTGCCGGGCTTAACGTGCTGGAATTCGATAATCTGATAGACCTGACCTTCCATTTCGAAGGTTACGCCGTTTCTGAAATCGCCTGCTGATACCATAAGTTTATTTCTCCTTATATATATGTTTTCGCAATTATTTTATACTATTCAATAATATTTTTCAAGTCTTTTTTACGAATTATCGGTTTACTTTAAAGAATTATAAGGTTTTTGGGGCATTTTGTGAGGTTTTCACAGCCGTTTTCCGTGATAAATGCCATGTCTTCAATGCGTACACCGAATTCATCGGGCAGGTAAATTCCCGGCTCAACGGTCACAACATCGCCTGTGCAAAGGATTGCATCGCTTTTGGGCGAGAGCCTTGGAGCTTCGTGGATTTCAATGCCGACTCCGTGACCCGTGCCGTGGCCGAAATATGCGCCGTAGCCTGCGTTTTTGATTATATCTCTTGCGGCGGCATCTGCATCAAAGCACTTTACGCCTGCTTTAAGAGTTTCAAGGCTTTTAAGCTGAGCATTCAGCACGGTTTCATAAACCTCTGCTTGCTTTGACGAAACTTCGCCTACTGCAAGAGTACGGGTCATATCGCTGTGATAACCGTCAACAACCGCGCCGTAATCAAGAGTGATGAAATCGCCTTTTTCGATTTTTTTGTCGGAGGGTACGCCGTGGGGCATTGACGAATTTTTTCCGCTGACCGCAATCGTTTCAAACGAAACGGCTTCCGCACCGTTTTTCAGCATAAAAAAGTCAAGTTCAAGTGCAATTTCACGCTCGGTAACGCCGGTTTTTATGAAATCAAGAATTCTGTCAAAGGTTTTTTCGGCGATTGCCTGAGCCTTGAGGATTTTTTTCTTTTCATCCTCGGTTTTTATGCGGCGGAGAGCATCAACCGCGCCGTCTGCATCCCCTGCAATGCAAAGGCAGGGAGAGGTTTTTTTGATTTTTTCAAAATCAGCAACGGAAAGTCGCTGAGCCTCGGTGTAAAGGGCGGTAACACCCATTTTTGAAATCATTTCGGGCAGCTGCTCCGTAAGTGAGGTCAGAAGCACGCTTTCGCAAGCGGTAATCTGTTTCTGCGCAGCCTCGATGTAGCGGCTGTCAACGAGAAAAACCGCCTCATTTTTTGTGACGAGCAGATAGCCGTCAGATGAGGCAAAGCCTGTGAGCCAACGTCTGTTTTCGGGCGATACAATCAGATAAGCACCGCCGTCTTTGAGGGATAACTGAAGATTTTTTATATTCATTTTTACACCTCGTCAGGCTTGAACATAGGCATAAGCTGAAGCTTGAAAAGGTTTGCCTTGTGTTTTCTGTCAATGAGTTCTTTCTTTTCGGGGTCGTCAATCTTGCCTGTGCGGATATAGACATCAAGCTCCGCGTAGGTGAAGCCGAGATTCTCTTCATCTGTTTTGCCGCAAAGACCGTCAATGGGAGTTTTTTCAACCAATTCACGGGGCAGACCCAGAAGATGTCCGATTTCCTTGACTTCCGTAACGGTCAGATTGCACATGGGCGAAAAATCTCCTGCCGCATCGCCGTAACGGGTTGAATAACCCACCCAATCTTCGGAAAGATTGCAGGTGTTCACAACTCTGCCGTTGAGAGATTGGCTCACCGCATAAAGAGTTGACATTCTGATACGGGGAGGAAGATTTACCTTTGACTGCTCGGAAAGGGGCAAATCCTCAGGAAATGCTCCGAGAATTCCTTCCATAGCCGCCTTGATATTGACCTCATAGTGTTTTATGCCCAGGTGATTCACAAGCATATATGCGGCATCGATGTCGTGCTGCACGCCCTGAGGCATAAGCACGCCGATAACTCGGTCTTTGCCGAGAGCCTCAACACAGAGAGCCGCCGCAACGGAGCTGTCTTTTCCGCCTGAAATTCCGATTACGGCATTGCAGCCTTTTCCGTTTTCTTCAAAGAAATTTTTTATCCATTCAACGCATTGGTTTTTAACTTTGAGCGCGTCAAACATATCATTCACCGCCATTAATATATTGTATTATGCCGCAAAAACTGCGGAATTAAACGGGTGTTATTTCATAGAATACAACCGCGTTGGGGTCAAGGGTGATGCTCAGGGAAATTTCGCCGTCAGTAACCGTTGCGGTTTCTTCAACGGGCACGAGCTTTGAGCACTCGTAATATTTCGGCTTAAGCTCATTGAAATACAGCTCTCTTGCATCGGGGTCGGAGAGAGTGATGGGATTATCAACCTCGGGGTCATCGGGTGACCAGGCGAAGCATTCATCGCCGATGCCGTAAGTGATTCTGTCCTGCTGCCATTCGTCAAACCAGTTGCAGTCATCGTCAATGACATATGCGGTAACCTTAACTGTTTTGCCGTCAAACTGAGGTGCTTTAACCGTTAAATCAATGTCGGCAGTAGCTTTATAATCAACCTTGTTTTTGAAGTTATACGCCATAATGTGCAGGGTGTCTGTTTCCGCATTGAATGCCGAAACCGCCTCAACCTCTGCCTTGGGAACCCAACCGCGATGTGTTTTTTCCGTCTGTGCAAGCTTTGCGCCGTCAAATTTTGCCGCGTTTGCCGCAACATAATAGCTGACGGTGGGGTTGCCGTCAAAAAAGCCGTTTGAAAGATATGCCCAGGATGAAAAATAATTGATATCATTCACAAACATTGTGCGGTACATTCTGGCGTCATATGCCGCCTGATAAGTGAAGCCGCAGGTGCGGGTGAGAAGCTGGTCGCTGTCTTTGCCGCTTGTGTTGCCGAAGAGAAGTCTGCCCTCGTCAATGCCGTAAATCAGGTTGTTCAGCCCGTATTTTTCGGCGGTTGAACGCAGGTAATCTATTGTTTTTGCAAGGGTTTTGCCGTCTGTATAGTCGCCGGGTGCCGAGTCATAAAATGAAGCGGAAAGGTAGCAGATACGGCTGCCTTTTTTGCCTGTTTTGTAGTTTGTGCCCTCGGCGCAATGACGGATGAATTCTGCCTCGTCCCAAAGACCTTCCGTAACTGTCATTGAATGAGCGCCAACAAAAACATCCTCGCCGATAACATCAATAAGGGCGGCAACGGTGTAGTCATAAAGCTTGCAGAATTCAGCGGCGGATTCATCGGGATCACCGCTGTTTGACATAAACCAGGCGGCGTTTTCGTATTCGGTCATAACGCCGAAGCGCCAGGTCAGAACTTCTTCTTTGCCGAATTCGTCAACAAGAGCCTGACAGATGGCGGCAATGTAATTGTAATAAATGTTGTAGTCGTCGGGGGGATAAATATTTGTGCTGAATTCCGCATCCGTAGTGGCATTTGAGGAGTATTTGAGAGGCACGCTGCCCAGTTTGAGCATAGGCTTTGCACCAAGCTCAAGAACACCTCTGCAGTTATCAATCAGCGTTGTGAAATCATAGTCGTCAAGCACTGTTCTGTCCAGCGGGTCAACGAACAAATCTCTGTCCTCATTGCCGCCTGTGCACTGCATGAACTGAACATAATTGACGAAATCAAAAATGTCGTATTCCGGATTTCTTTTCTGATTTACAAACGGATTTCCGTCAATTGACCATATGTTGACATTGCTTGCGGGGTTGACAAGCACATCGCCGCACTGCGATGCATCAACGGTGAATTCATAGTTGTTGATACGGTCGGTGATATTGGTTGAAAGAGTGCCGAAAAAACCGATTATTGCCGCAAGGAGTGCGGAAAAGAACTGTTTCATATCATATCTCCTTTATCAGAAGTCATGTATCCCGATTGATTTTGTTTATCTTTGCACTTCGCCCGTGATGGCGTTGATTACGTTGTAATAAACCGCCACATGAGAGTTCGAAATGTATTTGTCCAGATGCATTGAGCCGAAGAACCAGCGTCTGAATGAACAGGCTTCCGAAAGCTCCTCAAGATAGGTGTTGAGACCTGTTACGCTTGCGGTTTCGCTGTCCTTGAGCTTGAGGAAACCCTTGATTTTGACGGGGGGTTCGTGGGTGATGACATAGTCCACCCTGCAGTTGAGTTTTTCAAGATTTGCCGCACCCTCAAGAAGCTCCTCGCGGCTGGGGAACTCATATTTTGACCAGGCTTTTTCCTCAAAACGGATGTCGATATCGGGGCTTTCGCCGCCGCCCATCGTGAAGAAAGTCATATTGTCAATTCTGAAAATCTGACCTCTCATCAGGTGGTAAAGATTGCCGCAGATGTGGTGCACCTTGCCGCCGTTCCATTCGCTGACGGGATAAGCATTGAGAAGCTCAAAATTTTCGTGAGTACCGTCAATGAAACAGATGTTGAACTTTTTGTTTCCGAGTTTTTTCAGAATTTTCTGCTCGATTTTGCTGTTGTCCCAGACAAAACCGAAGTCGCCGCAGACAATAAGGGTATCCCCTTTTTTAAGCTGTTTTATTGCAGGTGAATCAAAGCGCGAAATATCGCCGTGCATATCTCCTGTTACATATACCATAAAAGCACACGCTCCTGAATACATTATGATCTATTTAAATATACTCTAATATCCCAAAAAAATCAAGGAGCAGACCGCTAAATTATTTGGTAAATTAAAATTAATGTGCAAAAGTATTTATTTATTAATTTTTTTGTGCTATAATCAATTTCGTCTGTGACAAAATATTAAATTTACGGTGTTGAAAATGAAAAAGATATTAAGCATAATTATGATTGCCGCGGTGCTGATGAGCAGTGTGTTTACGCTGAACGCAGGTGCGGCTTTTGACGAAGAAATGAAATCAATGGGTCTTTACTCGGACTGCCTTCTTCTTGTGAGCGCCGATAACGGCGAGGTTGTTTTCAAGAAAAATGCAGGCAAGCAGACTCCTCCTGCCAGCCTGACAAAGGTTGTAACAGCCATTGTCGTGCTTGAAAACTGCACAAATCTCGATGCGGTTGTTACCGTTTCCGAGTCCTGCATAAAAGAGCTTGACGGCACGGGAAGTTCACTCGGCGGACTCAAAGCAGGCGAGCAGGTGACGGTCTATAATCTGCTGGCAAGCCTGCTCATACAGAGCGCAAATGAGGCGGCAACTGTGCTGGCGGATTACATAAGCGGCGGCGACAGAGCAAAATTCATTGCAATGATGAACGAGGTTGCGGCGCGTCTGGGCTGCGCAAACAGCCATTTTGTTAATCCCCACGGTCTGCACGATGATGACCAGTATGTTACTGCCGAAGATATGGCAAAATTCATTCTCCACGCAATGGAATTTCCTGCATTTGCGGAAATCGTTGGCAAAACTTCATATAAACTTCCTGCAACAAATCTGCAGGAGGAGCGCAACGCGCTGAACACAAATTACCTTATGAACAGTGCTTATAAGGATTACTATTGCAAGTATGTCAAGGGCGGCAAGACAGGCTCAACTTCCGATGCAGGCAGATGCGTTGTTGCTGTTGCTTCAAAGGATGGTTATAACTATGTTGCGGTTTGTCTTAATTCCGTTTACAGGGATGTTGACAATGACGGCGTTGCGGAAAACGGCTCTTTTCTTGATGCAAAGGAAATGTTTGAATGGGCGTTCAAAAACCTTGAACTTGTTGCTATTTCGGACACAACACGTATTGTGAGTCAGGTGCCCGTGAAATACGCAAAAACAACGGATTTTCTCACCCTTTCTCCCGGAGAAACTGTTTACAGCCTTGTGCCTGCGGGCACGGATTCGGGCAGTCTGCTTGTTGAACCCATTGCAGAAACTGTTCCTGAATTCGTTAAAGCTCCCGTCAAAAAAGGCGAAGTTATCTGCCGCGCAAAGGTGCTTTATGCAGGCAATGTGATAAAAGAAATCGACCTTGTTGCAAGCATGGATGTCAAGAGAGGATTTTTCGCAACAATCGGCACTGTGGCAAAGGCGATTTTCTCCAACTGGATATTCAGAATTGCCGCAATTGCGATTATTGCCGTGCTGATAATTCTCGTGTTCATGAAGCGCAAGAGAGACAAGGCATCTGCGCGCTCAAACGGCAAGAATTACAGAGTTCTGAACTATAATGACTTTATGAAAATGAGGTAAAAAACCGATGGAAATTTGCAAGGGTTTCGGCTGCAAGGACGATGAAAAACAGCTCATTGAGGCTTTGGACGACATATTCTTTTCCGAAGAGCCTCACAACAATTTCATGGACCTTCTCCCCAAGCTTTACAAGGATAAATACAACTGCGGCGAAAACAACCTTATCCTCAAAGAGGACGGTGTAATCAAGGCAGCTGTCGGATGTTTTCCCCTCTCCGCCGTTGCCGCAGGCAGAAAGCTGAAAGTTATGGGCATCGGCAATGTGGCTGTTGCAAAGGACAGCCGCCGCAAGGGTTATATGATTGACCTTATGAATGATGCTCTGAAAGTTATGATTGACGGAGATTACGATTATTCCGCGCTGGGCGGTCAGAGGCAGAGATATGAGTATTTCGGCTATGCGCCTGCAGGCAATGCAATCCGTTTTGAAATCAATATCGGCAACATCAGCAGGCTGAGAAACGGCAACACGGAAACGGAATTCACCGCAAAGGAGCTCACCGAGGCGGATACCGCGGAAATTGCAAGAATCAACAGACTCAACGAGGCTCAGCCTTTTTATGTTCAGCGCAGTGAGGAGAGTATGATTGATATTCTCAGAAGCTGGCGCAGCGCGCCTTACGGGGTTTATGACAACGGTGAATTCAAAGGATATTTTACATTCAACAGCAAAGGCAATTTCTCGGAATTCAGAGTGACTGACACGGGAGATTTGCTTGATTTCTTCCTTTGCGCAATGAAAACGATGGAGAGCGACAGGGTGTCGTTTACCGCTCCTGTTTATAACACGGAACTTTGTTCATATATGGCAAAAGTGTGCTGCGGAATGTCGGTCTGCCATGTTGAGCAGATCAATATTCTCAACTATGCAAAGTTTGTTGAGGCATTTCTTGCCGTCAAGGCACAGAGAACGAATCTTTGCTCAGGCACGCTCAATGTGCTTGTTCACGGCTATAAAAAGGACGAAAATCTGGCAATCACCGTTGACGGCAGAAACGTTACCGTTACGGAAACCGATGCAAAGCCTGATTTTGAACTCGACCACCTTGACGCGGTTGCGTTCTTTGCAGGGCAGTATGCGGAAAAGCGTCTGGGTCTGCCTGCCTTTGCACAGAACTGGTTCCCCGTTGATTTCTTCTCGGGTCAGCAGGATAATGTGTAATTCGGAATGAGGTGAAACAGTTTGAGCGAACTTCCTATAGCAAAGAAAGAATATGAAAATTCCGTGCTCGTTGCGGACTTCATATGCAAAACAAAAAACATCTTTCAGTCGGATGATACAATAACAGATTTCTGCTTTACTCCCGAAATAAGAGGGTATGAAATCACATATACGAAAAATGGAGAAACAACAAATATCTCAATAAAATTTGGAAAGATTTTTGACGGAATGAAGATTAAGACAATGGGAAGTGACGGCAAAAAGACCTTCTGCTCAAAAACTGTTGAAGATAACTTTACGGTACTGAAGAATATTTTCGGCAAATAAAATACAATCGGTCATAGGCAGAGCCTATCCTTCACTTTGCACTTTGCCCTTTGAACTTTGCACTTGGCAAATTATTTGTCTATTTTTGCATTAGTCTATTGACTTATCAAAAAAATAAATATATATTATACTTGTATATTTTTTCAAGGAGGGTATTCCCAATGAAAGTATTTATGATTGGCGGTACAGGTCTTCTGGGTTCAGAAGCTGCAAGAATTTTTATTGAAAGAGGCCATCAGGTAAAGAGCGTTGCTCTTCCTCCTCTTCCCGAAGGTGCTCCCATCCCCGAGGAAATGGAACTTGAGTTCTGCAACATCTACGCAAAGTCAGATGACGAAATCAAGGCTATGATGGCAGGCTATGATTGCTTTGTTTTCGCAGCAGGTATTGACGAAAGAGTTGAGTTCCCTGCTCCCGTTTACGATGCATATTACAAGTACAACATCCAGCCTCTCGAGAGAATTCTTCCTCTTTGCAAGGAAGTCGGCATGAAGAGCGCTGTTATTCTCGGTTCATACTTTGCATATCTTGCAAAGCAGCGCCCCGACATGAAGCTCACAGAGAAGCATCCTTACATCAGAAGCCGTATTGCTCAGGAAGAAGTTGCTTTCTCATTTGCTGATGACAACTTTGACGTATCAGTTCTTGAGCTTCCCTACATCTTCGGCACACAGCCCGGCAGAAAGCCTGTTTGGGTTATCCTTATTGAGCAGATCAAGATGATGGATAAGCTTCCGTTCACAATGTATCCCGGCGGCGGCACAGCAATGCTCACAGTCCGTCAGGTTGGTGAAGTTATCGTTGGCGCAGCTGAAAAGTCAAAGGGTGCAAAGGCATGGCCTATTTCAATGTACAACCAGACATGGAAAGAATTCCTTAAGATTGTTTACGCTGCAAGAGGCATGGGCGAAAACAGAAAGATTATCAGCGTTGCTCCCTGGATGATGAGAATGGGTCTCGGCGGAGTCAAGAAGGAATATGCTGCAAAGGGTATCGAAAGCGGTATTGACGTTGACGGACTTGCAGATATTATGGATATCAATCTTTTCATCGACAGAAAGTATGCTGTTGAACTCGGCGCAACAGAGGATGATATCAAGTCAGCTATCACAGATTCAATCAAGGTCAGCCAGGCATCATATGACGGCACTGTTAAGCTCCTTGAAATGAAGGGCGAATAATTTTTAAACATAATGGGGCTGTTTTTACAGCCCCTTTTTGCAGTAAAGGAGACATTATGGCACAGCTTAAAATGTATTGGCTCAAAGGCACTCCCGTTAAGGAGTATGAGCTCCCCGAAGGTTACACTATTGTAAATTACAAAGACGAAAGCGATAAAGCCGCTTGGGTTGAATGTTGCAAGAACGGTCTTGTTGCAGATGATACCCAGCCCGAATTCTTCGATGAATGCGTTGGCGGACGCGATGACGTTGTTTATGAAACAGACGTTTTCTTCCTTGACCATGAAGGCGAGCATATCGGCACCGTAACCGCTATCCACCATCCCGATGGCAATCACGGCGAGGTGCATATGGTCGGCATCAAAACCGAATACAGAGGCAAGGGTCTGGGCAAATACCTCAACAGCGTTGCAGTCAAGAAACTCAGCGAAGACGGCGTTGATTATATTGAACTCACCACAGACGAATGGCGCAAGGGCGCAGTCAAGAGCTATCTTTCCGCAGGCTTCATTCCCGTTGAATATGACGAGGATATGAAAGCACGTTGGGAGTGGATGCTCTGCGAGCTTGGCGTTGACAGCGTTGATATGGTTTATGAAGATTGCTCTTTCTGCAGACGCGTTGAAGCTGCACCCGTCATCAAGGTCGGCGTTGTGGGCGTTGGCAGAGGCAGAACAATGATTAACCATTGCGACACTGTCAGAGGTGCAAAGACTGTTGCAATCTGCGACAACTACGATATTCTTCTCAACAAGGCAAAGAAAGACTATGCCGACAGAGATATTACTTTCTATGATAACTACGAGGATTTCCTGAACCACGATATGGACCTTGTTGTTCTTGCAAACTTTGCAACGGAGCACGCACCCTTTGCAGTCAAGGCGCTTGAAAAGGGCTTCAACGTGCTCAGCGAAGTGCTTCCCGTGCTCACAATGAAAGAAGCTGTTGAGCTTATTGAAGCTGTTGAAAGAACGGGCAAGAAATATTTCTATGCTGAAAACTATTGCTATATGGGCGCTCCCAAGAAAATGAAAGAATTTTATCTCAAGGGCGATCTGGGTGAATTTGAATACGGCGAAGGCGAATATATGCACAACTGCGAGGACATCTGGCATAACATCACTTTCGGCGACCCCGACCATTGGCGCAACACAATGCACGCCTGCTACTACTGCACACACTCAATCGGTCCCCTTATCCACATCACAGGTCTCAAGCCTGTCAAGGTAACCGGATTTGAGCTTCCCTTCAACGCAAGAATGGCAAGAATGGGCGCAAAGGCAGGTCCCGTAGGTATTGAAATGATTACTCTTGAAAACGGCGCGGTGCTCAAGAGCATCCACGGCGTAGGTCCTTCAAAGAATTCAGTGTGGTACAGCGTTTACGGCTCAAAGGGCAGAATGGAATGTGCCCGTGAAGATGCCTGCGAAAGCGACCATGTTAACAAGCTTTATGTTAACCTTGACGATTTTGAGGGTCAGAACAGAAACGAACCTGAAGAAGTACCCACAAGGGACGAATTCACCCGTCTTGCCGCACCCTCGGGTCACGGCGGTTCGGACTGGTATGTAATGCACAATGTTGTTGAAACCATAAGAGGCAGAGACAATATGGATATCATCGATGTTTACGAGGCAATGGATATGTTCCTGCCCGGTATGTTTGCTTACCGTTCGGTGCTTCAGGGCGGAATTCCTCTTGATGTTCCCGATCTCCGCAATCCCGAAGAGAGAGAAAAGTGGAGAAATGACACGGAATGCACCGTTGCAAAGACTGCAGGCGATATGCTTGTGCCCGGTTATTCAAAAGGCAATCCCGATATTCCCGCAGAGGTCTATGCAGGCATCAAAGAAAAGTTTGAGGCTGAATGGGCAGAAAAGATGAAGGAATACGAATCATAAATTCCCGCGAAAGGAATGTTCTTTTATGGAAAACAAAAAGTATGTAGGCAAAAAAGAGCTGTGGATGTTTGCTCTCGGTGCAGGCGGACAGGGCATGATCTATGCCATGATGTCCAGCTACATAAGCGACTATTATGTAAATGTTCTTCAGCTTCCCCTTATGTTTGTTCTGGCACTTATGCTCGGCGCAAGAGTCTGGGACGCAATCAACGACCCCATGATGGGTATGATTGTTGACAGAAGATCAATGAAAAACGGCAGAATGAAGCCTTATATCATTATGGCAACCCCCATTATTGCCGCTCTTACTCTTCTTATGTATCTCAGTCCCGATATGGACACGAAGCCCCTCATGATTTTCTCAGCGGTGGTTTATATCCTTTGGGGTATGGCTTACACAATGGCGGACGTTCCTTTCTGGACTCTCCCCAATGTTCTGACTCCCAACTCAAAAGAGAGAAGCGATGTTATTTCTTTCACAAAGATTATCAACAGCATCGGTTCCGCTCTTCCCGAGGTGCTTTTCCTTGCAATTCCCCTTATCCTCAATGCGATTTACGCAAAGAACGGCAACGCACCCAATCCCCTTGATTTTGAAAAGAGAAAGTATTTCCTCATTGCACTTTTCGCCGTTGTTATCGGCGGAATAATGTATGTGAACTGCTATTTCCACATCAAGGAAAGAGTTACTCTTCCCGACAAGAAGAAAATTCCCGGTCAGCCCGGAAGCCTTTCAAGAATTTTCAAGTGCAAGCCTCTTATGCTTGTTGTTATGATGGGTGTTCTTTCAAGCGGCAGATATCTTGTTCAGGCGGCGGCTATCCATGTTGCCCGTTATTCATTCTACATCGGACCTGATAACCCCACTCAGGCGGATATTCTCAACAGCATCAGCCTTGTTAAAACAATTTTCCAGGTCTGCACAATCGTAGGTATGTTCGGCACAACCCTTATTATGCCTATGCTTATGAAGAAGTTTGACTACAAGAAAATTGTTATCACAACCTGTCTTGCAGGCTTTGCTGCCAGCGTTGTGACAACGGTTATCGGCTATGCAACAGGTCTTGCAAGCATTTATGTGCTTGCTCCCTTCATTATCGTGCAGTCAATCCCCCTCGGCGTTATCAACGTTATTTCCTATGCGATGATTTGCGACAGCCTTGATTATATGGAGCTCACAACAGGCCACAGAGAAAACGGCCTCGGCTCAGCTTGTCAGGGATTCATCAACAAAATCGGCAATGCATTCTCAACCTGCGGCATCATCGTGCTTTATATGGCTATTGATATGGACCCTGCCGCAATGCTCTCAAAAGAGGCAATTATGGCTGCAACGGATGTTGTGTTCAACCAGAGATTTGCAATGTTCACTCTTGTTTCCCTTCTTCCCGGTATCAGCATGATGCTTTGCGCAATTCCGATGTTCTTCTATAAGCTTTCAGGCAAGAAGCACAAGGAAATCACACTGGCACTTGAAGACAGACGTCAGAAGAGTCTTGATGAAATCAACGCACTTGATAATGCTGAATAAAAAAAACAAAATCCGTCACAATAGCTGTGGCGGATTTTTTCAATAGAACACATAGCGAGTAACGGGAATTCATAACATAAGCGTCACCTATCTGCTCTGACCTACACCGTCCTCTGATTGAGACTGATTGACCACGGACGCGGGGAAGCGGCTGCAGGGAGCAACCGACCACCCCGCCGAGTTAGGTTTTGTCAATCATAGAACCGTCGGCTGATTGACTTTTTCAAAACAACTTTTAATAAATCAAAATTGCTAAAATTTAAAATTATTGTTGCAAAAAGCAAAACCAATGGGAGTACAACTTGCAATTCTTCTTTAGAAAAGTCTGCATTTTCAAATATAAATCTAGTTAATAAAACACCGAACAAAGCACCAGCATAAACCCCTGTTTTTCTATTCTCTATGTATTTGTACCTGTATTTTCC
>CALFPM010000134.1 GCA_937919155.1 uncultured Clostridia bacterium
GTAACGGAAGAAGTAGCGGTTGCAGAAGTTGCAGAAAACGCTACGGAAGCAGAAGGCGGAAAGAAAGCAAAAAGTTTATTCGGGAGAAAATAATTAAATGAAAGGGTCTTATTTAAACGATGAGTTCTTCAGTCGTTTAGAGACGCTTGCATTAAATTTACGAGCAAACTTAGCGGGCTTTTTCGGCGGTAAACACCTTGTTAATACCTATGGTCAAACGGTGGAATTTGCCGATTATCGCGAATATATGCTTGGAGATGACATAAGGCGTATCGACTGGAACTTATATAGTCGTTTTGAAAAGTACTTTTTAAAGTTGTTTACAGACGAAAGACAAATGCACACGCAAATCTTTTTGGACTGCTCGGCTTCGATGTCGAAAGCAGATCCCGAGAAGGCGGCGTACGCTTTTGGCACGGCGGCTGCTCTTGGCTACTTGTCTGTACATAACATGGACAAAGTGTCTTTCAAATTGATTAAAGGCGAGCACGCGGAAGATCCCTATGGGACTATCGTGGGCAAAAAATCATTTTTCAATGCAATCAGTAGCCTTGAATCTATGACGTTTGAAGGAGAATCGGATATCGGTAAAGCGGTTACGCAATGCCCGAATATGGGCTCGAACGACGGCTTAACCATTATTATTTCCGACTTCTTCACCGAACTTGATTGGAAGAAGGCGGTCGATTATTTGGTTTATAAGAAAAGACAGGTTTTGCTTGTGCAGGTTATGACGCCTGACGAAGTAGAACCGCTTTACGACGGCCGTTTTGACTTAATCGACTCAGAATCAGAAGATCTTTCCGATTCAAAGAATATGAGATTGAAGATTAATCGTAGCATGCAACTTGCGTACGAAGAAGCAATGAAGGATTTCGTTGCGGATATTAAGTCGTACTGCGCTTCTCGTGGCGCGGACTTCATTACCGTACGCACGGACCAACCGATTGAAAAGGTTTTGTTCGGTGAATTGCTGAAGGTAGGTATAATGGCATGAGTTTACTTTTACCTTTGGGTTTATTAGGTCTTTTGAGTATTTTAGTACTCATTTTGATCTACATTTTGAAGCCCAATTATCAGCAAAAGATCATTTCCAGTACGTTTGTATGGAAATTGAGCTTAAAATATAGAAAGAAACGTATTCCCATCAGCCGTTTGAGAAACATTTTGATTATTATTTGTCAAATTCTCATTCTTACGGGGCTTACCTTCGTTTTGACGAAACCCGTAATTGAAGGTAAAAAGTACGAAGCTACGGAAGAAGTGCTCATTATCGACGCTTCTCAGGGCGTTGAAGCACAGACACTTGCAAACACATATCTTGCACTTGACCACGATCTTGAGCTTGTGCCCGTAATCAACAAAATCGACCTTCCCTCGGCCGACCCTGACAGAGTTGCCGCAGAGGTTGAGGATGTTATCGGTCTTGACTGCTCCGAGGCACCCAGAGTTTCCGCCAAAACAGGCGTTAACATTGAACAGGTGCTTGAGCATATAGTAAAGGATATCCCTGCACCAGAGGCAAACGATGATCTTCCCCTGCGTGCACTTATCTTTGACTCGGTTTATGACAGTTACAAGGGCGTTATTGTTTATGTAAGAGTCAAGGAAGGCAAAATCAAACCCGGCGACACAATGAGAATGATGGCAACAGGTGCTGAATTCACCGTTGTTGAAACAGGCTATATGCGCGCTACCCTGCCCGAGCCTTGCAAAGAGCTGACAGCAGGTGAGGTTGGCTATATCACAGCTTCAATCAAAACAGTCGGCGATGCAAGAGTTGGTGACACAATCACAACCGTTGCCAACCCCGCTTCAGAGCCTCTTCCCGGCTACAGAAAAGTTAACCCCATGGTTTATTGCGGTGTTTATCCTGCAGACGGTGCGGACTACGAAAATCTGCGCGATGCACTTGAAAAGCTTCAGCTTAACGATGCCGCCCTCACCTATGAGCCTGAAACATCAGGCGCACTCGGATTCGGTTTCCGTTGCGGTTTCCTTGGTCTGCTTCATCTTGAAATCATCCAGGAGCGACTTGAAAGAGAATACGACCTTGACCTTGTCACCACAATTCCCAGCGTTATTTACAAAATAAATCTTACAGACGGCTCGATGATTGAGATTGACAACCCCACTCATTATCCCGACCCTGCAACAATTGCATCCTGCGAAGAGCCTTTCACAAATGCACATATCTACGCTCCCACAGAGTATGTAGGCACAATTATGGATCTTTGTCAGGACAGACGCGGCGTTTTCAAAAATATGGATTACATCACACCCGACCGTGTTGATATTCACTATGAGCTCCCTCTCAACGAAATCATTTACGATTTCTTTGATTCGCTTAAATCAAGAACAAGAGGCTATGCTTCGTTTGACTACGAAATTTCCGAATACAGAAAGTCAAATCTTGTTAAACTTGATGTGCTTCTCAACGGCGATATCGTTGATGCTCTTTCGTTCATCATCCACTCCGAAAAGGCATATTCAAAGGCAAGAAAGATAGCCGAAAGACTTAAGGAGCATATTCCCCGCCAGATGTTTGAAATTCCCATTCAGATTGGTATCGGCGGCAAGATTATCGCCCGCGAAACAGTTAAGGCAATGCGCAAAGACGTTCTTGCCAAGTGCTACGGCGGTGATATTACCCGTAAGAAAAAGCTTCTCGAAAAGCAGAAGGAAGGCAAAAAGAGAATGCGTCACTTCGGCACTGTTGAAGTACCTCAGGAAGCATTCATGGCAGTCCTCAAGCTTGACGATAACGACTAAAATAAAAGAGGGCGGCTCATTGCCGCCTTTTTTTGCAGGTGATTATATGAAACCTATCGGATTATATATCCACATTCCTTTTTGCAACGGCAAGTGCCCTTACTGCGATTTTTACTCTGTATCCCCCGACAGCAAAACCGTTGCCGATTATGTTGATGCCATGTGCAGGGAAATTGACAATTCAGACGGAATATATGACACTGTTTATTTCGGCGGCGGCACCCCCTCACTTATCGGCGCGGAAAACATTGCAAAAATCATGTCGCACATACGCCGCACCGCAGACTGCGAGGCAACCCTTGAATGCAATCCGTCAGACACAGGCAGTGTCAATTCACAGTTTGATTTTGAAACGGTTGCCAAAAGCGGAATAAACCGCATTTCAATGGGTCTGCAAAGCTCAGAC
Source organism: uncultured Clostridia bacterium (assembly GCA_937919155.1). Lineage (GTDB taxonomy): Bacteria > Bacillota > Clostridia > Oscillospirales > Acutalibacteraceae > CAG-177. The sequence goes on from CALFPM010000134.1 coordinate 3,179, forward strand.
AACTCCGAAAGAGCAGCTCTCGGCAGACGCGGAGGCTGCGATGATGTTGAGAGAGCAATAAAAAAAGCAAAAGCAGCAGGTATAACCAACATTTCTCTTGACCTGATGCTCGGAATACCCAATCAGACAACAAAAAGTCTGAGAGAATCAATCCGTTTCTGCAAAGAAATGAACGCTGAACATATCAGCGCATACATTCTGAAAATCGAAGAAGACACACCTTTTTATCAAAGGAAGAATTCTCTTGTTTTGCCCGATGAAGACGAAACCTGCGATTTATACTTATATGCGGTCGCAGAGCTTGAAAAGGCAGGATATTATCAGTATGAGATATCCAATTTTTCTCACAAGGAATTTGAAAGCAAGCACAACCTCAAATATTGGCACTGCGAAGAATATCTGGGGTTGGGTGCATCTGCACATTCTTTCGTGAACGGCAAAAGATTTTATTATGAAAGAAGTATTGACGGTTTTATCGGCGGTGCATCTCCCGTTGATGACGGCGATGGCGGCGGTGAAGAAGAATACATTATGCTTGCTCTCAGGCTTACAGAGGGACTTGTTTTTGATGAATTTCAAAAACGTTTCGGTCACCCAATTTCCGATTCAACAATCAAAAAAGCAAAAGAGCTTAAAAAACACGGATTTGTTGCAGTAACCGACAAAGCCGTTTCAATCACGCCAAAAGGTTTTCTTGTTTCAAACTCAATAATCAGCAGCATAATCTGAGCTTTTTATTGAAATTGCAGGAAAACTGTGATACTATTAAAGAAAAAGGAGGTCTATGCCATGAAAAAAACTTTAAGTATAATTTTAACTGCAATAATTCTTATTACATCTGTTTTCTCGCTCAGTGCATTTGCAGCCAATACACCAAAAACAGACACTTTGATGGGTAAGCTTGAAACCGAGGAAGAAATTTCTGTAACCTTCACCTCCGGCCAGTCAACCATTTTCAGTTTTCTCGGCAAAAATCCAACAAACAAAATTGCCGTTAAAGACAACAAGATTGCATATGAAGTAAACAACGGCTTTATTACCGTAAAAATTCTAGCAAACGATGACGGAGTTTACGCATACCTTCCATTACTCCCCTTCTTTTATGTAAAGCTTGACAGCAAGATTCTTGCCGTTACCGACATATTGGAGCTTATCAGCAAGGCAGCCAATCTTACACCAGGCTTTATTCAGTTTATTGACAGCTACAACGAAACCGTTGACGGCACAGAATACTATGTGGAAGAATACAACGACAGAGAGGTTGTAACCAGCAAATTTTATTACAGCGGCGATGAGCTTAAAATTCTCAAAGTTGAGAATTCAGCAACAAAATCCGTTCAGTATACATATTTTGACAGCATTGCATTTGAAGCAAATGACGAGCTTTTCGATGTTCCCGTTCTTGCGATTGATGTTACACCAATTCTTCAGGGTCTGTTCATCGCCCTGCTCGGCTCAACACTTGCAATATAATTTTATAGGCACAACGGCGGAGAGCATATGCTCCCCGCCGTCTTTTTTTATACAGTTTTCATTCTCAGCTTGAGGTTATCACTTATCATTGCGATGAACTCACTGTTTGTCGGTTTTCCTCTCTCTGCCTGAATAGTATATCCGAAATATGAGCTGAGCACATCAACATCTCCGCGCTCCCAGGCAACTTCAATGGCATGTCTGATTGCTCTTTCAACCCTTGACGGTGTTGTTTTGAAAGTTTTTGCAACCGTGGGATAAAGAATTTTGGTTACGGAACTTATCATCTCACTGTTGTTGACCGACAGAATTATGGCCTCCCTGAGATACTGATATCCCCTTATATGCGCGGGAACGCCTATCTGGTGCATAATCTGCGACACAACAACCTCCAGATCCTTAACTCCTGTGCGTGAAACATTGGAGTTATGAATATCGGAAAACTGAATGATTCTCTCTGCAAGCATTGCAGGATCATAAGGCTTTAGAAAATAATAATCCGCACCGTTTCCGAGGATTTCACTCTCAAATCGGGGATTATCAGTGCTTGAAAGCACCATCACAACAGGTCGCTTTTCAAGATGCATTGCATCAATCTCCCTGAGAACGCCAAGTGCATCAACCCTTGGCATAAATCCGTCCATCAGAAGAATGTCAGGATTTTCTCCTTCCTTAAGCCTTTCAACAATGCGACTTCCGTCTTTGATTACGGTTGACACTTCAAACCCGTTTGAACGCAGAATTCCCGCCAGTTCATGGGAAGTTTCGCTTCCGTCCTCAGTTATCATCGCCTTCAACAATTTTCTCATGGTTTTACCTCCGCTTGATTTAGTACACGAAGATATTACCATATTTTACCAATTGTGTCAATGAAAAATTCCCAATTTTTGGCAATTATTTTTCGCAGAATCCGACAGTAAATTTATGACGCCGCTTTCAGTTCCTGTGTTTTCAGAGAATCCATAGTGTTAACCATCCGCTGTGCAAACACCGCATATCCGCGGCTTGGCTCCGAAACAAAAACGTGAGTCACAGCACCGACAAGCATGGAATTCTGAATAATAGGACTTCCGCTCATTCCCTGAACAATTCCGCCTGTTTTCTCAAGCAACACAGGGTCAGTTACTTTTATTATCATATTTCTGGCAGATAAATCCGATGACGGATAAATCTTCACTATTTCAATATCATAATATTGAGGGCCGCCGTCATCAATTGTGGTCACCATCTGCGCCGCCCCGAGTTCAACCTCGTTTTCAAGAGCTACGGGAACAGTTTTCCGTCCCGTAGGATTATTCAGTCTGCCATAGACGCCCATTTCATGGTTTGTCAGAAGAGTTCCGATAATCGAATCGGAAAACACTCCGCACAGTTCGCCCGGATTACCCGAACTGCTCTTATAGAAGCCGTTCACTCTGGCATTAACCGCCTCGCCGTTTTCAAGCGGCATTATCTTTCCCGTGTCAACATCGCAAACTCCGTGACCCAAGCCAGCAAACATTCCTGCACTGTCATCATAAAAGGTAACCGTACCTATTCCTGCCGAGCTGTCCCTTACCCAGATACCTGCTTTGTATTTTCCGTTAACGGACATATCCGGTGTAAGACTGTGACGGGAGGTTTCACCGTTGCGCTCAATGGTAAGCTCAAGGGATCTTCCCCCGGAATTCTCCACAGCTTCTGTCAGCTGTTGGGAGCCTGTTGCCCGCTTACCGTTGATATGAGTTATCACATCGCCGCATTTTATTCCTGCAGATTCTGCAGGGTTACGAGTTCCTGCGCTTGTTGTTACGGAATCAAGACCAACAATCATTACACCTTTTGTATAAAGCTTAATACCGAATATATCTCCTCCGGGAACAACATATCTGCGTTTGGTTACGCTGACGGTAACATTTTTCACAGGAAATATTCCCATTGCGGAAATAATTCCCTGAAATTTATCGGTTTCAGAATCCGTTCCCGCAGCCTTGACACAATCCATATCCACACTGTATAAGACACCCAAATCAACCTTTTCTGCATCAACAGTGCCGATTTCATTCGGCAGATTTTCTGTCCCGTAAGCAACTGCGCCAAAAACAGCAACACTGAAAATCAATGCCGTGACAGCAACAGCTTTGAAAAAACATTTCATTTATTCACCTCCGTTTTCGCTTCGAAGCACTAATAATTTGCTCATTGTTTTGCTCATTAAACCAGGGATAAAAAAGCCGTAATAAATTTTCAGCTTTACAAATTTTTATCAAATAAGCTTTTGAAGTTATATGTGTAAAAAAAAACATTAAAAATTCGTTCATTTTAACGAAAAAAAAGTAGTGACAAACCAGAAAACATATGATATAATGTTTCTACAAAGGAATACTCTGATTCCTCTTATATTGTTCACCAGCATTAATTCGGATATAAAGCCAAAGACAGAGAACTCTTCACTCAAATGAAGGGTTCTCTGTCTTTTATGTTGACATATACCCCCGTAGGGTATATAATCAGAATGAACGGAGGGATTAAATGAGCAATGATTGCTGCAGAATAAAAGAAAGAAGTAACGAGGAATACAAAAGCCTCATTAACCGCCTTAACAGGATTGAAGGACAAATCAGAGGAATAAAAGGGATGGTTGAAAACAATGCATATTGCCCCGATATTCTCATTCAATCCTCGGCTGTGAATGCGGCAATAAACGCATTCAACAAAGAGTTGCTTGCAAGTCACATTAAAACCTGCGTTGTGAATGATATTCATAACGGCAAAGATGAAACAATTGACGAATTGCTTGCAACCCTGCAAAAACTGATGAAATAGGTGAAATTATGGAACAGTATAACATTACAGGCATGAGCTGCGCCGCCTGCAGTGCCCGTGTTGAAAAAGCGGTTTCTGTTCTTGACGGTGTAACTTCCTGCTCAGTAAATCTGCTGACCAATTCAATGATTGTTGAAGGCAAAGCAACTGCATCGGAGATTATAGCCGCCGTTGAATCAGCAGGCTACGGTGCAACACTGAAATCAGAATCTCACAGAAAAGAAAAAACAGACCCACTTAAAGATAATCAGACGCCTGCGCTGAAAAAGAGACTTTTTGCATCCTTGCTGTTTTTGATTCTGCTGATGTATTTTTCCATGGGGCATACAATGTTCGGGTTACCTGTCCCCGAATTCTTTGCAGAAAATCCTGTTGCAACAGGCATTCTCCAGCTTCTGTTGGCAGGAATAATAATGGTTATCAATCAAAAGTTTTTCATCAGCGGAACAAAAGGTCTTATTAAAAAGGCACCGAATATGGACACTCTTGTTGCTCTCGGCTCGGGCGCATCCTTTGCGTGGAGTGTTTATTCTCTTTTTGCAATGACAGCCGCTCCCGACCGCACAACTGCTGCCGCATATCTGCACGAATTCTATTTCGAATCCGCAGCAATGATTCTGACTCTGATAACAGTGGGCAAAATGTTGGAAGCGCGCTCAAAAGGCAAAACAACAAATGCGCTCAAAGAGCTTATGAATCTTGCGCCTAAAACCGCAACAGTCATTAAAGACGGCAAGGAAATTCGCGTGCCTGCTTCCGAAATAAAAAAAGGTGATATTTTTACGGTGCGTCCGGGTGAAAGTATTCCTGCAGACGGAACGGTTATTGAAGGAGCAAGCGCAGTTGATGAATCAGCACTGACAGGCGAAAGCATTCCTGTTGACAAATCGGCGGGTGACTCTGTGTCAGCCGCAACAATCAATCAATCGGGTTTCATCAAATGTGAGGCAATCAGGGTTGGTGAGGACACGGCACTCTCACAAATAATAAAAACCGTAAGCGAAGCGGCATCAACCAAGGCACCGATTGCCAAGGTGGCAGATAAGGTTTCAGGAATATTCGTTCCCTTTGTAATCGCATTTTCGGTTATTACATTTATTATATGGATGATTGCAGGTGAAAGCGCGAGTTTTGCTTTGGCAAGAGCCATTTCCGTGCTTGTCATCAGCTGCCCTTGTGCACTCGGTCTTGCAACACCCGTTGCAATTATGGTGAGCAGCGGCTCAGGTGCAAAAAACGGAATTCTTTTCAAAAACGCAACCGCTCTTGAAACCTTGGGAAAAACAAACATTGCCGTGCTTGACAAAACAGGCACAATCACAAACGGCACTCCCGTTGTTACAGATATTATTCCCATTGGATGCAGTGAAAAAGAGCTTATGAAAATTGCATTTTCTCTCGAGAGAAAAAGCGAACACCCTCTTGCAAAAGCAATTATCACAAAATCGACCGAAATCGGTTCCGATTATTTTGAAGTCGAGAACTTCACTGCACTGGCAGGAAACGGACTTTCGGCAAAACTCGATGAAAAAGAGTTGCTTGGCGGCAGTCTTAAATTCATAAGCAGCAGAGCAAATATTGCTGCGGAAATCACCGAAAAAGCAAACAATCTTGCTCAGGACGGCAAGACTCCCCTGCTCTTTGCCGCAAACGGCACACTGAAAGGAATTATTGCAGTTGCCGATACTGTCAAAGATGACAGTGCGGAAGCAGTGAAACAACTCAGAAATATCGGCATAAGAGTTGTTATGCTTACGGGTGATAATGAAAAAACTGCCAAATCAATCAGCAGACTTGCAGGCATTGACGAGGTTATTGCGGGTGTATTACCCGATGAAAAAGAAAAAGAAATACGCAAGCTTATGAAAGACGGCAAAGTTGCAATGGTTGGTGACGGAATAAATGATGCGCCTGCCCTGACACGAGCTGACACAGGCATTGCAATCGGCACAGGCACAGACATTGCCATTGACGCCGCGGATGTTGTTCTGATGAAAAGCAGACTCACGGATGTGCCTGCGGCAATCAGGCTGAGCAGGGAAACTCTCAGAAACATTCATCAGAATCTTTTCTGGGCCTTTCTTTACAATACCCTTGGAATACCGCTTGCGGCAGGACTTTTCATTCCGCTTTTCGGGTGGGAAATGAACCCCATGATTGGTGCCGCCGCAATGAGCCTTTCCAGCTTTTGCGTAGTGTCAAACGCTTTGCGTCTTAATCTTTTTAAAATTCACGACACAAAAAAGGATAAAAAAATAAAAAACAAGGAGAAAAAAACAATGACAAAAACAATGAAAATTGAGGGTATGATGTGCCCCCATTGCGAAGCAAGAGTGAAGAAAACCCTTGAGGAAATTGCAGGAATTGAATCAGCAGACGTAAGCCACGAGAACGATACTGCGGTTGTTACTCTCAGCGCAGAGGTTTCAGATGAAACTCTCAAAAATACAATTGAAGAACAGGGTTACAAAGTAATCGAAATAAAATAAACAAAAGCGGTGTCAGATGACACCGCTTATTTCTTTTGCCGCTTTGACAGCAACACTATATAAATCTTCTTTGCAGGTTGCAAGAATTTCATCAAACGGCTTTTCGGTTTCGCAGGAGAAATACAAATCGGTTATACCAAGTCTTTTTATTTCATCCGCACCCTTACCTTTGCTTCCGCAAATTGCAATAACCTTTTTGTTATGCTTTGCACCGCGCAATGCAACGCCCGAAATCACCTTGCCGTTGACGCTCTGAAAATCAAGCCTGCCTTCACCTGTTATAATCAGGTCTGCCTGATTAGCTTTTGCGTCAAAGTCCGCGGTGTCGAGCATAATATCAATGCCTTTTTTAAGCTCCGCACCGAGAAATGCAACTGCGCCTGCGCCCATTCCGCCTGCCGCACCTGCGCCTTTGATTCGAGACACATCGGTGCCGCAATCCCTGAAAACAACCTCGGCTATATGCTGTAAACCGAAGTCAAGCCGCCTGACCATTGCCTCATCCGCGCCTTTCTGAGGTGCAAAAACATATGCCGCTCCGTTTTCACCGTAAAGAGGATTTTCAACATCACAAGCCGCAATCACGGGAATTTTCAAAGTTTTTTCGGATCTTTTGATTTCCGAAACTCTGCAAAGAGTTTCGCCTGTGGGAATAAATTCATCGCCTTTTTCATCGGTGAATTTCCATCCGAGTGCCGCCGCCATACCTGCTCCGCAATCATTGGTTGCGCTTCCGCCGAGACCGAGCAAAGCACTTTTAGCTCCGCGCAACACTGCATCGGAAATAAGCTCCCCCACTCCGTAAGTTGTTGCTTTTTCGGGATTTTTGTTATCCCCTGCAAGGGGCAGACCTGCACAAGCCGCCATTTCCACAACAGCCGTACCGTCAGGAAGCATAAGATATTCTGCCTCAGTCTTTTCGCCGAAAACTCCGCTGACCCGTGCTTTTATCATTTCACCGCCTGCAATTTTGTGCAGACAGGCACAAAGCCCCTCGCCGCCATCGGCAGCGGGGAGCTTTATTATATTTATATCCTTTATTGTGTCGGCAAACGCCTGCCCGATTATATCGCACACCTGCTGTGCAGAAAGTGTGCCTTTGAAGCTGTCGGGCACGATAAGAATATTCATATTATTCTGCTGAAGCCCTTCTGATATATCTCTTGAAGAATGCAACTGCAGGTGCAACAGCATCCACGGGAATTCTCTCGTTTGTGCCGTGGGTGCAGCGAAGGAGAGCAACACTTACTTTATAAGGAGCGTAACGGTAGATGTTTTCGCAGATAGGCTCGTAGTAGCAAGCATCTGTGCCGCCCATAACAAGATAAGGAGCAACAATGCAATCCTTGTTTTCCTGCATGCAAAGTTCTTCAATAATCTTGAATGCTCTTGAATCTGTGGGGGAGAATTTTGAAGCTTCCTTTGCTTTGAGTGCCTTAACTTCAATATCCTTGTTCTTGCAAACTTTGCGGATATGCTTTTCAACATCCTTAACGGTTGTGCCGGGCATCTGTCTGAAGTTAACAGTAATGCTTGACTTCTGAGGAAGAACATTTGCCGCAGGGCTACCCTGAGCCATTGTGACAGCTGTTGTTGTTCTTACAAGACAAGCTGTGAAAGGAATCTTTGTCATACCAAACTTAAGAATGGGATGAAGGAAGTTAAGGTTGCACATAAGGAGTCTTGCGGGGTATGTGCAGTTTCTGCCGATATTTGAGAAAAGTTCCTTAACAAAAGGAAGAAGTTCTGCTTTGAACTGATTATCCTCAAGATCCTTGATAACATTTGCAAGCTCACCAAGACCCGAATGAACGGGAGGCTGAGATGAGTGACCGCCCTTTGCGTTAACGGTGATTTCAAAATCTGTGTAACCCTTTTCTGCAACGCCTACGCCGACAAGCTCTTTATTGTTGAGAATACCCTTGAGGTTAACAGGAATGATTGCACCGCCCTCATCAAGAACAGAATCAAGATGAATGCCTCTTTCCTTGAGAGTGCGCATAATATTCTTTGCGCCGCCGTCTTCGGAAGCAACAACTTCCTCGTCCTGACCGAAAAGAAGATAAACATCTCTTTCAGGCTGGAAGCCTTCTTCAAGAAGAGTTTCAACTGCATCCATAACAGCGATAAGGTGGTTCTTCATATCAAGAGCACCTCTGCCCCAGATGAATTCACCGTCATTGTGTCCGCTGAAAGGAGCGTGGGTCCAATCCTGCTCTGTGCCCTCTGAAATAGGAACAACGTCCTGATGAGCGAGAAGAGCGATGGGTTCAAGGTCACTTCTTGTGCCCTTCCAACGGAAGATAAGGCTTGCTTCCTGAATCAGCTCTTTTTCAAGAGTCTTGTGAATAAGAGGGAATGCTTCCTCAAGGAAAGCGTGGAACTTATCAAACTGTGAAAAATCGATTTTTGACTTATCGGGATAGCTGATAGTGGGGATTGAGATTGCCTTTGAAAGATGCTCCTGGCATCTCTTTGCATCAACATTCTCCTCCGTAGCCTTACCGAAATCCTTTTTCTTGGGCACATAAAGTGCTGCTTTGACTGCTGTTGCAGCAGCCGCCACACCAACTGCACCGAGAACTGCGCCACCAACTACTGTCATATTTCTTCTTCCTTTCAAAAGATAAATTTACTGTTTAAGTATAAAACACAAATCGAAAAATTTCAATACATTGCCGTTATATCACATAAAAAATTTGCGTTCTGCCCATGCCTTGAACCTTTTGCTCTTTGCCATTACGGTGAAAAATGTCATAAGTGAAATGCAACACGCCGTTATGACAAGCGAAACAACTATCTGCAGCTTTCCTTTGTAGAACATATTCATGCAGATTTCAATCACGAAGCTCATCAGGTTTATTGCGCCAAGCACGCCGACTGCTGTCATTGATTTACTTCTGGGTTTTCTCAGCCAGAAAATGAACACATTACACAGCGCCCACAATGCAATAACAACAGGCAGCACTATTGAACTGAACCATCCGTTTTCAACGCCGTAAAGCCTGAACATATTCAGATAAACAAGCAATGCAATCGCATCAATTCCAAGCATAATGACGGGAATTTGTTTTTTCCATAAAAGCGGAAACACAAACCATATCCAGGCAACGGTCAATCCGCCCGTAATAAATTTGGCAATGTCGCTTCTGAAAACAAGGATGTCCAGCACAATAAGAACAAGAGATGGGATGAGCATCATAAGAGACAAAACAAACGCCCAGTATTTTTTGCTTGTAGATTTCGGTATTTCCGAAATTTCAGGAAAAAGAGGAATTTCTTTTTCGCTTTTTTTCTCTCTCGGATTAATAACAGGGGTATCGCAAAGAGGACATTCCGGGCATCCTTTTTCAAGTTCAACGCCGCAGTTAACACAATATGACATCAATTTTCACCTCCGGAAATAAAATGCCTGTTGCTCTCTACCTTTACAGGTATTCCGAACTTGACAAGCGTTGTGAATATTTCTCTCTGCACGGTAGGCTCTTCAAAAATATTGGAAACGCTCAGTGCAAGAGTACCTTTATATGAAAGTGCCGCACATTTCGGAATGAGCATACCCGGTCCCGTTGAGAGGGAAATCTTTTCAATATATTGCTCCATCTCTTTCGGACTTTTGATTATGCCCACATTTGTAATGAGAGAACTTGTTGCCTTTTCTCCCGTTATTTTGTAAACAACGCTTATTCCGAAATCTTTGAGGAACGAGGGTAAAACACGCATAAGAGGATTTTTCTCAATGCCCGCATTGCCTTTTATCATCGCCTGCAATTCTTTTTCATTGTTTATATAGCGAAGGTACAAAGAGAGCTGTTTTGCAATTTCGGGGAATGTGTACTCGCCCATTTTGGGGTCGATCTGAAACGAATAGCAAAGCATAAAGTTGCGCAAAGTTTCGCTTTCACAGAAATTACGCACATTAACGGGAATCTGAACACCGATAAACTTTTCTTTGTTCCAAGACTCCTGTTTCTGCAGATTATACATTACCCACACAAGAACTGCGGCAATATATTCCGTTATTGTTATACCCAGTTCTTTTGATTTTTCTTTGATTGAGGCAACGGGAATATAGCCTGTTGTGATGTTAAGATAATGCTTCGGAAGTCTTTTTCCCTTGTAATGATAAGTGAACTTATAAAGACGCTTTGCCTTGGCTTTTGATTTTATATTCTTGAGATATGCATCCTCGCACTCACCTTCGTGAGGCTTCTCGTTTATATCAAGAACTGCCTCGCCGTTGGGAATATCCTTGCCCGTAAGGCGCAGATAAACCGCCACCAGAGTCATAAAAAATCTTGATGCGCCGTAGCCATCGGTCAACGCGTGAAAAAAGTCAACGGAAATTCGGTTTTCATAATAATAAACCTTAAAAAGATAGCCGTTATTTTCTTTCCACTTGAATCTCTGGCAGGGATTTGCAATATCAGGCATAACAGGCGGCATACCGTAAGGATTTTTCTCAAGATAATGCCAGAAAAATCCGTTACGCATTCTTACATCAAAGGTCGGGAAACGGGGCATTGTCATTTCCAATGCCTTCTGAAGCAAATCAGGATCAACCTTTTCCGTTAATGCAACCGAAATACGGTAAACATTGGACCAGGATGAGCTGTTCTGCCCCGGAAAGACCTTTGCCGCATTATCAAGTTTATACCACTGCCTTTGGCGTAAAGGTATTTTAGACTTCATAAATTAACTCCAATCAAAAAAGCTGAGCTGGGTTGATTTGGGTAACGATTCAAAGGCTCCGCCTTCCTCAAGTGCCGCAATAATTGTTTTTGACGCACCTGAACGAAGCTGGAAATCCTCAATGGAAAGGAATTCTCCGCCGCCGTCATTTCTTGCAGCTTCAAGACCTTCGGCAGCCTTGCCTCCGCAACCTGCAATCGCAGAGAAAGGAAGTCGGATTTTTCCGTCTTCAATAACATATCTGTTAGCGGTCGACTTATAAATATCGATAGGAAGAATTTCAACACCTCTTGCCATCATTTCGTTGATAACCTGAAGAGAAGTGAATGTACCTTCCTCTTTGGCAGTGGCAAGTTTCTGATTCATCTTGTTTTTGATTTCTTCCATTTTCTTTTTAACCGCTCCTCTGCCTGCAAGAACAGCAGCGGTATCAATATCTTCGCCGCGCACCGTCATATATGTTGCATAAAACTCAACGGGTCGGTAAAGCTTGTACCACGCAAGGCGCATTGCAGCACTAACATAAGCAGCAGCGTGAGCCTTGGGGAACATATATTTAATCTTCATGCAGGAATCAAGATACCACTGAGGAACACCGTGGTCAAGCATTTCTTTTTTATGTTCATCCGTAAGAAGAGAAGTTGCCTTGCCCTTTCTTACTATTTCCATAATTTTGAATGCCATACCCTTTTCAACGCCCTTGTTAATAAGGTAAACCATAATATTATCTCGTGTACCGATAACTTCGGAAATGGTGCAGGTGCCGTTTTTGATAAGGTCCTGAGCATTGCCGATCCAAACATCGGTGCCGTGAGAAAGACCCGAAATCTGAAGCATATCAGAGAAGTTCTTTGGCTGTGATTCAATGAGCATCTGACGCACAAAGGGTGTGCCGAGTTCGGGAAGCGAAAGAGTTCCCGTCTCGCAGTCGATATCTTCTGCCGTAACACCGAGAGGCTCGGGAGAAGTCAGCAATTCATAAAGCTTGGGGTCGCAGACATCGATTTTCATAACATTGGTGCCTGTCATATCTTCAAGATGCTTGTACATTGTGGGAACATCATGACCCAGATTATCAAGCTTAAGAATTGTATCGTGAAGCGAATGGAAGTCAAAGTGAGTTGTTCTGTGGATTGAATCCGCATCTTCCGCAGGATGCTGAATGGGAGTAAAATCTTCCGCATCCATATCAGCAGGAACAACAACCATGCCGCCGGGATGCTGACCCGTTGTTCTCTTGACGCCGACACAGCCCTGAACAAGGCGATCTGCCTCTGCCCTTGAAAGAACAACGCCTTTTTCTTCTGCCCATTTCTTAACAAAACCGAACGCGGTTTTATCCGCAAGAGTGCCGATTGTGCCCGCCTTGAAAACATGGCTTTTGCCGAAAAGTTCTTCGGTGTATCTGTGGGCATAGAACTGATACTCACCCGAGAAGTTAAGGTCGATATCAGGCTGTTTGTCGCCATAGAAACCGAGGAATGTTTCAAAGGGAATATCGTGACCGTCACGGTGCATATCCGCTCCGCAGACGGGACAATTCTTGGGCGGCATATCATAGCCTGAGCCGTATTCGCCCTTATAGAAAAATTCACTGTGCTTGCATTCCTCACAGATATAGTGAGGCACAAGAGGGTTAACCTCGGAAATACCTGCCGCAAAAGCAACAAACGATGAACCGACCGAACCTCTGGAGCCTACATAATAGCCGTTATCCATTGAGTTCCAGACAAGCTTCTGTGCAATGATATAAAGAACGGCGAAACCGTTTTTGATAATCGAATCAAGCTCTTTGTCAAGTCTTTCCTTGATGTATTCGGGCAAAGGATTGCCGTAATATGCCTGCATTCTGTCATAGCAAATCTGGCGGAGTTCTTCATCCGCACCCTCAATCTTGGGAGGATAGGTGCCATCGGGAATAGGCTTGATTTCCTCACACATATCCGCAATAAGATTGGGATTTCTGACAACAACCTCATATGCAGTATCCTCACCGAGATAAGCAAATTCCTCAAGCATATTCTGAGTTGTTCTCAGATAAAGAGGTGCCTGTTCGGATGCATCTTTGAAGCCCTGACCCGCCATAAGAATCTCGCGGTAAATCTTGTCGCTTTCATCCATAAAGTGAACGTCACCCGTTGCAACAACAGGGATTCCGAGTTCATCTGCAAGATGAATTATACGGCGGTTGATTTCGTTAAGATCTTCTTCGCTTTCAACCATACCTTCGCGAAGCATAAACGCATTATTGCCGTTAGGCTGAATTTCAAGATAATCGTAAATGCCTGCAATTTCAAGGAGCCTGTCCTTGGGCATTCCCATATATATTGCCTGATAAAGCTGACCCGCCTCACAGGCACTGCCCACAATAAGACCCTCTTTGTGAGAAAGAAGTTCACTTCTGGGAATTCGGGGATGTCTGTAATAATATTCAAGATTGGATTTTGAAATAAGCTGATAAAGGTGCTTGAGACCCACTTTGTTCTTTGCGAGAAGAATTATGTGATAAGTGGGCAGGCGCTTGACATTGACGGGAACTTTTTCGTTAATCTGATTAACATTTTCTACTCCCTTTTCTTCACAAAGCTCAACAAGCTTTTCAAAAATACGGGCAAGCGCACCCGCATCTTCATCGGCTCTGTGATGGTCAAACTTGGGAAGCTTAAAGTAATTGGAAATTGAATCAAGCTTATAATTCTTGATGCCCTCAATAAGGCTCTGCGCCATAACGAGAGTGTCGATATGTGAATATTTATATTCAATGCCGTTGCGCGCACAGGTGTGTTTCAACACATTGGTGTCAAATGTTGCATTGTGGGCAACAAGCACACCGTCACCGCAGAATTCAAAGAATTTGCGCACAGCCTCTGCCTCTTTTGGAGCATTGGCAACCATAGAATTTGTGATGCCCGTAAGCTCCGTAATCTTTGCAGGGATAGGCATTTCGGGATTAACAAAGGTCTGGAATCTTGCTCTTTCGGCACCGTCCACAAACTTGACCGCGCCGATTTCCGTGAGACGCACTCTGTCCGTGCGAAGACCCGTTGTTTCAACATCAAAAACGATGAATGTGCCGTTCATGGGCATATCTGCGTTACCCGTCACGATTTTTGCCGAATCGTCAACGAGATAACCTTCCATACCGTAAATAACCTTGATGCCGTTTTTCTTTGCTGCCGCGGCAGCTGCAGGATACGCCTGCACAACACCGTGGTCAGTTATGGCAACTGCCTTATGACCCCACTTTGCCGCTCTTGCAACAAGCTTGCCTGCATCCGTAAGGCCGTCCATCGCCGACATATTGGTGTGCATATGCAGTTCAACGCGCTTTTCTTCTGCCGTGTCCTTAATATCGATTTCTTCAATAAGCATAACCGATGTGGCTTTTATGCACTCGGTTTTGATATAGTCATCATACTCAACGTGTCCTCTGAGCATAACAACCTTGCCGTCTGCAAGACCCGATGCCAGCTGCTCACAGTTCTGTGTTGCCTCAAAGATTTTGACGGTGTATGAATTGGTTTTATCCGTTATATTGAAGTTGATTATCTTGCGCTTACCGTCACGGGTGTCACGCATATCAAGCGAAAAGATTTTACCCCAGACGGTAACATTGCCGTCCTCAATGGAGATAGAACTGAGAGGCACAGGCTTTGACTTGATTTTGTTGCCGTAAATAACCTTGGCATTTGTGAGAGAAATGGGCAGGTCATCATACTCCTGCTTTGGTGCTTTGGGTTTCTTTGCTTCTTCTGCAACAGGCACTTCAATTTTGATGTTATCCGCCTGCATCTGCACATATTCGGGAGAATCAAGTTTTGGCGCGCCACCTTCTCCCTCAATTGTTACCGCAACGTGCAAATCAAAAACTTCTCTGATATATTTAACAAGAAATTCCTTTGCTCCCGCATCATTGAGAATATCTGCGCCGTTAAAAACAGTTATTCCGACAAATTCTTCTCCTACCGTAAATTTTGCGTTTTCAAGAAATCCGTTGGCGGCGGCAATATTCTCTTTCGTTACTCTCACGAGCTGAGGAATACACTTTTCGGAAAATGCTCCGCGATGGTAACGGGATTCAATAACCGCCTTATTGATACCGATTGCGGCTTTTATTTCATTCTGCGCCGCAATAATGAAATTATCCTCAATATATCTGTCAAACCGGGCAACTACGCTCAGTTTCATTGTGTCTTCATCAAGGTCGATTTTCTCAACCGCACCGCCTGCAAATATTTCTCGCAAACCCGGGTTAATGAAATCACCTATAAAATTCAATATATTTTTATCCTGCATTTTATCCTCATAATTTGTCTATTTCTGTTATCAGTCTTTCAACTGCCTCATTTTCAGGCACCTTGCATATAATTTCGCCTTTTTTGAAAATCAGCGCGCAACCGTCACCGCCTGCAATGCCGATATCTGCCTCTCTGGCTTCACCGGGGCCGTTAACCGCACAGCCCATAACGGCAACTTTAATATTCTTCTTGCAAGAAGAAAGACGCTGCTCAACCTCATTCGCAAGGGAAATAAGGTCAATTTTCGTTCTGCCGCAAGTCGGGCAGGAAACAATATCAACGCAATCTGTTTTCAGTCCGATTGCCTTAAGAATTCCGTTTGCCGCCGCAACTTCTTTAACGGGATCATCGGTCATTGACACTCTGATTGTATCGCCTATTCCGTCAAGCAGAAGTGAGCCGATACCGATTGACGATTTGATAAGTGCCATATTGTGAGTACCCGCCTCGGTCACTCCCAGATGCAGAGGGTAATCACATTTTTCAGCAACAAGCCTGTAAGCCTTCGCCATAATATTAACATTGGATGATTTGATTGAAATAATGATATCCCTGAAGTCACATTGCTCCAGTAAGGACGCGTGGTTAAGAGCGCTTTCCGCAAGAGCTTCTGCACAAGGTGAACCGTATTTTGCAAGAATATCTTTTTCAAGTGAGCCTGAGTTAACACCGATGCGAATGGGTACTTGCTTTGCCTTGCAGGCATCTGCAACCGCTTTTACCCTGTCCATTGAGCCGATATTTCCCGGATTGATACGAATTTTATCAACACCTGCTTCAAGGCTGGCAAGAGCAAGACGGTAGTCAAAATGAATATCTGCAACAACAGGAACGGAGAGATTCTTTTTAAGCTGTGCAATAATCTCCACTGCAGCCATATCAGGCACTGCGGCACGGATGATTTCGCAGCCTGCCTTTTCAAGCTCAATTGCCTGAGCTACACTGCCTTCAATATCTGATGCAGGTCTGTTAAGCATAGATTGCACCGATACAGGCGCATCTCCGCCGATATAAATATTGCCGACCTTAACCTTTCTGCTCATTCGCCTTTCCATAGCACTAACCTCTTATCAATCGTAATATATCGCTGAAAGATATCACAACCATCAGCAGCAAAAGAAGAACCATTCCGACTGCGTGTACCCAACCCTCATATTTGGCAGGCACGGGTTTTCTGAAAACAAACTCAATCGCAAGGAAGAAGAGCCTGCCGCCGTCAAGAGCGGGAAGCGGAAGAAGATTAAACAAACCGATGTTTATGGCAATCATCGCCATAAGCATAAACAGATATGAATAATCCGTCTGCTGGGTTGCAATCTGTGCGGCATCCGCTATATATGACACCGTGCCGATGGGTCCCGAAAGGTCACTGAGTCCGTACTGACCCGTAACGAGGTCAAGCAGACTTATCCACACAATGCGTCCGATTGAAACAGACTCAAGAACCGCATTTTTTGTTACACTAAGAAATGTCGGCTCAACACCTCTGATTATGAAATCATAGATAATGGTGATTGTTCCGTCATCGTTTTTGACGGTCTGAAAAGGAACGCCGCCAAGTTCAACCTTTTCACCGTTTCTGTCAACGGTAAAATCAATTATTCCATCCTTATCCCTTGCCATAAGAAAGCTGAGGTCATATTCGGAATAAACCTGTTTGCCGTTGATTTTTTTTATTTCATCTCCCGCCTGCAGATACTGACTGCTGACGGAATTTTCCTCAAATGAATGAATTTCAGGCAGACCGATGAGATTGGTCTGTGACAGCATAATCGCAACAATTATCGCACCCATAATAAGGTTAACAACACCGCCTGCGGCAATTATTATAAATCTTTGCCAGGCAGGTTTGTTGCAGAATGCACCTTCACTTTCGCTCTCCTCATCCTCGCCTTCCATGCTGACGAAACCGCCGATAGGAAAAAGACGGAGCGCATATTTTGTTTCACCCTTTTTGAATTTGAAAAGAGTCGGACCCATACCCATTGCAAACTCATTCACTTTAACCTTAAACAGCTTTGCAAAGGTAAAATGACCAAGCTCGTGAAAAAATATGAGTAAGCCAAAGAAAAGTATGGCAACAAGAATCGGCCATACCTTTCCCCAAACCGCACCTGCGGACATAAGTGTAATTATCTTCATACAAATAACCTTTCTGTTTCGGCACGGACAAATTTATCCGTTTCAAACACCTGCTCAAGAGTGTAATCCGAAACCTGAGAAACGCAATCAAAGGCCGCTTCAACAGCCTTGGGAATATCAAGAAACTCTATTTTGCCGTTTCTGAAAAGCTCGTTTGCCTTTTCGTTTGCCGCATTCACCGCCGCAGGATAAAGACCGCCCATCTCAAAAGCTTTTCTGCAAAGATTGATGCAGGCAAAAGTCTCGTAATCAGGTCTTTCAAAGGTCAATGTCGCCGCCTGAGCAAGATCGAGCTGACCGACAGGACTGATATAACGGTCAGGATATGTGAGCGCATACTGAATGGGTATACGCATATCAGGCAGACCAAGCTGAGCAACGACCGAATTATCCACATATTCCACAAGGGAGTGAACTATACTTTGCCTGTGAACAAGAATATCTATATCTGCCGCTTTCATTCCGAAAAGCCACGCGGCTTCGATAAGCTCAAGACCCTTGTTCATCATTGTAGCAGAGTCGATGGTTATTTTTGCACCCATGCTCCAGTTAGGATGCTTAAGAGCCTGAGCAAGAGTTACTTTTTCAAGCTCTGCCTTTGTTTTTCCGAAAAACGGACCGCCCGAAGCAGTTAAAATCAGTCTTTTTATCTGATTTTTCCCCTGACAACCCTGAAGCGACTGAAAAATCGCAGAGTGTTCGCTGTCAACAGGCAGAATGTCAACACCCTTGTCTGCGGCGGCATCCATAACAATCTTTCCGCCTGCCACAAGAGTTTCTTTGTTTGCAAGGGCAATTTTACTGCCGGCTTCAATTGCCGCAAGAGTGGGCGCAAGACCTGCAATGCCCACAATACTGTTAAGCACGGTATCTGCACCGCAACGGGCGCATTCCGTAACACCCTCAGCACCCGAAAGCACTTTTGTTGAGGTATCCGCAACCCTGATTTTCAAATCAGCCGCGGCTTTTTCGTCCGCAACAGCGGCAATACGGGGGTTGAATTTTCTGATTTGTTCCTCAATTATATCGGTTCTTGAGTTAGCTGTGAGAGCCTGAACCTCAAAGCCCATAAGCTGAGCAACTTCAAGAGCCTGAACCCCTATTGAACCCGTTGAGCCGAGCACAGCAAGAGTTTTTGTCATCGTATCAATCCTTAAAATTTATTTACCTGCAATTGCAAGTCCGATCTGAATAATAACGTAAAGAGCGGGCATAGTCACAAGAAAACTGTCTATTCTGTCAAGCACACCGCCATGGCCGGGGAAAAGATTGCCGAAATCTTTTTCGCCGAAATTGCGCTTGATTACGGAAGCGGAAAGGTCACCGCACATACCGAGAACCGAAAGAACAATTGCCGCAACAATTACCATCCAAACCTTAACGGTATCAAGCACAAAGAAAAATTTATCACAAACAAAGTATGTTCCCACACAGAACACAATGGAGCCAACCACGCCGCCGATTGCACCTTCCACGCTCTTTTTGGGGCTGATTTTGGGTGAAAGCTTATGCTTGCCGAATCTGCTGCCGACAAAATATGCCCATGTGTCGCACATCCATGCGCAATACATTGCACAAAGGAGGAAGAACACACAGTGAGAACGCTGGAAAAGTTCGGGATAATCCACACAAAGATCCCTTACTTCAAAAAACAAACCCAATGCGCCCGGAATCGCCATTGAGCCGAAAAGGGCAAGGGCAACATGCTCAAACTTAGTCTTTTCATAACCCTTAAGCATAATAAGAAGCAACAAAATTACATAAGCAATAACGAGCACGGATGAGGGCACCGGAATATAATTCTGCAGATCAAAATCCACAAAAGCGGGGCCAATAGCCGCCACAATCATAGAAACCGCGGTCAGGGCCTTATTTTTACATTTTGAAACACGCATTATTTCGTATGCCGCAATGGCAGTGATCACACCCATCGGTATGCTCATTACACCAAGATAGCCAAGTCCCGTTCCCACAAGGAGTGAGATAACAATAGCGGCACATACAAGACCTGTTATAATTCTGACTTTCATATTCTTCACTCTCGATTCATTGACAGTTCTGCGAACATATATTTACACTCCGCCGAAGCGTCTGTTTCTTTTTGCGTAATCTATAATTGCCTTATCCAGATCATCAGGTGTGAAATCAGGCCAAAGAATATCGGAAAACCAGAATTCCGAATAAGCTGCCTGCCAGATAAGGAAATTTGAAAGACGGTATTCGCCGCTGGGTCTGATAATCAAATCCGGGTCAGGCTGACCTGCGGTGAAAAGATTGCCGTCTATATCTTTCAAACTGATATCCTCTGCATTAATCTCCCCTGCCTCAACTTTCTTCGCAATCGCCTTGACAGCGTGGAGAATTTCATCCCTGCCTCCGTAATTCACGGCAAGGTTGATTGTGATCACATTTTTATCCGCTGAGTTTCTTTCAAGCTCATCTATGAGCCTGACGATATCTTCGGGCAATGCGCTTCTGTCTCCGATATAGCATATGCGCATACCCTTTTGTTTATTTTCTTCTTCTCTTTCCTGTGCTTCGGAAAGATAATCTCTGAAAAGATTCATTATTGCCGAAACTTCATCGGCAGGACGTTTCCAATTCTCGGTTGAAAATGCGTAAAAGGTGAGATATTCTATTCCCAGATCTCTTGCATATTCACTTATTGTGCGGAAAACCTCCGCACCTTTTTTGTGTCCTTCGCTTCTGCCAAGACCTCTTTGCTTTGCCCAGCGTCCGTTGCCGTCCATTATTATTCCTATGTGGCGGGGCAACGAAATATCAGCAAGTTCCTGTTTTGTCATTTTTCAACCACTCCTAAAAAACTGCGACAGCAGAAGGCGGAAAAATTCCACCTTCTGCATAGTTAACTCAGATAGCCATAATTTCTTTTTCTTTGTCTGCAGAAATCTTGTCGATCTCCTTGATATACTTATCTGTGATATCCTGAATCTTCTTTTCTGCAACTTTAAGGTCATCTTCTGTGATTTCTGATGCTTTTTCCATCTTCTTCACTTTATCGATGCAATCGCGTCTGATTGAACGAACTGCGATTCTTGCATCTTCGGCAATATTCTTAACTTCCTTGCCAAGGTCTCTGCGGCGTTCTTCTGTGAGCTGAGGGAATGTGAGGCGGATTACCTTGCCGTCATTCTGGGGGTTGATGCCGATATCCGATGTCTGGATTGCCTTTTCAATTGAATGAAGAGTAGATGAATCCCAAGGCTGAATAACAAGAATTCTTGCCTCTGCAACTGAGATTGCAGCCATCTGATTGATGGGTGTGGGTGTTCCGTAATAATCAACTCTTACCTTATCAAGAACAGCGGCGTTTGCTCTGCCTGCTCTGATTGCGCCGTATTCCGAATTGAGAACACTAACGGTCTTTCCCATTTTTTCTTCTGCGAATGCAAATACTGTCTGCATAAAATTAGCCCTCCTTAACTATTGTTCCGATATTTTCACCAAGCACCGCCTTAACGATGTTTTCGGGATTTTCAAGGTTAAACACCAGAATAGGAATATTATTGTCACGGCAAAGTGAAGCTGCCGTTGAATCCATAACCTTAAGGTCTTTTTCAAGAACCTCGCTGTGAGTAACAACATCATATTTGACTGCATCATCAAACTTGTTGGGGTCTTTATCGTAAACGCCGTCAACATTTGTTGCTTTGAAAATGATATCCGCCTTGATTTCAGCCGCTCTGAGCGCAGCGCAAGTATCTGTTGAGAAGAAAGGATTTCCCGTTCCGCTTGCAAAGATAACTACTCTGCCCTTTTCAAGGTGACGGACAGCCTTGTTTCTGATATAAGTTTCTGCAATCTGATGCATTTCGATTGCACTCTGAACTCTGACGGTTACGCCAAGCTGCTCAAGAGAATCAGCAAGAGCAAGTGAGTTCATAACAGTTGCAAGCATACCTATGTGGTCCGCACGGGTTCTGTCCATGCTTCCGCCTGAACGGCCTCTCCAGAAGTTGCCTCCGCCGACTACAAGACCGACTTCAACACCAAGCTTTGTAAGCTCGCTTACCGATTCACAGATTGTGTTGATTGTGTCAAAATCAAATCCGTGACCCTTGCCTCCTGCAAGAACCTCTCCGCTGAGCTTAAGCAAAATTCTTTTATAAACAGGTTGCATTTTTAACACCGCCTTCAATTATGTATAGTTATTATATATTTTACTTTATTTAAGGCAAAGTGTAAAGCATTATTTCGCATTTTGTTGAATTTTTTGCCTGTGTTTTATAACTATTTTAACTCGTATGAGGCTAAAATGTATAAACAAGATGTTAATTGTTTTAAAATTCTTGCTATTACATCTATTATATAGTATAATAAATGTGTATATTGTTTTGAACAGGTGAAGAAAATGAGAAATCTGATTTTAAGAAACACCCCCGACATTGCAGATATTTTTGAACTGCGTGAAATTGAAAGCGCAGGCGGATTTGATACATATGAAGTTTTCTGCGAGAACGGAAAAATTGTTATCTGCGGTAACTGCAAAATCAGCCAGGCTATGGGTTACTATGCCTATCTGAAGAAATATTGCGGTGTCAACATTTCTCACTGCGGCAACAGGGATTTTTCCGTTTCATCCGCTCCCCTTTTTGAAGGCAGACTCACAAAGGTTATAAAGCAAAAAAAGCGTGCTTATATGAATTATTGCACCCTCGGCTATTCTTTCGCTTTCTGGAAATGGGACAAATGGGAAAAAGAAATTGACTTTATGGCAATGAACGGCATCAACATGCCCCTTTCCGTTGTCGGCAGCGAAGCAGTGTGGTATTACACAATGCGCGATTTTACCTACAGCGAAACAGGCGCGCTTTCTTTCCTTTCAGGTCCCGGATTCTGGCCCTGGCAGCTGATGACAAACATCACAGGTTATTTCAGCCTTACGGATGTTAAATATATTGAAAGCCGTCTTGAACTCGGGAAGAAAATCATCGACCGTGAAGTTGAACTCGGAATGACTCCCATCCAGCAGGGCTTTGCAGGCACGGTGCCTGCAACATTCACAAAGCTTTTCAACAAGGTTCGCCTGAGAATGGTGCCTTCCTGGTGCAACTTCCCCATTACCTATCAACTTGATCCTACTGACCCGATTTTCAAGAAATTCGGCAAAGCATTGCTCGAAAAACAGCGTCAGCTTTTCGGCACATATCATTATTATGCCTGCGATCCGTTTCACGAAAACGCACCCTCTGTCAAAACAAGGGACTATCTCTGGAAGGTCGGACGCGCTGTTGACACCCTGTATCAGGAGTTTGACAAAGACTCTGTGTGGGTAATGCAGAGTTGGTCGCTCAAGGAGCAAATTGTCAAAGCCGTTCCCAAGGAAAGACTTCTTATCCTTGACCTTGACGGCACAAAACACAAAGAAACTGACAACTTCTGGGGTTATGATTTTGTGCTTGGAAACATTCACAATTTCGGCGACAGAAACACTCTTCACGGCAGCATTCAGGCTCTTGCAGACAATGCATTCGCCGCTCTCAATTGTGAAAACTGCGTTGGAACAGGTCTGTTTATGGAAGGTATTTTCCAGAACCCTCTCTACTATGATCTTGCTTTTCAGATGCTCACAGAAGACGGTGCAATCAATCTTGACGAATGGCTCAGGGACTATGCTTACCGCCGCTACGGAAGCAAGGAAAAATGCCTTGTTGACGCAATGATGCTTCTCAAAGAAAGTTGCTACAGTAAAAACTGCACCGGCAGAGAAACGGGTTCGGTCATTTGTGCACGCCCCACAACAGACCTGAAGCACACCGCGCCAAACGATTTCCGCGAACTTCGTTACGATAACAAAACCCTTTTCAAAGCAGCAGAACTTCTTCTCAGCGCTGAAAACGCGACTAAAGACGGCTTTGCTTTTGACGCCTGCGACCTTGTGCGTCAGGTAATGAGCAACTATGTTTCGAATCTTTACGATAAGGTTATGTACGGTTTCTACAACAAGGATGTAAGCATTTTTGAACGCTCATCAAATGCATTTCTGAAAATCAGCCTTGAAGTGGACGACCTGCTCCAGACCAGACCCGAACTCACACTTCACGAGCATCTCAAGGAAGCAAGAGAGCTTGCTTTCACCGAAAAAGATCAGCAGAATTTTGAGCTGAATCTTCTTGCTCAGATTACCGTCTGGGGTCCCATGGCTAACTCCGTTAACTATGACTATGCCTGGAAAGAATGGGGCGGACTCATCAAAACATATTACAGCAAACGCTGGCAAAGCTTTTTTGAAAGACTTGCTTATGAATTCCCAAGGCGCGGCAAATTTTCCACCACAACAAGGAAGCAGCATTGCGAGCGCAACATTTACAGAGGCAGCCAATTCTACAAAAGCTATGCCGAATTTGAACGCAAGTGGCTTTCAACTGCAAATCCTGATGCACCTGTTGACGGCAACACAGTTGAGATGGCGCGAAATATGCTTGAAAAATATAAGAGAGCAATTCTTGAAGATTAAAATTAAAGACACCTTGATTAAAAGTCAAGGTGTCTTTTTTGCTTTAATCCGATTATAAACAAAGCCCCCGACCGAAGTCGGGGGCTGTTTTAATTGGGTTAATTAGTCGGGTTCTACAATGGGACCGTGTACATTCTGATCAATTACATCAGCAATGCCGTCATCGTTAAGGTCAACCTCTACAAGTGTGTAGTGGCTCTTGATAAGCTGTAAGTCTTCCCAGTCAACGCTACCGTTATGAGTAACGTCAGCTGCTTCGAACTTAGCCTGACCCATAAGGGCTGATGTGGCTTCATTATTGTTGATGTACATTGTGATTGCTGCAACGTCAGTACCGTCAATACGTGTATCACCGTTGATATCACCGTAAAGAACTGCGAAGCATCTGAATCTCAGCGAGTTCTCATAACGTCCGTCAATTCTTGCGTCAGTACCTGAACCACGTGATGAGTTTGATCTTGAGATTGTGTTGTTGCCGCCAACTGCCATACCGGTAAGCTTAAGGCCAAGTGAATCGATAACTTGCTGAGCTGTAAGTGTACCGTCACCGAAGCCTATGCCTTCCTTGAGGCCGTAGATGTGAGATTCCTGAATCTGGTTCTTATAAACCGTGGGAAGGATTGTTACGATATTTCCTGATTCAGGGTTCTGGCTGAGGCTGGGATTTGAGAAGTAAACAAGGTTCTCAATTGCCTTGTTAAGGCTAGCAGATGCAAGACCGATTTCGCTCTGGTTTTCTGAGTCGTAGTTCTGTCTGCTGTTGGGAGCCTTATCATATGCGCTGCCATCGAAGTCTGTGTAAACAAGAGCATCGGTAAGAGCTGTGCGAAGCTCTGCGAGACCTGATTTAACACCGAACTGAGGATCTTCAATGTAAGGATCGTTAAGGATAGCTTCAGCCATTGCTACGAATGCGTCAATCTGAACCCAATCTGCAAAGCCTGTGAAATCAACAAGCTGCTGCCATGCCTTGAGAACGCCTTCATATGCCTGAGTAAGCATTGACTGAGTGATACCGGAAGCAAGGATGTTGCCGCCCTTTGATGCAGTATAAACATCCTCTGCAAAGTCATAAGCGTTTCTGAACTTCTCATATGAAGCTGTTGTATACATCTTAACAACTGCAGGTGTACCGTCTTCGTTGTAAACCTGATTGCCGTCTTCATCATACTGGAAGCCGTAGTTTCTGCCCTTAGCGCCCATATATGAGTCAGCTGTAAGATCAAGAACCCACTTAATCATTGTTGTTTCAGCTGTAAGAGAACGGCCTGCTTCTGCAGTTTCAAGTCTCCATGAGCATTCGTCAATTTCGTTAAGAAGCTGAACTCTGTTATCATAAAGAGCTGTGATGTATGCATAGTAACCGTTATGGATAGCAATGATCATTTCGTCTTCATAGGTGTCATTGCTTGCCATTGCCTTACGGGCACGTGTTGCGATATCAGAAGCACTGAGATTGGGAATTGCAGAGTGAGTATATGTGCCGTTTGTGAAGCTCATTGAGCCGTCTGTGATGAACTTGAACTTGGGTCTCTTAAGAAGATAACCTGTTGTTCCGTTTGTCTGTTCGTTGCCGTCTTCAATTGTATACTCTTCGTATGTGAAGCCGTTTGCTGCAAGCCATGTTGTGATTGCGTTGTAGTGGTCGGGAGTAAGAGTGTTCCACTGAAGTGAACCGTTGTAATCACCGTCAGCATTAAGAGTGATATCGAAATCAAGAGTGCCGAGGATGAGTCTTATAATCTGTTCTGTATCTTCAACTGAAAGAGTAACGTTCTGTTCGGGGTCATTACCTGCTTCAACAGCCATTGCGAGCTGTTCAAAGTTTGCTTCTGTGAATGAAGCAACGTTATAACCTGTAATTGTTTTACCTGAAAGCTTGCTTATGAAGCCGTCTTTAAGACCGGCTGCAAGACTGCGAGCATTCTTTGCTGCGTCAACATCAAAGTTTGTGAATGTTCTTGTATCGCCCGCATTGAGGTAGGGATACATTGTGTTATCGGGAACTGAAGGATCACCGTCAGCGTAGTATGTTTTATCGCCTTCGGTTACTTCTGATGTGAGGTATCTG
This sequence comes from uncultured Clostridia bacterium, assembly GCA_937919155.1. Taxonomy (GTDB): domain Bacteria; phylum Bacillota; class Clostridia; order Oscillospirales; family Acutalibacteraceae; genus CAG-177. The sequence goes on from CALFPM010000134.1 coordinate 29,627, forward strand.
CCGTCTCCGTTGGTGTCAAGAAGACCTCTTGTCTTAAGCTGTGACTCAACATAGAACATATACCATTCGCCGTATGCATTGCCAAGGTCATTAACGAAGCCTTTGTATTCGCCGATGAAGCTTTCAGCTGCATCTCTTGCATCTTTTTCATTGTTATAGTAATGACCATTTTCACCGAAGTCTTCGAATGCAAAGAATCTGTAGTCATCATCATAGTTTACGAAAGGATTAGATGCTGTTCTTGTTGTGAGCTGAGCATATGAGAAGCCTGAATATTCGTTATAAGGACGACCTTCCTCATCGGTTGTGGGATTGATATTCTTCGCTGACATGAGGTAATCATCTGTGAAGTAAACTGTGTATGTGTATGTTCTTTCTTCCTCAGGAAGAGTATCATCAACACATTCAGTTTTGTAGTAAGACTGCTTGAGTTCTTCAAGCTCCGCGAAGCATTTCATAATCCCATCAAGAGCTATTCTCACGGTATGAAACAAAAATGTATGGTAATCAGCGCGTTGATTCATAACCCGAAGGTATGGGTACTCGACGAGCCTTTGACGGGGCTTGACCCGACCAGTTCTTGGCAAATCAAAGAATGTATGCGC
>CALFPM010000135.1 GCA_937919155.1 uncultured Clostridia bacterium
TTTGCAGGTTGGTCAACAGACGGCGAAACCGTTCTTGAAGACCTTGGCACAATCGGCGCAGCTGATGTTGAATTCTATGCAGTATGGACTGAGGCTACAAATGTAGCATACACAGTTGAACACTACTACATGGGCGTTGACAAGGCTTACCCCGAAACCGCAACCAGAGTTGATACATTCAACAACGGCACAACAAATGCAACTGTAACCGCAACTCCCGACACAGACGCAAACTTCACAGTTGATAACGCTAAGTCAGTTCTTGAAGGCATCGTAGCCGCTGACGGTTCACTTGTTCTCAAGGTTTACTACGAGCGCGAAATCAACACATTGAAGATTGATGTTGACGGTGTTGTAACAGAAGTTGAATATCCCTACGGCGCTCCTGTTGATGAAGTAGCAGATCCCACCAAGGAAGGCAACACATTCGCAGGTTGGGTTGATGAAAACGGCAATCCCGTTGATCTTCCCGAAACAATGCCCGAAGACGACACAACAATCAAGGCAACTTGGACAGTTAACGAATACGATGTAACATGGAACGTTGACGGCGTTAAAACAACAGAATCTGTTAAATACGGTGCAACAATCGTTGCTCCTGCAGAACCCGTTAAGGACGGCTACACCTTCGCAGGTTGGTCACCCGAAGTTCCTGCAACAATGCCCGCTGAAGATCTTGAGTTCACAGCTCAGTGGACTGCAAACAGCAACGTAAGCTACATCCTCGAAGTTTACGAGATGGATACCGAAGGTAACTATCCTGATGCAGCAACAGAAACCGTAACATACAATGACGGTGTTGTTAACACAACAAAGACTGTTGAATATACTGTTCCCGCAGGATTCACTCTTGACACAGAAAAGAGCGTTCTTACAGACACAGTTCCTGCAACAGGCACACTTGTTCTTAAGGCATATGTTATCAGAAACAAGTACACATTGACTGTTGATGTTGATGGTGCAGTTGAAACATTCGAGTACTACTACAACGAAGTTGTTGATGCAGTGGCAGATCCCGAAAAGGACGGCTATGTATTCGCAGGTTGGGTAGATGCAGACGGCGCAGAAGCAGAAATTCCTGCTGTAATGCCCGCAAAGGATGTAGCAGTTTATGCTGCATGGGATGCAGATTCCTTCTCATCATCATTTGATGCAGGCGAAGGCGTATTCGAGAGCACAGGCGATTCAACCGTAGCAACAGATGTAACCTTCGGTGAAGACATCGTTCCTCCTGCGGAGGAGCCTGTAAGAGAAGGTTATGAGTTCGTTGGTTGGGCAACTCCCGATGATCCCGAAACTCCCGTTACCGACTTTGGTAAGATGGATGCAGACGGCGCAGAATTCGTTGCTGTTTGGTCAAAGACTGACTTCACAGTCACATTCTATGACTACAAGCCTGCTGAAGGCGGCCCCATCACACCTGCTGAGAAGTATGTATATGCATCATCAAATAAGCAGATGGGCGACACAGTAGCAATTCCCGAAGCTCCCACATTCGATCATTATGTATTCCTTGGTTGGTCAGAGGTTGAAGGCGATAAGAACCATATCATTACTGCAGACACAATCACAATGCCTGCAAATGACTATGCTCTTTACGCAATCTATGAACCCATTAAGGTTATGCTTGTTCCCAAGAACGACACCTGCACAACTGTTATTGACAGAGCAGGCGGCACAGTAGATGATTACGATGCTGAAACAAGCCAGTGGTATGTATACGGTCTCAGAGAGTATCTGAGAGAAGGCGAACTTCTTGGTGAGTTTATCGCTGTATCCGGTGACGGCAGAATCGAGATTATCTATCCCGAAAACGGTCTCGGCGGAACATGGGATTACACAGGTACCGGTACAGTGATCAACGTTTATAACAGAATGGGCACACCTGATGACACAAGCGATGATATCCTTGTTGAATCATTCTATATCATCATCTTCGGTGATATCAACGGTGACGCATGCGTTACGGCAGTTGACGCTACATTCGCTTATGACGAAGCAGCCGGCATCACAGCATGGAGTATCCCCAGAGTTGAAGAATACAGCCACTTCCGTGTGAAGGCAGCTGATATCACAGGTGAAGGAATGGTAGACGCAGTTGACGGCACCTATATCGGCGACCACACAATCGGTATTGTAAGAATCGACCAGGTAACAGGAAGACTTCTTCCGTAAAACAAAAAGGCCCCTCGGCGAAAGCCGGGGGGCTTTAAATTTGAATTTTGTAAAGCAAAACTCCTTTACGAAATACATGAAAATTTGAAGGAAAAATGTCATTATCCTGCAAAATTTATGCACCTGATTATACAGTATATACTGTATAAAATTGTTCTTAAAAAGAACTAAAACCTCTTGTAAAGTGGAAAACTTTACGAATTTAATGCTGTTTTGAGCGTAAAAAGGGGAGTTATCCACTTTTTCCACTGAGTTATCCACATATGCAAGAAAATCACTTTACAACCCAAAATTGTAAAGTGATTTTGCTTTACTGTATATATTCATGCATATTAAATTGTATATACAAAACATTGCAAAAAAGCCTTGCAGGAAACCTTTCAAAATGGAGTTAAACCAGTCTTTTTCCCTTAACAAAAACAGCTTTTATTTCCTTGAAATCATCCGAAAGAATGAGCAGGTCTGCGTTCTTTCCGCTCTCAATGCTTCCTGTGATTTTGTTCACGCCGATAGCTTTTGCAGGGTTAATTGTAACAGATTTTATTGCTTGTTTAACGGGTATTCCGAAAGAAAGCAAATTCTGAAATTCTTCAAAAAGATTTGTTGCGCTTCCTGCAAGCGTGCCGTCAGGAAGACGTGCGGCATCGGTCTTTATAACGCGCTGACCGCCGAGAGTATATTCGCCTGCATCAAGTCCTGCTGCCATCATTGCGTCACTGATAACAACTGTGCGGTCTTCGCCCAATGCTTTGAAAGTTATTCTGAGTGTTGCAGGGCAAATATGAATTCCGTCACATATAAGCTCTGCGGTAACTCCGTCACTGTCAAGCACGGCTCCGACCATTCCTGCTTCTCTTGAAGTGAGTCCGTTCATTGCGTTGTAAAGATGTGTTGCGTGGGAAACTCCGCTGTCTATTGCCTTTTTGCCCTGCTCATAGTTGGCGGTGGTGTGTGCAGCGGAAACCGTGCAAACTTCTTTTGCTTTTTTTATAAAATCTTCTGCGCCGTTTTGCTCGGGAGCAATATCCACAAGTTTTACGGGACAGATAGAATTCAGTTCGTCAAACACTTCATAGTCGGGCGCAAGGATATGTGCGGCATCCTGAGCGCCTTTCTTTTCGGGTGCAATGAAGGGTCCTTCCATATTGATTCCGTGAATATATGCACCTTCTTCTTTTCCCATGGTGTCGGAAATATATCCGAAACACTTTCTCAGCGTTTCAACGGGCAGTGTCATCGTTGTGGGGCAGAATGATGTGATGCCCTGAGTTGCAAGCCATTTGCTCATTTTTGCGGCTGAGTCGGGATTGCAGTCTGTGGCGTCCGCCATATTGCATCCGTGAATGTGTATATCAATAAAACCGGGCAAAGCAACGCATCCCGAAAAATCCAGACCGTCAGAATCGGTTTTTCCAATGTTCTTTATTATTCCGTTTTCAATTTCAATGTCGGTTTTGCATGGCTCGAAATCCGCGCCGTAAACCAGTGCATTTTTGATTATCATAAAATCACCTCTGTATCTTATTTTAGCATATACGGGGGAGTATGTCAAAAAAATAACCTCACAGCCGAAAGCCGTGAGGTTGAAAAATCAGATTCTGTCTTCGATGTAAGTTGCAAGGTCGCCAACTGTCTTGATTTTATCAAGAGCTTCGTCTGAAAGCTCAATGTCAAATTCATCTTCAATTGACATTGCAAGGTCAACAAGGTCAAGACTGTCTGCGCCAAGGTCACCTGTGATTGTTGAGCCTTCTGAAATGATGCTCTGATCTACTTCAAGCTGCTCGCTGATGATCTTCTTTACTTTTTCAAATACCATGTCTGTTTCTCCTTTTAATTTTGTTTCGTTTCCCCCCGGAAACCACAATATATATACTATAAATTCAGCTCCGATTTGTCAATAGTCAAATTTTCAGAAAAACCGGGGAATAACCGCAGTCAGTTTACCGATAATAAACAAAAAGAAGGTGATGGTGTTTATGGATACGGTAATTGACTTGTTAAAAGCTTTTGCGGTCGGCGGTTTTATCTGTTTGATAGGACAAATTCTGATTGACATAACCAAGCTGACTCCGGGACGAATCCTGGTTGCCTTTGTGGTGGCAGGTGTTGCACTGACAGCGGTGGGAGCCTATGAACCGATTGTTGATTGGGCGGGTGCAGGGGCAACCGTGCCGCTGACGGGTTTCGGCTTCACAATGGCAAAGGGAATTGAAAAAGCCATTGCAGAGCAGGGATTGAGAGGCATCCTCACGGGAGGTCTTACCGCCGCATCGGGCGGAGTGACCGCCGCAATACTTTGCGGAATAGTTGCATCATTCCTTGCCAAGCCAAAAGAAAAGTGACATCTATATAATATCTGATTTTGGTATCTTGTCAACGCAAAGCAGGCGGAATTAATAAATTCTTAAGAAAAATCCCCTCCGCCGGAAAGCGAAGGGGAAAAGCTTTTTGAATTGAAAAATTTTGAATTACTGAGCTTCGCAGCAGGAGCAGGAAACATAGTTTTCTTCGCAATCTGCAACCTGATTCTTTTTCTCAAGATACTTTTTAACAGCAAAGTAAATGCCGACTGCAACGCCTGCAACAGCAACGATAATGCCGATGATTTTAAGAGCTTTTTTCATTTCTACAACCTCCGAGTTATATTTGGACAAATTCATTATATCTTACCGAGAGGATATTGTCAATAATTTAATAACCGCAGTTATAAAAAATTTACAACTGCGGTCATTTGTTAGTTTTTTGTTTTTTACAACAACTTATTTAATAAGCTGTGCAAGAGCTGACTTCTTGTGAGCTGCGTTGTTCTTGTGGATAAGACCCTTTGCTGCAGCCTGATCAACCTTCTTGATAGCCTCTCTTACAAGTGCATTTGCTTCGGGTGAGTTTGCTTCAACGGCTGCATGAGCCTTTTTGATAGCAGTCTTGAGAGCTGAGTTGCGTGACTTGTTTCTTGCTGCTCTGGTCTTGTTAACGATAACTCTTTTCTTAGCTGACTTAATGTTGGGCATAGTGGCACCTCCTTCTTCATACAGGTGATTATGATAACACATTTTTTCAACAATTGCAAGAAGTTTTTGAAAATTGTTTGAAAGAATTACAAATTTTTTGCAATTTATATTACTATAAATATCCGAAAAAATCAAGAGGTAAATCAAATTATGAATTTCAGAACAGACTTAGCGCTTGAAAGATGTGAAAATCTGGACAAAAAATCCCTTGACGGAATCAATATGGATATCATCGAAAAAGACGGTGCAAGGATAACAAGAATAGAAGTGCTTGATGAAAAAGTCATAGAAGAAAATGCTGATCTTGTTATAATTGCATTCGGCATGAATGATATCTGCACACCTGAGGAGTTTGAAACAAATATTCGCAATATGGTTGACAGAATTAAAGCTGCGAACGCTGATACAGATATAATTCTCGTTGCAACCTCCACGCCCAATCCATTGCTCAGTGATGAAAAAGCAAGATTCTGGTGGTACCAGCATCGCCATGGTGAAGCCTTAAAAAGTCTTGAAGCCGATGGTATTGCGGTGCTTGA
>CALFPM010000136.1 GCA_937919155.1 uncultured Clostridia bacterium
CGTCATTCAATTTTCATGAAATGAGACGGGTTCCACGAATCCTAAGGGATCTTTGATCCCGTACGTCACAAAGTGACTCACAAAGTGACTCACTTCGTATTAACTTCGGATGAACTACGTTATTTTCATTAACACCAACATTCAAACTTCTTCAAAAGTAGAATCACATACTTAATATCTCGTAATAAGTTATAATTTTCTAATCTAAATTTCATTTTTCGATAAGTTATAAATATGTCTCATCTTAAATCAAAAACACAAGCTGTTCAAAACTTTTTAAGCAAAGTCACTGAATTAACTGGTGATTTAGTCGAAGTAAATGACTATAATAAAGTAGCTTTTATTGTAGCTAATCCATATTATGAATCATATCGACTTAAATTAGGTGATCCATGTTGTAATGATGCTAACTTAATCGCTGAATTCTATAATAGTCATGGTTATAAATGTTTCGGAATCATTGACCCAACTAGAGAAGAATTTGTTAAATACCTTAAATATTTCACACAACAAAACAACATTAATGACTTAATTGTTTATTATGCTGGACATGGTAATTCAATTCCTGATAGAAGCTTTAAATATGTTAATGGTAAATGTGTACCATGTGAAAAAGATGAAGATGATGGTCATGATGAAACATGGGTATTTAAAAATGGTGATTTGATTGACGATGAAATGAAAGAAATCTGGAAAGAATTCAAAGGCTATCCTCAGGAAGCTGAGCTTCCCAGCGCTCCCAAGCAGTTCCTCAACTACTTTGAGGAAGATAACCTTCCCCAGACAAAACTCCAGAGAAATCTTGAAAACGGCATGGCAGTTTCAATCGGCCGTCTCAGAGAAGATACACAGTACGACTACAAATTCGTTTGCCTTTCACACAACACATTGAGAGGCGCAGCCGGCGGCGCAGTTCTTATGGCAGAACAGCTTTGCGCTCAGGGCTATATCACACCCAAGTTCAACTGATGAAAGGAGTCAGACAATGAAGCAGACTGTTTTTACCGGAGCAGGCGTTGCAATCGTTACACCTTTTACCAAAGACAATAAAATCAACTATGACAAGCTTGCTGAGCTTCTCGAATTTCAGATTGCCAACAAGACAGATGCCATCATCATCTGCGGAACAACCGGCGAGGGTTCAACACTTGACCACGATGAACATTCAAACGCAATCAAGTTTACTGTTGATGTTGTAAACAAAAGAATCCCCGTTATTGCAGGCACAGGCAGCAACGACACAAACTATGCAGTAAAGCTTTCAAACGAAGCTGAAAAAGCAGGTGTTGACGCTCTTCTTTCAGTAACTCCCTATTACAATAAAACTTCTCAGCAGGGTCTGATTCAGCACTTCAATTACATTGCAGACAGAGTCAGCGTTCCCGTTATTCTTTACAATGTTCCCTCAAGAACAGGAGTTAACATTCTTCCCGAAACATACCTTGAACTTTCAAAGCATGAAAGAATTGTGGGTACCAAAGAGGCAAACGGTGATATTTCATCCGTTGCAAGAACAATCGCTCTTTGCGGCGAAGATTTCTCCGTATATTCAGGCAATGACGATCAGGTGACCGCTCTTATGTCACTCGGCGGCAAGGGTTCAATCTCTGTTCTTTCAAACATCGTCCCCGAAGTTGCACACAACATCCCTGCTCTCTATCTTGAAGGCAAATACGAAGAAAGCCGTAAGCTTCAGCTTGAATACATCGATCTTTGTCACGACCTCTTCATCGATGTAAACCCCATTCCCGTCAAGGAAGCAATGAATATGATGGGCATGGATGTCGGTGATTGCAGACTTCCTCTCTACAGAATGAACGATGCTGCAAGAGAAACTCTCAGAAAAACACTGGCAAGACACGGACTTGTAAAATAAAATTTGAGGTAAACTTAAATGACAGGAATTTTATTAAGCGGATGTAACGGAAAAATGGGCAAGGCTGTTACTCGAAGCGTTGCAGAAAGCACTGACTGCGAAATCGTTGGCGGCGTTGATATTTTCACAGAAGCTTTGAGCGGCTACCCCGTATTCTCAACACCTTCCGCAATCACAAATGAAATAACCGAAAAAGCAGATGTTATTATCGACTTTTCAAACCCCGCAGCCCTGTCAGGACTGCTTGAATACGCGGTTAAGAATTCAATTCCTGCCGTAATTTCAACAACAGGTCTCAGCGATGCACAGATTAATCTCATTAAAGATGCATCAAAGAAAATCCCCGTTTTCTTCAGCGCAAACATGTCTCTCGGTGTTAACCTCGTTTGTGAGCTTGCAAAGAAAGCTGCAAATGTGCTGGGTGATGCTTTTGACATTGAAATTATCGAAATGCACCACAACCAGAAAATTGATGCTCCCAGCGGCACGGCACTTATGATTGCGGATGCGATAAAAGAAGAACTTACTGATGATATTGTTTATGAATATGACCGACACTCAAAGCGTGAAAAAAGAACCAAGAAAGAAATCGGTATTCACGCAGTGAGAGGCGGCACAATCACAGGCGAGCATCAGGTTATTTTCGCAGGACTTGACGAAATTATAACAATTTCTCACTCTGCAAGGAGCAAGGAGCTCTTCGCAACCGGTGCAATAAGTGCAGCAAAATTCATTTGCGGCAAACCCGCAGGTCTTTATAAAATGGCGGATATGCTTTGAACGGAGGCACAAAATGAAGCTTGTTGAAAATATTTTTGTTACAGAAGATGTCACTCTTTTTTCGCTCACCGATGCTCCTGCCGACATTTCACACATGGCAGATGTTTTCAAAATGATCGCTGATTCAGGAATAGATGTTGATATGATTTCACAGTTTCCTTCCAGCGGCTCAGGTTCAGGATTTTCTTTTACCGTAAGCGATAAAGATTTTGTTCCTGTTCTTTCAATTGCATCGGAGCTTCGCACCAGATCTCCCAAAACCAAGATAAGCGTCAGCAGCGGTAACTGCAAAATAACCGTAAGCGGCGAAGAAATGAGAGGCACTCCCGGTGTTTCAGCAAAAATATTCAAGGCTGCAGCAGAAGTTGATGCAGACGTCAGAATGATTACAACATCCGAGATCGAAATTTCTCTCCTTGTTGCAAAATCTGATGTTGAGAATGTTGTTGAAGCAATCGAAAAAGAATTCTAAAGAAAAAACCGACCTTGCGGTCGGTTTTATTTTTTATATCAAATTCATTTCAATTTCAAGTTCAGGAACATTTTCGGTATTTTCAAGCTGAGGCACGGAAAGAACCGTTCCCGTAAGTCCATCATTGACCGCCTGATAGGCAATCACCTTATTTCTGCACTCTTCACATTTCATAATGTGAGAATTAACATGTGCAGACAATAAAATATTTTCCTTCGTAATACTCTCCATTGTCACAAAATTTAAAATTTCATCAGTTGTCAGATGCATAATAATAACCAACTTCCCTTATAATCCGGTCATTCATTCTGTTAACCCAATCGCTTACGGAAGCTCTGTCTCCTTTCTTCATATAAAATTCATTATATTTTTTGTCGCCGGTGCGGCGACCATCCGAATCGGTTTTATCAAGTTTCTTTTTCATCTTTTCAAGCAGTTCATCGCTCATACTGAGCCATAAAATTTTTGAAGAGCATTTTTCGATAAACTCCATAAGTTCATCCATCGTTGCATCGGAAAAGATGGTTGTAACATAAACCGTGGCTTCGCTTCTGTTTAGTCCTCCTCTGACTATTGCAATCATCACGGCGAGCCAGGTGATGGTAATATGAACTTCGGACGATGACTCAAGAACAAACTGAAAATATCTGTTTAATGTGTCATAATCATAATCACCGTCATCATAACCATCGCCATCATCGGGAATATCAGGATCTGAAGATTCTTCATCGGATGTGTCTGACATATCAGTAAACGGGATTTCTTTGTTCTTTTTCGCAAAATCCAGGAAAATATTTTTTGCTACCGTGAACATCCATTTTCTGAAGCCATCCGGATCATCATTAATAACCCCGTCTTTCATCAAAAAACCTGTGACACATTTTTTGATAAGGCGCAGATATATCTCCTGCATAACATCCTCATCATGGCCTCTCATTTTTTTGCTGCTGTTACACCAACCTTTCACGGTTTTCTCTAAAGTGTTTTTGGCAATATAAAACAGTGTAATATATCCCTCGGAATCGCCTTCGGTTAACTCATTCAGCATTTTATGAAATTCTTCATCAGTAAAAAAAGCCATTTTTTCAACCTCAATTTATCATATTGTCAAAATAATAGCACAATATGACAAAAAAAACAAGAAAAAAAAATATGACGCAGCATTTCTGCTGCGTCACACAAAATACAAAACTCAGAAAGGCATGGGAATTGCTGCAAATAACTCAGCAAGTGAATTTTTGATAATCTCAATAATACCTGCTGCTTCAGCCTCGTTTACATAAGCGAGAATCTTCTCAACCATTGCAAGAATTTCTGTTACAAATGCCATTATTTTTACCTCCTGTAATTTTAGCAATTTTCACTGCAATTAAATTATACATTAGCAATATATCCGAGTCAATATCAATGCTTTATACAATATCAGTCTTTTGTCTAATTTTAAATATATCCCTGACCGAATTATGATATCCCTTTTCTTTTATACAACCGGAATCATCAGCATTTTTCCGCACTCAACGGTTTCACCTTCAATCATATTTTCCGTCATAATCGCATCAACGGTTGTGGAATATCTTTTCGCAATGTTCCAAAGAGTTTCTTCGTTGCCGCAAAAATAAATAGTCAATGCACAGTTTTTTTCTTTTTTCGGTTGCTTTCCCGACACTTCAATTGAACCTATATATTTTTTCATCATTGATGTAAAAACCGTTGCATTAACAGACAGCTCCGTTTTCAGCTCAAGGCGGCTGTCGCCCGTAACTGCACAAGAACAACCGAGAACAGATGCACATCCGTAGCAAGTGATTCTCTCAGTTTTTTTTGAAAGATCTGTTGTATATTCGAAATCAACAGGTTTCTGAATAACTCCGATTTGATTTTCGCTGTCTCTGTAGATCACAGTAGCATTATATGTACCGCTTGCAACACATCGGCCGTTTTTCAGACTAAACGCATTTTTTATGTCTGAACACCAAACGGCAAGCACACAATCAACGCTGACTCCTATACTTTCAAAAACTACTTTGTTTGTAAACACAGAGCTGATGCTGTCATTATATTCAAATATCTCCGTGTTTTTCACTGTGTTTTCCACCTCATATTCCGTTGAATAAGCATCTGTAATCAATGAAAGAGGTATTTCCTCAAACGCCGCCACAAATGCACTTATACGCACATTTAAATCGATAAGGCGCATATCTCCCGATGAGTTAGATTTGGCAGACACTTCACAAGAGCCAACAGAAAGGCGGATACCTGTTATACTGTTTTCACAAAGACCGTCAAGTTCAACAATCTGACTGAGCGGCATTGCGTGTTCCATGCTTTCTATGTTTCCGTTCTCGCTCAGATAAAATATTTTGACAGTGCAGTCACCTTTTATCAACGCTTTATTATTTATAATTTTTATATCTCCTGCCGTAACACTCGGAGATACATTGATTATCTGTGACACAGGTTCATGCGAATCATCAAGTTCAACAACTTCGCTCACCGAAAATGCCCTTTCGCACACACCCGTCATTGAAGCAAAACTGCAATCATCCGTCAAAAGCTGAATTCCCGCCCCCTGAGCTCCGCAAAGTATGTTTTCATTTCTTTTACCCATCACTTTGAAAACAAACGTCATTATTCCTCTTACATCAATTCTGCGCGGATTTACCGCTCTGCAGTTGACATAATCCGTGTTTATTTTCACGCTGACTGCAGAATCAGAAGTTATTCTGTTTGATTCAATAAACTTTTGCAAAGGATAGCTTTGCTCATAGGCGGCAGTCCTTCCGTTTTCGCCGACATAAATAACTCTCACAACGGCAGTGGCATCCGCAGTGACTCTGCCTGAATTATTCTGCACAGAGTTCACATTCGGTATTACGGTGCATTTAAGAATACGCTGAATCTCGGGACAATAATCGGGCAATGAGATATCGGCATCCAATGACTGCTCCGCCGCAGATTCAAAAATCATTTCGCAGAAGCCTGCCTTTTGAGTTTCACAGTTTAAATTCATATTTTGTTCCTCCTGATATATTTATCACCACAATATATTCATTCCCTGTCCAACATATAACCTCCAACCCTGCTTTTTTCAAAATTCTTCAAAATTATAAAAATTATTCAAAAAATTTTCATTTATATATTTACTTTTAAAAAATTTTATACTATAATAAAACTGTATAAATAATGAAAGGAGCAACACCATGCCCGAATTTACTTATGAAATCGTTGAATCCGTAGCAGTTCTTTCAGAAAACCCCAAGGGTTGGACCAAGGAACTCAATCTCATCAGCTGGAACGGAAGAGATCCCAAGTACGATATCCGTGAGTGGGCGCCTGACCATGAAAAAATGGGCAAGGGCGTTACTCTCAGCAAGGATGAAATGGCTGCACTTATTGAAGCTGTTAAGGGTCTTTAATATTTTTATCGTTCAAGCGGGCGTTGCGGAAATATAACCGCAACGCCTTTCTTTCATCACCTCTATACAACATAAGGAGGCGTTTTAATGAGCAACGAACCCAACCGCACGAACACGGAATTTAAAGTTTACGACAGAAAATATGTCGGTGCAAAAGAAACTTTCGCATATCTTCTCAACGACTTTTCAAATGCGTTCAACATCGGTCAATATACTGACAGATTCATATGGGATGTTGTTAAGATTGACTTCAAGACCAACGCACTGGTAAGCCTTTTTACGGGTGCTTGGGATATAATCAACGACCCTATAATTGCGGCTGTTGTTGATAAAACAAGAACAAGATGGGGAAAGTTCAGACCATACCTCGTTTCTTTTCAGATACCGATGACTCTTCTCGGCGCATTATATTGGTTCATCCCCTTCATTTTCCCCGGCACATCAGGCACCCATCTGCCGAAACTGATTTATTATTTTGCTTTCAATGTGGTCAACGAAACCGCAGGCACATTCACGAGCATTGCAAAAGCAGGATATATGACAACGGTTACACCACACCCGAATGACCGAGCGCGGCTGATTACCCTTGCCGAATTGCTTACAGGAATGATGGGCGAAGATTTACCCAACTACATAATGGGTGTTCTGATTGACCTTATCAACAACGGTTTCCTTAAATGGAAACTTCAGAATGTGTTCCTTGCCATGGGTCTGGGCACAAGCATTATTTCATCAGCCTGCACTCTTTATTTCTTCCTTGTTTCAAGAGAAAGGGTTATGCAATCCATCGAAGCACCCAGTGTTTTGCAAGGTCTTAAGGCTGTTATGAACAACTACCCTGTTCTTTTGATAACTCTCTCCGATTTTCTCGGCGGATTCAGTGTCGGTTCAAGCAGCACAAACTATTTTATTGATGTTCTCGGTTCTGCGTCCCTTCAAACGATTCTCAATCTTCCTTCAAGCGCAAACGGAACAATAAGCTATGCTTTTGTTAAACCAATCAGAGAAAAATTCTCAACAAAAGCAATATGGGTTTTCGAAGACCTTTACACAAGGTTCTGGATTATACTGCTGTTTATAATCGGCTCTATCAATAAAAATTATAAGAAACGTTTGCTTATGTGTATTCTTTTCGGCGTACAGGCTTGGTTTGACAAATGGGCGTTCGGAATACGAAAAGTTGTTAAAGCTGAACTTTATAACGAAGCAATGGATTACTGCGAATGGAAAAACGGATACCGAGTTGAAGCCACAATCGGCGTTGCAAGAAACCTTATCACCAAGATTCAGAACATAGTTATGACATCGGTAAAAAGCCTCATTCTGAGTGCAATCGGATATGAACAGGGAATTACAATCGGCACACAAAGCGATAAAACAAAGTGGTGGCTGTTTGCACTCTGCACAGGTATCCCTCAGATAACAGGTATCCTTGCCGTTATACCTAAGTTCCTTTATCCCCTTTCGGGCAACCTCAGAAATCAGATGTATAATGAGCTCATGCAAAGAAGACGAGATATGAACGAAATGATGACAAAAGAAAGTAACGAAATAACAATTAAAATAGAAGAAAGCGTTTAATACACTATGGAAAACAGACCTTTAAAAACCATTATTGTCGGCGGAGGACACAGAAGCCTCACCTATGCCGACCTCGCCAATAAAGAAAGCGATAAAATGGAAATTGTCGGCATTGCAGACCCCGATGACAACCGAAGAAATTCAATTGCAAAGCTTTATAACATTCCGCCTGAAAATTGTTTCAGAACCGCTGAAGAACTTGCACAGGCACCTAAGTTTGCCGATGCTGTTATAAACGGAACAATGGACCATGTTCATGTGGCAACCACAATCCCCTTGCTGAAAGCAGGATATGATGTTCTGCTTGAAAAACCTTTTTCGGTCAATGAAAAAGAAGCGAGGGAACTTGTTGAAGCTGCTCAGAAATACGGCAGAAAAGTTATGGTTTGCTTTGTTCTGAGATATGCACCTTTCTACAGAAAGATCAAAGATATTATTCTTTCGGGCGAAATCGGAAAAATCATCAGTATTGAAACAAATGAATATGTGAGCTATCATCATATGTCCACAAGCCATGTAAGAGGCAAGTGGAACAATTCCGAGAAATGCCACAGTTCAATGCTTCTTGCAAAATGCTGCCACGACCTTGACATAATGATGTGGCTTATGAGCGAAACAAAGCCCGCAGTTGTTTCCAGTTTCGGCTGCAATATGCAGTTCACGCGTGAAAATGCACCTGAGAACTCAGGAACAAGATGCCTTGTTGACTGTCCCCTTTCGGAAGATTGTCTTTATTCGGCAAAGCGTCTTTATATTGACCACCCCGACAGATGGTCGTTCTATGTATGGGATGCTCTTGAGCATCTTGAGAATCCCACGATTGAGGATAAAATTGAGTTGCTCAAAACCAGTCCTTACGGTGTTTGTGCTTACAAAAGCGATAACAATGTTGTTGACCATCAGACAGTCAGCGTAATGTTTGAAAGCGGCGCAACAGGCACTCACAATATGATTGGCGGCACAAGCTACGGCACGCGCACAATTCACATTACCGGAACAAAGGGAGTTATTGAGGGCGACTTCGAAAAAGGAGTCTTCACACTTTCAAAAATCGACCCCAGACCCGGATGTGAACACGAGGACACTGTAATTGATGTTAAAATCGACAACGACTCTCACGGCGGCGGCGACCTTGACCTTGTTCGTGACTTTGTTGCATATGCAAGAGGAGAAAACCCCAGCGTTTCCTGCACAAGCATAACCGATTCCCTTCTCGGTCACCTTGTTGTTTTCCTTGCAGACAAATCAAGAGAAAACGGCGGATACCCCGAAAAAGTAATATTATAAAAAACGCCCGAGGCTTTAGTTGCCTCGGGCATTTTGCTTTATTTCACATCATTTTCATCAAATTTGTCTCCGCATTCAGGGCAGAAGTTCGGAGGATTCTTGGGGTCTTCAGGTTTCCAGCCACATTTATCGCACTGATAAAGAGGTGCACCTTCAGGTTTTTTCTGTCCGCAATCGGAGCAGAATTTGCCTTTGTTCACTGCACCGCAGGAACAGGTCCAGCCTTCTGCATCAGGTTTCTTTGCACCGCACTCAGTGCAGAAATTGCCGCTCACCGTTGCACCGCAAGCGCATTTCCAACCGCTCTGTGCTGCAGCTGCCTGCTGCTGTTGTTGCTGAACACCCGTGTTATACATTTGTGCCGCATTGAATCCGCCGCCTGCGTTCATTGCCATACCCATGCCCATAAAACCTGTCATTGCGCCGTTGGGGTTATTGGCTGCACCTTCCATTGCACTTGCCTGAGCATCCGTCATTCTGCCTGCCATCATAAAGGGATTTGAACCCATTGTTGCGGCATCTTCCAGCTGATTAATTTTATTCATATCATCCTCTGTAAGGGTGATAGGATTGATCGCAATGGATTCAACAGAAATACCTCGGCGGTCTGTCCAATCAGACTTAAGAGCAACATTCATAGCATCCTTAAGTTCATTTGTATGAGCAGGAATCTGCGCAGGACGGAGTTCAAGCTCTGTAAGCTTTGCAAAAGCGGGTTGAAGTGCAGAAATAAACTCTGTTTTGAGCTGCATATCAATCTGCTCTCTTCTGTATTCATCGCCGACATTGCCAGCAACCTTTGTGTAAAAAAGAATCGGATCGGATATTGTATATGAATAGATACCGTTACATCTAACCTGAACGGTTCTGCTCATTCCGATACGCTTGTTAACAACCTCAAACATAATGGGATTTGCGGTGCCGAACTTGTTATCAAGAATTTCCTTTGTGTTAAAATAATATACTCTCTGGTCTTTACCGGTATCACCGCCATAGGTAAAACGCTTGCCTATAAGCTTGAATGTTTCCTTAAGGCTGTCGCCGAATTTACCCGAGAAAATGCTGGGTTCTGTTGAGCTGTCATAAGTGTATTCACCGGGTTCTGCACAAACTTCAACAACCTTGCCCTGCTCAACGATAATCATACACTGACCGTCTGCAACAGCAATACCTGAGCCGTTTGAAATAATATTTTCACTGCCTTTTGTATTTGAACTTCTTCCGCTGATACGCTTCTGACCTTTCGTCATCAGAACATCGTTTTCAAGTGATTCGCAATAGAAAAATTCTTTCCACTGATCTGCCAGAACTCCGCCGAGTGCGCCTATGCCTGCTTTAATAAGTCCCATATTTATTTCTCCTTTCGAAAAGTTATTTTATTAATTTATCAACATCAGAAAGCTTGATACGCTTTGAAACGACATATGTTTTATAGCTGCCATCGGCTTTCTTTTCTCCGAAATTACCGTATGTTGAGGTAACAACAGTTCCATCGTCCAGAACAACATTGCCGCAATAACCCGTGTCGGCGTTTGCGGAAATATGAGGCTCTGTCTGCTTTTCAAGATATGTGTGGGCAAGCTTGATTCTGTACTGACCCTCCGTGCCGTTCTTCAGGTCATCATATGTGCCTACCCAGGCAACCCAACCCTCACTGTACCAGTTTTTCATATTTTCAACGGAGTTTCTCTTTATCTTCTCTTTATCTCTTTCAATCGAACGGAAAGTAATAAAAAGTCTTCCGTCTGGCGTATAGTCTGCCTTGTGACGCTCACCGTTAAGCGCAGACGGCACAAAAACAGGCTCGGACCAGGTCTTGCCTTCATCGTTCGAAAAAGAAAGAAGACTGTTATAATTTTTGTTGTTACTGCGGGCAATAAGGCAAAGCTCATCTCCCTTGCCGCAATCGGAGCGAACAACCTCAACCTCACACATATTAGCCTTTTTTTCTATTGAACGGTGCTGTGCAAAATAAGGCTCGGGTTTGCTCCACACGGGTTTACCGTTTTCAAAAGAAAGAATTGTTTTGTAATTCACAAAGTCGGGATTGTGGAAAAATGCCATCCATTTATCAACAAAAACACCGTTTTCTTTAAGTCTTGTGAGAGAAGCCATCGAAACAATGGGTATAACAGTAAAATCATGTTTCTTTGAGAAGCAAAGTTCAAACTCACTCCATGTTTTTCCCTCATCATCGGAAAGGGAAAAATTAAATCCGCCGATTGTTCCTTTTCCGTCACGCCAATTGGGATTGCCGGAAACAAGCAGGATTTTATCGGGTGTTCCGTCTGAAAATTCAAGACGGTAAACAGTAGGGGTTTCTCTTGAAGTTGCCCAGGATTCAGGCATATTTTCAATCTGAGAATCGTATGTAACACCACCGTCACGGCTTATACGGCTCCTGATTGCACCTTTACCGTGACCTGAGGGATAAACATCGAGTATGCTACCGTCTTTAAGTAAAATCGCGTCAGGATGACCGATATAATCAAGTCCGTTATCAACAACAGAAAATTCATAAAGATATTTAAGGTCATCAGGTGTATCCTTTGGCATAACATCAAGTCTGACCATAGGAATTGAATAATCCCCTGCACCGTTTCCAAAAGATTTTTCAAAAAATTTCAAACACATAATTATTTCACCTTTACTTTAAATAATCTGACTCCGTGGCCGGGAACTTTCGCGCCGAATGTATCGTTAACAACAAATTTTTCTCCGTTCCACAAATCATTCAGTAAAAATTCTTCACTTTCAGGCGTATCAACAAAAGTATTTCTGATTATCTCGCAAACAGAAAAAACCATTTCGGTTTCACTGCTTGCTTTGTTGAACAAACAAACGGCAAATTCACCGTTAACCAGAGGCTTGACAAGAATATCCTCGGCACCGTTTGTTTTTATTCTGCGGCATTGCACACCGAGTGCATCCTGATCAATCGCAATAACATCCTTGTTTGTCAGTATCTTGTAAGTCGGATTTTCCGTATCAACCGAACCGTCTTCAAGAATGAATTTTCTGATATCATTACCGAGTATAAGAGGTGCAGCCATCATACACCAAAGAGTAAAATGAGATTTGTTTTCTTCAAATGTAAGATTGCCGTTGCCAACCTCAAGCATATCAGGGTCATTCCAAGCACCGATTCCCGAATGCTTGTAAAGAAGAACATTGAATTCATAAATTCCGAGAATCGACATCCATTTCGGCATAATATCGGGGGTTGTTCTCCAGAGGTTACCTGCGTGTGAACCCCAGTTCCACGGAAAATTCCGTCCCCATTCACAAATTGAGAATACAATAGGCTTTTCTTCCGTACCGTTTCTGAGGGCAAATTCACGGGTTGCTCTTTTCAGCTCTCTTCCCATATTTGCATATTGAATAGCCGCACTGTCCTGCCTTGAGGCAACAGGGTTATAAATGCTGATTGTATTCACACCTGCATTAAGCTTTATCTTAAGCTGATGTCTGCCGTCTGCAGTGAACGATTTGGTTGCAGGCAGGAACGTACGGTAAACATCAGTGCCGTTAACAAGAATTTCCGCATATTTATTACTGTTGCTCTTTTTTCTTATGCAAAGAGTCAGGACATAATCGCCGTCATTTTCAACAACCACATCACGGAATTCACAGGTTCCCAAATTTGATGAAATACCCGTTATATATTTACCGCTGACAAGTTTTGTGTCATCAACAATCTTTGCCTCTCCTGTGAGGAAAGCCTGCTCTGCGGTGTATTCTTTTCCGTCAGTTCTCCCTGCTTCGGCAATAATGATTTTTTCAATTTTCGGTGCAAGCGATGGTATGGGTACATTATGACAAAAATCATACTTAAAGTATTCTATACCCCACTCTGCAAATGTATCGGCATCAATCGCTTCATTTCCGAGGCTTGCAGGTAAATCTTCACAGGTCAAAGTACCGTTTGAGCTGTAAATACCCAACTTCATACCGAATGCATTTACTTTTTCAACCAAAGCCTTGATTCCGCTCGGAAAGGCACCGAAATCGCCCTGCAATCTGCCGTTTTCATCTCTCATTGAAGACTGCCAGCAATCATCAATATTCACATATTTATAGCCGCAATCGACAAGACCGCTTTCCTTCATTGCCAGTGCGGTTTCATAAATCAGATCTTCATTAATCCTGTTTCTGAAAAGATTCCAGCTTGACCAACCCATAGGAGGCGTCAGCGCAACTCCGTTATCATATGGTTCCGAAGCATCATAGGTAAGCTTAACTGAGTTGACCGCTTTTTTGGCAATAAGCTGAGGATTCATGTCATCGGGATCTTTTTCTTTAATAAATTTTGCCGCTGCTGCCGCACCCGCCGCAAGCAAAGCTGCAGAAAAAATTCCGCCCATATCTCTTCCTGCCTTTCATCAATTCTTTTTCAGAAGCGGAATACAGTAGGTAAACCCATCCATATCCGTTATATTGTCAAATGAGTCGGGGTTAACCGTATCCGTGTTATAAACAGTCATTTTCTGTTGCTGATATAAGGGGCATTCCACTGCCTGCTCCATCACAAGTTCCATAAGTTGTGACGTCATCTGTGACTTATTGTAGAATCCGGCAGCCGATCGAATTGCAGAAGTTAAAGTGTCAATTTCCGCTGTGTTGATGCCGGTTTTATTGTTTCTTCCGCTGCTGTTAAAATAATCAAATTTATCGCAGGTATTGCCGTCATAAACAGGCTCAACCCACATGTCGGCTTTGCCGGATAAAATAGCCGCGGCAAGAGTCGATTCATCAGTAACGGAAATATTGAGTGTTATCCCTTTATTGAAAAGAATATCCTTGTACGACATTATTGCAGAATAAGCAAGGTCACTTTCCTCTCCGCAATAATAAAGGTTGACGGATGTTATTTTTTCGCCTGAACCCATACTGTAAACGGTAAATGCACTTTCGCTGTAGTATGACTGAGTAACACCTGACGGATATTCTTCAAATCTGACACTTATGGGTCTGAGAGGTCTTGTGTAATAAGAACCAATCTGCGATTCCACCGCCTGATTAACATTGCAAACTCCTATAAGTGCCTTGCGTGCCGATAAGTCGAGCGTTCTTGTATTAAGGAAAAGCGAATAATAATAATCACAGTCTTCTATGAAATAACGAACCTTTTTGTTCGAGAGTCCGTTAATCGAGTCGGCAGTTGCATTTGTTTCCGCAACATCGATTTTACCTGATGAAACCAGCTTTACAGGGTCCTTTTCCCCGGAAATCTCAATAAATCTCAGAGAAGAAAAATCACAGTTTTCTTCGTAATACTTGTTTGCATAAAGCAATGCTTCCCCTTCGGAATATTCAGCCATGACATATGCGCCGGAACAAACTTCGAACCCGTCAAGTTCTTTTACTTTCTCGGCTGAGCCCTTAACATATTCTGCCGAGAGGCTTGCTTTAGGCACAAGCAGAGCATTCAACTCAGAAATAGCATTTATATTTCTTGAATTAAAAAGAACTGTGCAGGTATAATCGTTAACCTTTTTGATTCCCGAAATGCTTTCAACATCTGCACCGTCAGCATAATTGCTTTTGATGTAATTGGTGTAAAGTAAGTCTCTGTACCAGTTTTCGGGATTATAAGCAAGAGGATTACTCTCTGCCTCCGCTCTTGCCACAAGTTTTGTAACAGATTCGGCAGAAGGGTTACTTCCCAGATCTTCAATTGCCTCACCGTAACCTGATTTTCTTAAGTATTCTTCCCAACTGATGCCCGAGGGAGAAAGAGAAGAAAGATTGCCGTCAAACTTACCCTCAAGCTTTGTTTCAACAAGATAATCAACATAATCATCGGTTTCTATTGTGGTGAGAGTGTAATTCTTTTTAATTTTATCTTCTATTTTCTCAATCGAAGCTTCATAATTCTTATCATCAAAATAATATTCGCGAAGTCCCTCGATATCGTTAAGGTACCAATTGCTGTAATATCCGTCATAAGAAGCATCCGCTATGAAATGATAAAAGAAAATCACATCGTCTATTGTAACATTTGTGCCGTCCGAAAACATAAGATTATTGTTTATCGAAACCGTGTATTCAACCTGAGAATCGTTCAGAAATTCGTATGAAATTCCGCCGCTGTAATTAACGAGCTTATTGCTGCCGTTGCGGCGCTGAATGCTCCTGAACATCTGCAGAACAACTTCTCTGTCAGCATCAGACTCAGCATAAAAAGGGTTGAATTCACAAGTCAGACCCTCAACTCCGATTTTGAGTTCTTCTGAGCTTTCAACTCCCTTGCAGGAAGATAAAACCAAAACAGAAAGGCATAACAATATTGAAACAAGAGATTTGAATGTTTTCATAAAACAAATAATACCTCATTTTTTACATTATGAATTTATTTTATCACATCATAAACAACTATACAATATTATATTTAAAAATAAAATGTAAAAAAACGATGCCTTCCCGAAAGGGAAGACACCGCAAATTATGTTTGGAATCAGTTCTTATATTCCTTGAAATCTCTGTAGATATCCTCTGTGTAAACATTGTCTTCATCTTTGTCATGAAGAGGATACCAAACCTGAGCAAAGAAGGGGTTAACCTTTGCTTCAGCATCATAAGCCCAACGGAACTTCTTCTGCTCAGCCTTTTCAACTGATGAGGGAAGCTCTTCAGGACACCAGTGACCGCCGCGGAGAACAAGGTTGGGAGACATCATGAATTCGTGACCGTGAGCGCACTTCCAAAGAACAGGAGTGTACATATCAACGATTTCAGTTGCAAGGCATTCACCGCCTCTGAAAGCAGCAGCCTTCTTGAGATCTTCGATTGTGAGTGAATCGAAGTCTTTTGACTCATCATAACCGTGATCAAGAACAAGAGCCTTTGAGGGATCATCGTTGGGACGGTAAACATTCACCTTGTTCCAATCGCTGCCGATTGCATCCCACTTTGCTCTTGAACCAACATAAGCGTTGATTCTCTCTGTAACGTTGTTTTCTCTCCACCAGAGTGTACCGTAAACGGGAGTCTTTGCAATCTTCTTCATGAAGGGCTTAACAGCAAATGCAAAGGGCTTTGCAAGCTTTGCAAGCTTGTAGAACCATTCAACTCTGTTCATAACGCTCTTGAAGTATTCTTCGATAGGCATATTGGCACGGAAATGACAGTAGCTTTCAAGAACATCTGAGTCAAGATACCACTGACCGTGGAAGTTTCTTGTGATGAACCAGTCGGGATCGAAAAGCTTTCTGGGATCGCCGAGACCAAGACCGTATTTGCCGAGGAGGAGTTCTTCGAATTCGAAGTTTGTGATTCTGTACTGAGCACCTGAACCGATGTTGTAGAATCTTCTCCAGAATTCCTCGGGAATATCGTCACCGCAAACATTAACAAGAAGACGGCCTGAGTCTTCAACTGTTGCCCACTCAAGAACACCGTTGATAACAACGTGATACATAATGGGTTCCATGTTCTTAACGATTTCAGGATAAAGAATACCTGACTGACGAAGTGATACCCAATGCTTAAGACCTGACTCAGCAAAAATTGACTCAGCAATTACCTTTGATGTTGCATAGTGGTCATAAACGCTGATTTTGATGGGGTCACCTGTACGAGCCCAATGGATGGGGTCATCTCTTTCGCCTGTTTCTGCAACAGTACCGATATAAACAACCTTAACTGCATCGGGATCAGGCTGAGCCTTAACAGCCTTAACGATGTTCTGTGCAGCGCCGACATTTGTCTTGATTGTTGCGATGGGATAATAGTCAGCAGAGGGTGAAACCATACCGCCAACGTGAAGAACATAATCTGCTCCGTTTACGCATTCAAGAACACTTTCGTACTTCTTGAGGTCGCCCCAAACGATCTTAACTGAAGGATCATTCATATAGGGAGCAAACTGCTTTCTGTTCTTTTCACTGTCACGGAGAAGAACAACGATGTTGAACTTATCCTTCTTAGCATAAAACTGCTGGAAGCCTTCCCAACCCATAGTGCCTGAAGCACCGGTAAGGAATACCGTCTTTTTCTGTGCCATTTTGAATTCCTCCAAAAAAATAATTTTTTGTCAAATTGCTACATAATAATTTTAACATACAGAAAGAAACAAATCAACAACTATTTTGCATCATAATGTATAAATTTGTAACAAAATCAGATATTTAACATTTCTTTGAACATTTTCTCAACGGTATACATCTGCTCAATCTCTTTTTTGTTACCCTCAGTGAAGAGTGATGCATCCTTTACGCGGCAGTTATAACCTATATCAACACCGCAAAGTCCGAGATGATATTTTGCATTAACGGGATACATCTGGCACTCTGCAAGAGAAGCAAAAGCAAGAAAAGCCTGAACTTTTTCTGCCTTCTCAGGCTCTTTTTCGTAATTCTTGCAAAGCCATGAATAAAGCTCAGGATGGAAGTTAGCCATAACACCTGAGAAACCTGCGCAACCCGCCCTGAGAGATTCAAGCAAAGTTGCTGAATTGGCGTTATAAATTTTAAGGCCGAGACCGTCAACAGCCTTGAGCTTCGCCTCAATTTCGCTTATACGGCAACAGGTATCTTTGAGGAACTTAAGTCTGCCGTCAAGGGCACAATAGCGAAGTGTTTCGGGTGCCATAAGGCGTTTGTAAGGATACGGACACTCATAAACACCGAGACCGATTTCAGGAATTGAAGACACCATTTTCTCGAAATTACGGATAAATACGGAATCGTCTTCATCCTGCTTGGCAAAACGGTTTGCAATAAATACATATGCATCAATGCCTTCATTTATAAATGCATTTGCCTCATATATCTGTCTGTCAAGGTCATCCGCAACGTGACCGGATGCAACAACAGACATATCCGCAGGCTTGTTCTTCATAATGAAATTAAGGAGTTCCAGTCTTTCTTCAAATGAAAGGAAGAAAATTTCACTTGACTGACAAATTGCAAAAATGCCGTCAACTCCGTTTTCGTAGTACCACTCAAGAAGCTGTGAAACACCGTTATAGTCAACTTTGTTGTCAGCAGTAAAAGGAGTTACCATTGTTGGATAAACTCCGTTGGGAATATTTTTTATCATCGATATCACTCCAACAAATAAAAATAAGCGGCAGATACCTGCCGCAATTTAGTTTAATATTATTAAATAAATTTGTCAATCCTATAAGATTAATTTTTTTCTTATGGATTCAAGAACTGCTTTTTCCCGCCTTGAAACCTGCACCTGAGTCATACCGAGTTTCTGTGCTGTTTTGGATTGTGTCATTCCGCCGTAATAACGCAATTCAATCATTTTTCGGTCGCGTTCATCAAGAGAATCAATCACCTGACGCAAAGCAAGCAAATCGGAAATTTCGTTTTCGGGAGAATCAACAGGTATCTCAAGCTGATTTTTCCCGTCCTCTCCTATCGCAAGCGAAATTGCAGGCATTGATGCATTAAGAAGCATTGCAGCCTCCGCAGGTTCAACGCCAAGACTCTCAGCAAGTTCACTTACGGTTGGTTCCCTGCCCAGACTGACTGCAATTTCTTCCCTGCGCTTCATTGCGGCTCTTGATTTTTCTTTCATCGCGCGTCCGACTTTTACCGTTCCGCCGTCACGGAATATGCGCCTTATTTCACCCAGAATAACAGGCACGGCATAAGTTGAGAACGAAAAGCCTCTTGAAGAATCAAAATTATCCGCCGCTTTTATTAATCCAACGCACCCAGCCTGAAACAAATCATCATATTCGACTCCCCTGCCTCTGAAACGGTTTGCGCAGGAATGAACAAGTCCGAGATTTTTTTCAACAAGGTTGTTTCGGATTTCCTTAGTTTCGGTCATTTTCAGCATCACGACCTTTTAATTGCTTGATGAGAGTAACCGTTGTTCCTTTACCTAGCTTTGAGGTTACTTTTATTTTGTCGCAGAAACTTTCCATAACCGCAAAACCCAAGCCTGCGCGCTCTCCTCCAAGGGTTGTGAACAGAGGTTCCATAGCTTGCTTCACATCTTCAATTCCGCAGCCTTTATCCTTTATTCTTACTTTGAAAATACCGTTTTCATAAATTCCTGCCCATATGTAAATTTTTCCGACCTTTTCAGCGTATGCATGAACAATGCAGTTTGTTACCGCCTCACTCACGGCAGTTCTTATATCCGATATTTCCTCAATATTCGGGTCCAGCTGCGCGGCAAAAGCCGCAACTGCTGACCTTGCAAACGATTCATTAACCGACCTGCTTTCAATCTGCATTTTCATCTCGTTAATAATTTTCATTTTTTCACTTCCTTTTTGTTTTAAGAGCTACAAGCCTGTCCAGTCCTGCAAGTCTCATCATTGAACAATTTCTTTCCGAAAGATTAACAACCTCAACATTTCCTCCGTAGCTTTCCGCAATTCTGTATCTGCCAAGCACAAAGCCGATACCTGAACTGTCCATAAAAGTTACCTCTCCGAAATCAAGCCTCACGTTTGGTGCAAGTGTTTTCTGAATTGCCTCATCCGCCTCAAGTCTGAGTGCCGCAGCATTATGGTGGTCAATTTCTCCCGCAATTTCAATGGTCACCCTTACGGGAGTTGACGAAATTCTGATTGCCATTTCAACGCTCCTTTGCAAAAAAAATAATCCCTTACCGATAAGGATAAGGGATTGATTTCAAAAAATTTGTTGAATTATATTTATTTTAAAAATTAATCAGGTTTTCGCGAATTTCTCCTGCAAGATAAAATGAGCCGCAAACAACAAGTGCACCGTCATCACGGAGAATATTTCGGGCTGCGTTTATTGCTTTAACAGGGTCAGACACTGCATAACAATCAGCGCAGAATTCTTTTGCGTTTTCGCAAAGTTCTTCACTGCTTAAAGCTCTCGGTACATCCGCTTTTGTTGCGATAAAAGTATCCGCAAGCGTGGCAACAAGCCTAAGATATGACTTGTAATCCTTGTCAGCCATCATAGAGCTTACCATTACAATTTGTTTACCGTTCACATGTTTTTTCACAAAATCACTCAAAGCAAGCGCACAACCTTCATTATGACCCCCGTCAAGAATTACAACAGGTTTCTTCCTGATTAATTCCATTCTCGCAGGCATAACCGACCTTTCAATTCCACTGACAATTGCATCATCAAGTACATTGATTGCAAGCCTCGATAGCGCACGAACCGCCTCTATTGCCGTACAGGCATTATAAACCATATGCTTGCCTGCAAGAGGCAGAATAAACTTTATGCCGTCATACTCAACACAAGTTCCCTCAAGCTGTTCATTTCCGATTGTGAGCGCAGAAATATCAGGCACACGCAGGTCATTGCATCTTGTCTCACACGTTTTCCTGATTACTTCCATCGCTTTTTCATCCTGAAAAGGATAGACGACCGTTTCCGCACCGAATTTAATTATTCCGCACTTCTCCTCAGCGATTTCCTCAATGGTATTTCCGAGAATGGCTGTGTGGTCAAAAGAAATGCTTGTAATAACACTGACATAAGGCGCATTAATAACATTTGTTGAATCAAGTCTTCCGCCGAGCCCGACTTCAAGAACAACAAAATCGCAGTTTTTCTTTTGATAATACAGGAAAGCTGTTGCCGTAAGTGCCTCAAACTCAGTGGGTTGAATCCCCTGCTCTGCAAGCTCATCAATAACGGCTTTAACCTTTTCAACGCATTCGGCAAGTTCATATTTTTCAATCATATTGCCGTTGTACTGAATCCTTTCACGAAAATCCGTGACATAAGGAGAAATAAACAAACCGACATTATAGCCGTTACTGCGAAGAATATTTGAAATCATTGTTGAGGTTGAACCTTTACCGTTTGTGCCTGCTACATGAATAACCCTCAGTTTATCCTGCGGATTACCCAATGCGGCACAAAGAGCGCGTATACGCTCCATCCCCGGCTTTATACCGAATTTTTCAAGAGAATGGATATATTCTATTGCTTCGTTGCAATTCATAGTTTTCACCTGTTTAAAGACCCCGAAGAAAGCTTCGGGGTCCGATTAATTAACCTAATTTTGCGATACTTTCTTTGAGCATAGCAATTTTTTCTGCATATTTCGCAGCTGCTTCACGCTGAGCTGCAACAACATTTGCAGGAGCTTTTGCAACAAAGTTTTCGTTTGAAAGCTTGTTGTTTACGAAATCAAGGTCTTTCTGCACTGCTTCAAGTTCCTTGTTGAGTCTTGCTTTTTCAGCTTCAAAATCAACAAGTTCACCCATAGGAATATAAATCTTTGCATCCTGAGTAACAATGCATACTGCACCGTCAAGTTCAAAGCTGTCTGCAACTTCAACTTCTGATGCGCTTGCAAGTCTCTGCATGAATACGCCGCCGAACTCAAAGGTTGAGGTATATGCGGTTGCAATATAAACCTTTGCCTTCTTTGAAGGAGGAACATTCATTTCTGCTCTTCTGTTACGGATTGCACGGATAGCAGTAATGATTCTTTCCATCTCTGCTTCATCTGCAGCGAATGAAAGAGCCTCATCAAATTCGGGCCATGCAGAAATCATGATTGATTCGCCTTCGTGAGGAATGGTCTGCCAGATTTCTTCAGTAATGAAAGGCATGAAGGGATGGAGAAGCTTAAGAATCTTATCCATTACCCAAACAAGAACCTGCTTTGCATTCTGTGCTTCTTCGCCGCCCTTCTGAAGACGGATCTTTGCAAGTTCGATATACCAGTCGCAGAAGATATCCCAGATGAAATCGTAAAGCTTTGCAACTGCAATACCGAGTTCAAACTTATCAAGGTTGTCTGTAACATCCTTTGCAAGTTTGTTAACAAGGCTGATAACCCACTTATCTTCAAGTGCAAGGTCTGCGGGAAGTCCTGCAGGAATGTCATCCTCACCGATGTTCATAAGAAT
>CALFPM010000137.1 GCA_937919155.1 uncultured Clostridia bacterium
CCGAAAAGGTCGCAGTTTTGATTCAGCGGAGTGTTTCTTTTCTGAAGGCATACTGCCGTATGACGAAGAAAAAAACGCTTCGATGGGTCGGAAATCCGACCTTTACGGCGTATTTAGTTCAAGTCATTTTACTCTATACGATTAAAACATTATCAGAACAGTTGAAACAAATGCGATTGCCGTGGAAATCAGTGTTCTTACGGAGGGCTTTTCCTTGCGGATGATGCTGATTACCGTTGAGAAAACCATAACGCCGCCCGTGATGATGGGATACTGCACGGAAGCATCAAGGCTTGTGAGGGCAATGAGGCAAAGCAGGTTGCCGATGCCGCTGCAAGCCGCATAACAGCCGAGATTTCCGACTTCCTTGATGGGAAGAAGAGGCACTTTTCTGTTTTTCACAAGGTGATAAATCATGCAAATCGCGAAAACCCAGAGGTTGACCGTTGCCATAAAGCTGCCGCTGTCAACGCACAGGGCGGTGTTGGACTGATGCACCTTTGAAAGCACGCCGACCAGACCGTTGAGAATAAAAACTGCAAGATAATATTTCAGATTATTACCTTTGCCCTTGCCTTTTTCAAAGCTGAGAGCGGTTGAAACGCCGATAAGCAGGATGCATATTGCCTTTGCAGGTGTGAAAGCTTCGTCACAGAAGATAACGCCGTAGGCAAAGGGCAGAAGCATACCGCCCAGCATTGCGAAAATGGAATAAACAGAAAGATTTGCCGTTGCAAAGGACTTGAGTCCCGAATATGCATAGCCGAGAAGCACCACCGCATAAATTGCGGAAATAAGCAAGGAAAACCAGGTGAATTTCAGACTGAAGCTGTTGAGGACAAGCAGAATCAGGAAGCTTATTCCGTTTGTGTACATAGAAAAGGTGAATGTGGAGTCTATTCCGTCACCGTTGCGCTTGCGGAATTGCTGATTGAAAAGAAACTGCAGAGAAAAAAGCAAATCCGCAACAATAATCATCAGATAGTTCATATGTTAATCGCCTTAAATTGAAAAAATTGTTTTAACCCAGTAGAAAATGATGTTTATAATCATTGTCATTAACTCGCTCAGACCGAGTCTGCCCAGCAGAGCCATTCCGCTTTCGCCGAGAATATCCGAGAGAGGAGATGAGGGTGTTGTGCTTATGTATCCGTCAGAGGGTGCTGCCGCCTCGCCGTTGTTGATTGTGAAATACTGTGTTCTGTAGCCGAGAGGAGTAACAGTTCCCATTGTGTAGTATACGGTTATGCTTGCCGATTTTGCGCTGACCTCAGGAATGCTGCCCTCAAATTCAAGGGTTATGCTTTCGCCGGGTGCAAGCTTTTTGAACGGGTTGATTCTGAAGCTCAGGTCAATGCCGTCACAGTAAATTGCGGAGAGTGTAAGTTCATTCTGCCAGCAGCAGTTTGTGATTGTGAGTGCGGTTGCGTTGCCGTCAATAATTCCCGCTCCGCAGCCCTCAAACTGAGCATAAACAGAGGACGAGGGGTTCGTTGTGTCCTTGAACTGAGGGAATTTCGGGTCGGAATAAACATCGGTGAGTTTATCAGTTAAAAGAAGGGTCATCATAAGCTCTCTGCTGTAGTGATCCCAATAGGTCATTCCGTGGAAAAGACCGTTCACGAACCAGGTGTTGTCGGGCATATATGCGGTGGATGCATCGATTGTCATATCGGGAGAAATCTTGTTTTTGCCGCCGCAGGGGTTAACCTGAACATAACCGTCTGCAAAACGCTGACCGTAAGGAGCGGTTTTTGCGCCTGTTGATGCGGTTGTTGTGATAATGGCATCCGATGTTTCCTTAAGACCCGTAACAATTCTGTTGCCTGTGCCTGAAATGATGGAGATGTTTGCGCCGTTTGCAATGCATTCAGCCATCTTTTCGCCCATTTTCGGGAAAATCTCATAGTGGAAACGGTCGCTCTTTTCAATCAGAGGTGCGCTTTCCTCTGCATTGAGGAGAAGCTTTTTTGTGTCCTCATATTTCTCAAGAGGAATGAAATCCCAGAGGCTTCCCCAATAGCCGAGGGTGGGCATAATGTGGGGAATAAGAGCGTTGAGCACGGCATCAAGGAAACCGAGCTGCTGAGCCTTGAGAAGCCAGTTGTAGTCCTCTTCCCAGCGCATACCGTGTTCAATGAATCTGATAAGGCATTCTTCGTCAAATTCAATCTGTCGGGTCATCAGGTCATATGCAATGCCTGCGCCGCCGATGGCGGGCACGGTCATAACAACATTGTCAACATCGTTTTTCCAGCCGAAAAGGGTAAGATAGGTTGCGGTAACCTGACCGCCGTGGCTGACGGCAAGGAGATTTACTTTGTCCTTGCCTGTGTATGCCTTGACATCCTGAACAAGTTCATCAAGAAGAGTTGCACATGCCTCCGAACCCATTCGGAAGTCACAGGTAAAGTTGAAAATATATTCATCATCAACATATTTTTCAATTTCCGCCGCAATATCCTGCTCGTGTCTGTGGTCGCCGTTGGGATAACGTTCCCTCAGATTTGCGCTGTTGGTTTCGTCTGCCGTGGCAACAACTCTTTCAACATTGTAAACGCTTGAGCCGTCAGGATTGCAGCGCATTTTTTCAAACAGACCGTTAATTTCTTCGCCTAATGTGGCGGCAAGAATTTCCGCATTGCCGACAGTCAACGCGCCCAATCCCATGCCAAGGTCAATGATTCTGTTGAGAACGCGGTCAAGAACCTCATCCATATTGAGACCCCAGATAACTTCGCCCGTGTCAAGGCGGAGAGAGGATGCCGAGTAGCCCGGCACGATTATAACGGGGTATTCGGAGATTTCATCAGCATCAGGCTTGTTGTATGCGGTTGCAAAAACAGCGCATGAGCTGATAATAACCGCAAGAGCAAGGATGATTGAAAGGAATTTTTTCATTTTGTTCAACCCTTTCGTAAAGTTATAACCCAATAATATCACACTGTTATTATAAATGCAAAATATTTTTTTCGCAGTATATCTGCATTGTTTTTAAAATAAATTCTTCGGTAACATCAAAGTATTCCGCAAGCTCCCAGGGTTCAACAATTCCGAGGCTCAGAGCCTTTTTCAGTTCCAATGCGGGAACGAGTTTTGATGCTGCCCAGCGGTCGGCGCGGCATTCCTGCCTGCCTCTCACATTCAGCGGAGAATAGGGACTGTAGAACGCGCCTGTCTCGCAGTGACCCAGCTCGTGGGCAAGGTGCACCCTCTCTTCCGCTTCCGTTTCAATCTGAAAAGGGTCCATTCCTATGTAGCAATCCCCCGTGTTTGTCATAACGGAAACCGATTGGGTCTGCGGCAAATCGCAACAGATAATTTCAGTGCCGCTTTCCTGCGCAATTTCATAAAGTTCAGTTGTTTTCGTTTTTTGCCGCCTCCCTTGCCTGAATGTATTTTGCAAAATTGACAACCTCCTGCCACATTTCATCGGTCACCTCTTCAGCGCCCGAGAAAAGTGCGATTTTTGCCGCTTCTATATTATCTTTTTCATTATTCTGTGTGCCGTTGATGTAATCCAGCGAGACTCCGAAGAGCTTTGCAATGCATGAAAGGGTTGCCACAACGGGGGTCTGAAACCCTGTTTCCCATTTGCTGACCATAACCCTGTCTGTGTTAAGACCGAATTCCGAGTTAAGCTTTTCGGAAAGCTGTGTCTGGGTCATACCTGCTTTTTTGCGCAATTCTCTTATTTTTTCTCCTGTCATTCTTATCACCTCATGGCGGGGAAATGATTTCACCCCGAATTAAACAAAAATAATCTCATAGCTATACAATATCACAAATGTTTCGGAAAAGCAACATTTTTTTAAAAAAATCCAAAAAAAGGTGTTGACAACGACAAAAATTCCCGCTAATATAGAAAGTGTCGAGAGCGACACTTCAACTTGAGCGCAAAGTTCAAAGTGAAAAGTGTGGGAATGACACCGCAAATACTCGAAGATAATCATGATATTCACACTGACAGGTTTTATTTTTTACTTGTCGATGTGTCGAAATCGTAACAATTTATGAAAGGAGTGAGAACATGAACCAAAAGTGTTGCAAGGGGCTTATAATTCCTCTTTCCGAGCTGAGCCAGCAGCTTGAATATGCAAGAACGGTGAGCTCGGATATATACGATGTTTATTTGCCCAACACACCCAAAATCACGGAACTTCTCAATGAATATCAGTCCGTGAGAACAAAAATTTCAATGTTGCTTGATTTTCTTTTTCAGGCAAAACTCTGGTGCGACACAATTCTGCCCCGAGAGATAACAGACGAAGATAAGGAGGAAGAATGAGAACTTTAAGAATTGATTTTACAGCGGAAAATATGCTGCCTGACGGAGATATGGCAGGCAGAATGGGCGAACATAATGCAACTGACCTTATCATCACACCTCCTGCAGAAATGACGGGGTGCGATGAAATTCTGAACTATGTTGTTGCCTTTGTGACCGAAGGCAAAATAATCCGCACGGATTTTTATCCCAAGGCGGAGACGATAACCGTTTCCCTCTGCTCACAGCTCACTCAGGACCATTCCCTGAGCGTGCAGCTTGAGGCATATGACGGCACGGGCGGACTTGTTGTGAAAAGTCCCATTGTCAGCGAGCTGAGACTTCTGCCCTCTGCAGGGGGAGATGAAACGGAATTTGACGGCGAAAGCGGCGGAATGGTGTCGCAGATTAACCTCAACACCCTTGCAAGGCACAGCCATTCAAACGGCGATGTGCTTGATAAATTCGGTGAGGAAAGCGGAAAACTTACCTATGACGGAGCGACAGTAGGCGGCGGTACGGTTAAACTTGCATCTGTCGAATTCCTTAACGAGGATAACAATGCCTGTTTCTGGTATGAGAACAGTATGAATTTCACAAGCGGAGAAAACCTGTACAGAAGCAAGCGTATCATAGGCTACTTTGCAGAGGCTGTTCCCGAGTTGCCCTGCGGAACGGTAATTTCAAAAATTGAGATAAAAACAGAAAAAGACGGCGAATATGAGAGTCTTGATTCTGTTTGCATTGAAGATGTAATTTCTCCCGTTCAGAAAATGACCAATGAAATTTCTTTTTACGAAAATTTCGGTAACACTTTTTTTGTGGGCTTCTGTATGTTCGGATATAACAAGACAAGATGGCAGAATATCGTTGACGAAATGAAGTGGTATTCCATCCGCATAACTTATTATAAGGAATAACTGCGGAGGAAAAATGACGGAAATTTCAATTATCGAAATTGAACACCGCCTTATTCAGGCAGAGGAAAACATAAAAGAGCTTTTTGCAAAGTATAACGGAGTGGACAAAAATCTGGTTGCGGTCACAACAACGCTGAACAATCTGCTGACCCTTGTGGGTGAATTGAAGGCGGCTGTTGAGGGACTGAAAACAAGACCTGCCGCAATCTGGGACAAGGTTGTTTTTGCCTTGATCGGTGCAGCCGCAAGCGCGGCAGTCACGTATTTTACAGGAGGATGAGATGGATAAAATAATCATAAAAGATATAGCCGTCAGGGCGCTGAAAACCTTTGTTCAGGCGTTTCTTTCGGCAGTTTCCGTTGACGCACTTCTGGGCGTAACGGATTTTGACACCTTTAAACGAATCGGAATTTCAATGCTTATTGCAGGCACGGCGGCGGGCATTTCTGCCGTGTGGAATGCCGCACTGGAAGCGGCAAATAACAAGCCTCGGGGAGGTGCTGCCGCTTGAAAACCAACACGGGACTTGTTGAATATGCACGCGCTCAGCTTGGCAGACCCTATTGGTACGGCACATTCGGCAACAAGGCTACAAAGGATTTGCTTGAAAGAAAAACTCAGCAGTATCCTCAGCATTATCAGAAAGAAAGAATGGAAAAATATAATCAGCAGCTTGGGTTCAGGGTGCACGACTGGGTTGGACTCATCAAGGGTTATCTCTGGAGCGATGATGTGAATTCCGTGCCGAAATACAACGCGTTGCAGGATGTTTCCGCAAATTCCCTGCTCAAAAAATGCAAGCAGAGGGGCAGAATGCACACAATGCCCGAAATCCCCGGAATCCTTGTGTTTATGCCGGGTCATGTGGGCATTTACTGCGGTGACGGCAAGGTTATTGAGGCAAGAGGCTTTCATTACGGAGTTGTTGAAACAAAGCTTTCCGAGCGTCCCTGGGAAAACTGGGGCAAATGCCTCTGGATAAAGTATCCCGAAAGTCTGCGTTGCTTTGCGAAATGTGACAAGGCGCAGACTTCCATTGTGGATGCCCTCAAATCACTGGGCGAAAACAGCGGATTTGACTATCGCAAGCGCATTGCCCTTGCAAACGGCATTGCCGAATATGTGGGCACTGCAAAACAGAACATCACAATGCTTACCCTGCTCAAAAACGGACTTCTGCTCAGACCCGAGGCATACGTATAATTTGTGTTGCACAAAGGCGGTTTCCTTGCTATAATTATTGCAAGGAAACTGTTTTTTTGGAGGGTCGGATATGGCAAAATCCTCGAATCAGAAGCTGAAATTGCTTTACCTGATGAAAATTATGCTTGAAAAAACCGATGAAGAACACGGTCTCACAACTGCGCAGATTATCGAGAGCCTTGCCGCTTACGGTGTTGGTGCGGAGCGCAAAAGCATTTATGACGACATTGAGGCACTAAAGCTTTACGGCATTGATATTGTTCCGACCCGTAACGGCAGAAACACGGATTACAGGGTTGTGAGCCGTGAATTCGAGATGCCTGAGCTGAAGCTGCTTGTGGATGCGGTGCAGTCCTCAAAATTCATAACGAGAAAAAAGAGCGATGAACTTATCAAGAAAATTGAGGGTTTTGCAAGTGTTTATGATGCACACAGGCTGCACAGGCAGGTCTATGTTGCAAACAGAATCAAGACCATGAACGAGAGCATTTACCTGACCGTTGATAAAATTCACACCGCAATCATACTTAACCGCAAAATCTGTTTTCAGTATTTTGAGTGGAGTCCGCAAAAGGAGAAAATTCTGCGTCACGGCGGTGCGGTTTATTGCGTCAGCCCCTGGGCGCTGACCTGGGATGATGAAAATTATTATCTCATTGCCTATGACTCGGCGGCGGGGAAAATCAAGCATTACAGAGTTGACAAAATGCTGAAAATCTCTGTTTCTGATGAAGAACGCGAGGGTCGTGAATTCTTTGATGATTTTGATATGGCATATTATTCCAAGAAAACCTTCGGAATGTTCGGCGGCAGAGAAGAAACCGTGCGTCTGCGTTGCAAGAATAAGATGGCAAATATCATTGTTGACCGATTCGGCGCAGACACGATAATGACGGTTGCCGACAGCGGGCATTTTGAAATTACCGTCAAGGTTGCTGTCAGCCCCGTTTTCCTGACCTGGCTTATGAATTTCGGCGCGGATATAAAGATAATTTCACCCCAAAGCGTCATTGAGGATTTCAAGGCTCTTGCCCGTGAGGCTCTTGAACAATACTAATAATAATAAAAACCCTGTCCCAAATAACGGACAGGGTTTTATGTTTCAAAAAGGCAGTCCCGAAGGACTGCCTTTGCTGATTATTCGATTTCTGCGCTGATTGCCTTTTCGTAAAGTTCCTCGATTTCCTTTGAGGGTTTCTTGTCGATAAGTGAAACAACAACTGCGCAAACAAGACCTGCGATGAAGCCGGGAAGAAGCTCGTAAATGCCTGTGTCTGCAAGGAAGTTCATCCAGAGAACGTCAACAATTGCGCCGCCGACAACGCCTGCGATTGCGCCCTTGTATGTGAATCTCTTCCAGAAAAGAGAAAGGATGATTACGGGACCGAATGCTGAACCGAAGCCGCCCCATGCGTTGTCAACAAGAGTCATGATGGTTGCTGCGCCTTCGCTCTTGCTGCTTGCGATGAAATAAGCAATAACAGCAATGATAAGAACAACGATTCTGCCTACCCAGAGAGTTTCCTTGTCAGAAGCATTCTTTCTGAAGATGGGTTTGTAAATATCGCTTGTGAATGATGATGAAGCAACAAGAAGCTGTGAGTCAGCCGTGCTCATTGCGGCTGCAACGATAGCTGAAAGAAGAAGACCTGCAACGAATGCCCAGGGACCGTTGAAGATATCCTGAACGAGAGTTACGAACACAAGTTCCTGACTGCCTGCATCAACAAGTGCCTGTGTGGGGCCGTAGCCTCTGCCGAGGAGAGCCATTGCAATGGCTGCACCGAGTGAAAGAACAACCCATACAATACCGATTGTTGCTGACTTCTTGAGAACCTTTGAGTTCTTTGTTGACATAAATCTTACGATGATGTGGGGCATACCGAAGTAACCGAGACCCCATGCAAGACCTGATGCGATGTCTTTCCAGCTTGCTGAGAAGGGGTTAAGGGGGTTAACGCCGCCGTCAACTGTCTGGAATACGGAATAGTCAATGTCCTTTGCCATTACAAGAACAATGGGCACTGCAAGGAGAGCTGCAAGCATCATAAGACCCTGGAAGAAGTCTGTCCAGCAAACAGCCTTGAAGCCGCCGAGGAAAGTGTAAACAATGATGATTGCCGCAAAGATGAGAAGTGCGAGGTTGGGGTTGCTTTCAAGCTGGGGAACAACCTGAATGAAAACCTTCTGACCTGCAACGAAGCTTGATGCAACATAGATTGTGAAGAACACAAGGAATACTACTGCGCTGATGATCTGGAGAGCAGGACTCTTTGTGAGGAAACGGTTTGAAAGATACTGGGGAACTGTGATTGAGTCGTTGGCAGCCTGTGAGAATTTACGGAGTCTGCGTGCGATGAAAATCCAGTTTGCCGCTGTACCGAGGGCAAGACCGATGCCGATCCATACCTGACCCATACCGAAAGCGAGGATGCTGCCGGGGAAGCCCATGAGGAGCCAGCCGCTCATGTCTGAAGCCTGTGCGCTCAGAGCAGTAACCCAGGGACCCATTGAGCGTCCGCCGAGGAAGTAGTCTTTTTCGCCTGTGCCTTTTGACTTGAAGAAGAACACAAGACCGATTGCGAGAACTGCCGCAAAATAAACGATAAATGCCGCAAGTTGAGGTGTCATAATAATCATTTTCCTTTCAAGAAATTTTAAAGTGTCGGTAGTATAACACAAATAAAACAAGAATGAAATACAGAACGGAGTACAGAATAATTTCTGCACTCCGTTTAATGATTTTATGAAATGTGTTGATATTATTGAGTTTCACGCTGAACAAAAACAAGAATTTAATAAAAACCGATTTTCGGCAAAATTAATTTTTTTTCAAAAATCCGCCAAAAAGCAGGGGCAAAAGTGTTTCTGAGTACCTTGCGAGGGAATATTCGCCGTTGCAGAGGCACCAGTCGCTGATGATTGCTCTTTCGCAAAGCGCATATGCTTTGACGATTTCGTTAACGGAAACATCGTCTTTCAGCTCGCCTTTTTCCTGACCCTCAACAACGATTTTGCGCAGGAGCTTATAGTATGTTCTGTTGTGGTCAAGGAGATTGCGGTCGCCTTTCATGGTCAGCTGAGATGAATAAAGCCTTGCCAGCAGGTCAATGGGAATGCTGTTTTCGACCATAATGAAAAGTTTTTTGTTGAGAAACATAAGTTTGTCAAAGCAGGACATTTCATCGGTCAGGCTTTCTTCAAGTTCCTCGTATTTGCTGTCAAAAAGGCTTGAAAGAGAGCTTAAAAGCTCCTCTTTGCCGTCAAAATAATGGTAAAATGAACCTCTGGAAGTGCCTGATTCAAAAACAATATCTTCAACGGTGGTGTTTTCAAAGCCGTTTTTGTAGAAAAGCTCCCAGGCGGCATTGACTATTTTCATTTTTGTGTTGCGTGAATCTTTACGCGGCATAATATCACTCCTTTTTGAGTGCAAAGTGTCGGACGGGTTGCACCCGTACCCGATTTTTGATTGTGAATTATCCTATAACTCCGAAATGCTCAAGCAGGATTTTTGTGCCCATAAGAATAAGAATTATTCCGCCTGCAATCTCGGCTTTTTTCTTGAATTTAAGTCCGAAAATATTGCCGATTTTGATGCCGACAGCGGAAAGAACAAAGGTGATGATGCCGATGAAGCCGACAGCCGCAACAATGTTCACTTCGGGCAGGAAAGCATAGCCTACGCCTACAATGAGGGCATCAATGCTTGTTGCAACGGCAAGGGTGAGCATATCCTTGAACTTCATTGAACCGCTTGAGCATTCGTCACAATCGTCTTTTGAAAATGCTTCTTTGAGCATATTTGCGCCGATGAGACCGAGCAGGATGAACGCAATCCAGTGGTCGTATTTTTCAACATAGACCTTAAGGGTTGAGCCGAAAAGATAGCCGAGGGCAGGCATCAGAGCCTGAAATCCGCCGAACCACAAGCCTGCAAGAGCCATCTGTTTTATGCCCGCTTTTTTGACGGCAAGACCTTTGCAGATTGCAACGGCGAATGCATCCATTGAAAGACCAACGGCGGTTATGAATAATGTTGCCAATGACAAATTTATCACTCCTTCAATAAAAAAATCGGATACTGCGGTACCCGAAATTTTAATTATTTTACCACGGCGCAGAGGGGTTTGTCAACCGTATTTACCGCAGTAAAATTCTTTTGGAGCAACATACAAAAAATAGTCAGAAAATTCATCATTTTTTACGCCTCAACCCCTTGCATTATATATGTATTATATTGTATAATTATGAAAGCTATGAAAAGGAGGCGGCTTTAATGAAAAAAATCGGAATTATCATGGGCAGCGACAGCGACCTGCCTGTTGTTGAAAAAGCTATCAATACTCTTGACGAATACGGTGTGCCTTACGAGGTTCACGTTTATTCCGCACACAGAACACCCGAGCAGTCAAAGGCATTTGCACAGAACGCAAAGGCAAACGGCTTCGGTGCAATTATTGCAGCTGCAGGCAAGGCGGCTCATCTTGCCGGTGCTGTTGCAGCTAATACCACACTCCCCGTTATCGGTATTCCCGTAAAATCATCAACTCTTGACGGCATGGACGCGCTCCTTTCAACCGTGCAGATGCCTGCAGGCATTCCCGTTGCAACGGTTGCTATTGACGGCGCAGTTAATGCCGCTTTGTTATGTATACAGATTCTTGCGGTTTCAGACGATGAGCTTGCAGAGAAACTTGCAGATGCAAGAGCTGCAGCAACAGAAAAAGTTCTTGCCGCAAACAAGAAAATTGAAGAAAAATACAACAAATAAAAGCGGAGCAAAGCGACCCTTCACTTTGCACTTAGCACTTTGAACTTAATTTCGGAGGTATCCTATGGGAGGATTTTTCGGCGCAACATCATCAAGAGATGTTGTTCTGGACGTTTTTTTCGGTGTTGACTATCATTCCCACCTCGGCACACGCAGAGGCGGTATGGCGGCGGTTGACAAAGAAAAGGGTTTCCAGAGAGATATTCACAATATCGAGAATTCACCTTTCCGCACAAAGTTTGCGGGTATCGGCGATGAAATGCACGGCAATGCCTGCATCGGTTGTATCAGCGACAGCGACCCTCAGCCGATTCTTATCCGCTCCAATCTCGGAGTTTATGCAATAACAATCATCGGCTGCATCAACAATGCGGACGAGCTTATTGAAAAATTTCTTTCTTCGGGCGGAGGACATTTCACAACAATGACCTCGGGCAAAATCAACTCAACAGAGCTTGTTGCCGCGCTCATCAATCAGAAAGATAATTTTGTTGACGGTATCCGTTTCGCACAGGAGCAGATTGACGGCTCACTTTCCCTGCTGATTCTGCTTGAGGACGGAAGCCTCATTGCCGCGAGAGACAAGGTAGGCAGGCTGCCCATCCTTATCGGCAAGGATGATTGCGGATATTGCGTTGCTTTCGAATCATTCTCGTTCGAAAAGCTGGATTATGAGTTTGTCAAGGAGCTTGGCCCTGCAGAAATCGTGAGGATTTATCACGACAGAGTTCATACCCTTGCCGAACCTCAGAAGAAAATGAAAATCTGCGCTTTCCTCTGGAGCTATTACGGTTATCCCACCGCAAGCTATGAGGGAATCAGCGTTGAGGTTATGAGAAACCGCAACGGCGCGGTTATGGCGAGATACGATAAAGAGAACGGACTTTGCGAGGGAATAGATTCCATCAGCGGTGTTCCTGATTCGGGCACACCCCATGCAATCGGATATGCAAATGCCAGCGGAATTCCTTTTGCAAGACCTTTCATCAAATATACCCCCACCTGGCCCAGAAGCTTTATGCCCACAAGCCAGAGTGAGCGTAACAGAGTTGCAAAGATGAAGATGGTGCCCGTGCATGATCTCATTCAGGGCAAGAGCCTGCTCTTTGTTGACGACAGTATCGTCAGAGGCACTCAGCTGAGAGAAACGGTTGATTTTCTTTACAGCCACGGCGCAAAGGAAGTGCATATGCGCTCCGCATGTCCGCCCATTATGTACGGATGCCGTTACCTCAACTTCTCACGAAACACATCGGATGATGACCTGATTGCCCGCCGTGTTATTCACGACCTTGAGGGCAAAGAGGGCGATAAATATATTGATGAATATTGTGATGCTTCAACCGAGAGAGGCAAGAAGCTCCGCGAAATCATCTGCAAGGAGCTTAAGCTCACAACCCTTGCTTACCAGAGCATAGAAGGTCTTATCGAAGCAATCGGTCTGCCCGCAGATTGCGTATGCACCTATTGCTGGAACGGTAAAGGCTGATCAAAAAATAAAATATGTGAAAATTCACAGGAGGAATAAATCATGGAAAAAAGCTTCAGCGAAAGCTATGCAGCAGCAGGCGTTGACATTACCGCAGGTTACAAAGCGGTAGAACTTATGAAAACCCACATCAAGAGAACACTCACAGCAGGCGCAATGAGCGACATCGGCGGCTTCGGCGGTCTTTTTGAGCTTGACCTCACAGGCATCTCAAAGCCCGTTCTCGTAAGCGGCACAGACGGTGTCGGCACAAAGCTCAAGCTTGCATTCATCATGGACAAGCACGACACAGTAGGTATTGACTGCGTTGCAATGTGTGCAAACGACATTATCTGCTGCGGCGCAAAGCCCCTTCTTTTCCTTGACTACATTGCTTGCGGCAAGAACGTTCCCGAAAGAATTGCCGAGATCGTTTCAGGTATCGCAGAAGGCTGCGTTCAGTCAAATGCTGCGCTTATCGGCGGCGAAACTGCAGAAATGCCCGGCTTCTATCCTGTTGACGAATATGACCTTGCAGGTTTCTGCGTAGGCGTTGTTGATAAGGATAAGGTTCTTGACAACACAAAGATGACAGAGGGCGATGTTGTTATCGCTCTTCCCTCAAGCGGCGTTCATTCAAACGGCTTCTCACTTGTAAGAAAAGTTTTCGATGTTGACAATGCAGACATCAAGACTCCCGTTGCAGAGCTCGGCGGCAAGTCAGTCGGCGAAACACTCCTCACTCCCACAAAGATTTATGTAAAGCCCATGCTTGCTCTCTTTGAAGAAGTTAAAGTCAAGGGTGTTTCACATATCACAGGCG
>CALFPM010000138.1 GCA_937919155.1 uncultured Clostridia bacterium
GTGCTTCGCAGTTTTGAAAGAGCAGATTTTTGTCACAGCAAGGCAAAAATCTGCACGAAATACGAGGCTATTTTAAAGATTTTTAACGAAGCTGTGGCTAAAATATGCCTTTCAAAACCGTATAGAGTTCGAGTCGTTTTACTCTACAATGGGTACGGGTGAAACCCGTCCTTCACTTTGCACTCTGCACTTTTAACTTTGCACTTAAAAACGGTGTACCGATCGGTACACCGTTTTTCTTTTAAAACTCCGACTCAATTAATTTCGGACTGTCATCGGGTGAATATTTCCAGCTGTCTATATGCCCGTCTTTTATGAAATATTTCGGCTGAGAAACGGGATAATCCGCGTCAAAGCAATCAACGATAATCAGCTTTATTTTCATTTTGGACGGAATAATGCTCTTGATATAGACCCCTGCGTGGCTTCCCGGACTTACCCCATCGGAAAACTCCGCAAGACCTGCAAGGTTGGGTGTCAGCTCCACAAAAATGCCGTATTTTTCAACGGAACGCACTATTCCCGGCACTGTTTCGCCCACATTGAAAAGTGCGGCGTTTTCTTCCCAGGTGCCAAGCAATTCCTTGTGGCTGAGAGTGATTCTGCCGCTTTCGTCAACGCTTTTCACAACGGCAAAAATGCTCTGCCCCGCGGTAAATCT
The DNA here is from genome assembly GCA_937919155.1 of uncultured Clostridia bacterium. Taxonomy (GTDB): domain Bacteria; phylum Bacillota; class Clostridia; order Oscillospirales; family Acutalibacteraceae; genus CAG-177. The sequence goes on from CALFPM010000138.1 coordinate 662, forward strand.
TGCGCTTGGATGCGGTATTCTTGAAACGGAAATGCTGTCAATCGGCATCAGCGCGCTGATTCCTGCGCCGATGTCGCAAAAAACGCCGAAACCCTCAATGTGAGAAACCGTTGCAGGAATAACATCGCCTGCCCTGAGAGAAGAAATATAGGTCTGCATGCACTCCTGCTGAACCTTTCTGCGGCTGAGAATTGCGGAGGTTTCGCCGTTTTCCGTGCGGAAACCCGTGATAACAAAGGAAACGGGCTTGTTGACTCTGGAAATCAGGGCAATATCCCTCACCGAACCGTCATCAATACCCACCGCGCCCTCTTCGCGGGGAATAATTCCTTTCATGCACCCCAAATCAATGTGCAGGTTATGCTCGCTGTCGCAGCGGATAACCCTGCCCTCCAGTATTGACCCTGCATAATATGCATCACGCAGCGCATATGCGCTTGAAAGACTGCGTCTGTTTTCTTCTGTTGTTATAATCTGACCTTCAGGTTTGAATGTTCTCATTTCTGACCACCGTTCCGCCTTTCGGCATAGTTTTTTTGTCAGTTAAATTTATATGGTTTTTCAAGGAAGAAAATTACAAAAATCTTATATACATTCTTCTCGTTTTATGTTATATTATAATGTGAAATAATTTATTTAACGGAGAGATTCTTATGGATGTAAGGCTTGGCGATACCCTGCTGATGAAAAAAAAGCATCCCTGCGGCTGCGATAAGTTTGCCGTTTTGCGCATCGGGGCAGATTTTCGCATCAAATGCATTCAGTGCGGCAGAGAAGTTATGCTGGAAAGAGTCAAAGTTGAAAAAAATATCAAAAAAATTATCCGTGACAATGAGGAAATATAAATGCTTGATAAACTGATTAAAGTAGAAGAAAGATTTGACGATATCAACGCAAAGCTTTGCGAGTCCGATGTTGTGAATGACATGGCTCAATACAAAAAGCTTATGCAGGAACTCAAGGTTTTAACCCCGATTGTTGAAAAATTCCGTCAGCTCAAGGCGGCGCAGGCTACCCTGCAGGAAGCAAGGGAAATGCTTGACGCAGGCGGTCTTGAAAAAGATTTCCGCGAAATGGTTCAGGAAGAATTTGAAGATGCAACGGAAAAGGTTGCCGTTTATCAGGAAGAACTGAAAATTCTGCTTCTGCCCCGCGACCCCAATGACGACAGAAACGTTATTGTTGAAATCCGCGGCGGTGCAGGCGGCGAGGAGGCATCCCTCTTTGCAGGCAGTCTTTTCAGAATGTATTCAATGTATGCCGAAGCAAAGGGCTGGAAAGCGGAAATTCTCAATTCCAACCCCACGGAGCTGGGCGGATTCAAGGAAATCAGTTTCAACATTTCGGGTGACGGCGCATATTCCCGCTTCAAGTTTGAAAGCGGTGTTCACAGAGTTCAGCGCGTGCCCGAAACTGAAAGTCAGGGCAGAATTCATACCTCAACGGTAACGGTTGCCGTGCTTCCCGAAGCGGAGGAGGTTGATGTTGAAATCAACCCTGCCGATTTGCAGATTGACACCTACCGTTCAGGCGGTGCAGGCGGTCAGCACGTTAACAAAACGGAGAGCGCAATCCGCATCACCCACCTGCCCACAGGCACGGTTGTTGAGTGTCAGGATGAACGCAGTCAGCACAAAAACAAAGACAGGGCAATGAAGATTCTGCGCTCAAAAATCCTTGAGGCAGAGCGCGAAAAACAGCACGATGCCATTGCAGGCGAGCGCAAAGCGCAGGTCGGCACGGGCGACAGAAGCGAGCGAATCCGCACCTATAACTACCCTCAGGGCAGAGTCAGCGACCACAGAATCAATCTCACCCTTTACAAAATTGACGCCATTCTCAACGGCGACCTTGATGAGATTATTGACGCTTTGGTAACCGCTGATACAGCGGAAAAATTAAAAAATGAGTAAAATTATGAAAACACTTTATCTAAACGAAAAAGACGAAAATTCAATACAGACTGCGGCTGAAATTCTTCAGAAAGGCGGACTTGTTGCAATTCCCACCGAAACGGTTTACGGTCTTGCGGCAAACGCCCTTGACGGCGAGGCGGTCAAAAAAATATTCATCGCAAAGGGCAGACCGCAGGATAATCCTCTGATTGTTCACGTTGCCTCTCTTGATGAAATTCCGCCCCTTGTTGAGCAGGTTGACCCCCGCCTTTATTCCCTTGCGGAAAAATATTGGCCCGGACCTCTGACGGTGATAATGAAGAAATCTTCGCTTATCCCCGATGAAGTCAGCGCAGGACTTGACACCGTTGCAATCCGTATGCCCTCCCACGAGGGTGCAAGGCAGATTATTTCTGCCGCGGGTCTGCCCCTTGCGGCACCCAGCGCAAACGCATCAGGAAAACCAAGTCCCACAAAGGCGAGCCATGTTATGCAGGACCTTGAGGGCAGAATTGATGCGGTTATTGACGGCGGAGAATGCTCTGTCGGCGTTGAATCAACGGTTGTTACTCTTGCAACAGAGCCGCCAACTCTTCTGCGACCCGGCGGAATAACCCCCGAAGAGCTTGAAGCCGTGCTCGGCAAAATTCAGATTTCTCCTGCGGTTTTTGCAAAGCTGAAAGAGGGCGAAAAAGCTGAATCTCCCGGCATGAAATACAAGCACTATGCCCCTGCGGCTCAGGTTACAATCATCAAAGGTGATTTTGAAAGCTACAAAAAATTTGTCCTTGCACAGAAAGATACGGTCTGTGCCGTCTGCTTCAAGGGTGAGGGCAGATATTTTGAAAAATATATTGAATACGGCACCGAAACCGATGCGGAATCTCAGGCGCACAGCCTTTTTGACGCTCTGCGCGAGGTTGACAAGGCAGGCGCAAAACGCGCTTTCGTGCGTTGCCCCGTTTCAAGCGGCGTAGGTCTTGCGGTTTATAACCGACTTCTCCGCTCTGCGGCATTCAGGGTTATTGACCTTGATTTCACCATTCCCGTAACAGGTCTTACGGGTCAGACGGGCGCAGGCAAATCAACGGTCTGTGAAATGCTTAAGGAAAAAGGCTGTTATATTGTTGATACCGATGTCCTTGCGAGGAAAGCCGTCCAAAATCCCGAGGTTATTGCAATGCTTTGCGATGAATTCGGCGAGGATATATTTGCAGGGGGCGTGCTTGACAGACGCGAGCTTGCAAGGCGCGCATTCGCAACTCCCCATGGCACAAACGCTCTCAACATGATTACCCACCCCGAAATCACAAGGCTTGCCGTTGAGGAAATTCACCGCGCCGAGGCTCAGGGTGCAAAGGCGGCGATTATTGATGCAGCGCTGCTTTTTGAAAGTCCGTTGACCGCAGTATGCGGAAAAACGGTTTGTGTTGTTGCAGACAAAAATATCCGCCTTGAACGCATTATGAAGCGAGACGGCATCAGCAGAGAGGATGCTCTTCTGCGCATCAACGCCCAACCCGATGAAGAATATTACAAGTCCAAATCGGATATAATCATAAATAATAACGGTGAAAATTTGGAAAAACAAATTGATTTTATACAGGAAGGATGATAAATATGTCAGAAAAAACACAGGCAGAACTTCTTAAAGAAGAACTTTTCTATTCTCCCGACCACGCATCTTATCTTTGCGAAGACGATGAAATTATGCAGGCAGATAACTTCTGCGAGGGATACAAAAAATTCCTTGACGCAAGCAAAACAGAGCGCGAGGCAGTTGCATTTGTGCTTGACCTTGCCAAGAAAGAGGGCTATGTTGAATTCGACCCTGCCGCAACCTACAAAGCAGGCGACAAGGTTTATTACAACAACCGCTCAAAGGCTCTCATTCTTTGCACTTTCGGCACACAGAGCCTTGCAAAGGGTGCAAAAATCGTTGCATCTCATGTTGATTCACCCCGTCTTGACCTTAAGCCCAACCCTCTTTATGAGGATGCGGAACTTGCACTTTTCAAGACCCATTACTACGGCGGAATCAAGAAATATCAGTGGACGGCAATTCCTCTGTCACTTCACGGTGTTATCTATCGCCGTGACGGCAGCTGCGTGACCGTTCGCCTCGGCGAAGATGAGGGCGACCCTCAGTTTGTAGTAACAGACCTTCTTCCCCATCTTGACAAAAAACAGGCAGGCAAGCCTCTTGAAGATGCAATTCTCGGTGAAAACCTGAACATTCTTGTGGGCAGCAGACCTTTCGGCAAGGACAAGGGCAGCGAAATGGTGAAGCTCAATATTCTGAAGCTTCTCAACGAAAAATACGGCATCACAGAGGCCGATTTCCTCTCCGCAGAGCTTGAAATGGTGCCTGCATTCAAGGCAGCCGATATCGGTTTTGACCGCAGCATGATCGGCTCATACGGCCACGATGACAGAGTCTGCGCTTATCCCTCGGTTATGGCGGCTTTCGAAGTCAGAATGCCCGAGTACACAAGCGTAACCGTTATCACCGATAAGGAAGAAACAGGCTCAGACGGCAACACAGGTCTTCATTCCGCTTATCTCAAACATTTCATTGCTGACATTGCAAAAACTCAGGGTCTTTGCGGCAGAGATGTGCTCCGTGCATCGGAATGCCTTTCCGCTGACGTTAACGCAGGCCTTGATCCCACTTATCCCTCGGTTCACGACAGATTCAATGCCGCATTCATCAACAAGGGCATTGTTGTGACAAAATACACAGGCTCACGCGGCAAGAGCAGCACAAACGATGCCAATGCTGAATTCATGAGCAAAATCAGAACTCTTTTTGACGGCGGCAAGGTTGCCTGGCAGACAGGCGAGCTTGGCAAGGTTGACGAGGGCGGCGGCGGCACAGTTGCAAAATATGTTGCAAATCTGGGCGTTGAGGTTGTTGATGTTGGCGTACCCGTGCTTTCAATGCACGCCCCCTTTGAGGTTGTTTCAAAGCTTGATGTCTATATGGCATACAAAGGCTTCAGAGTTTTCCTTGAACAGAAATAATTCTGTAGAGTAAAACGACTCGAACTCTATACTGCGTTTCGGCATACAAAAAAATGAAAATTTGTCTATTTATTTACAGTTTGTTCACAATTCTATAACAATATTAAAGTATTTGTGCAATATTATACAGATACAGATAAATCTGTTTTATTCAGACAACTTCTTTTTTCATTTTTATTTTCTCTTTCCCCAACAATGCCGAGCGCTGCACACGTTCGGCATTGTCCCTTTTTAAACGAAAAACGGTGTACCTTTGACGGTACACCGTTAATTTTATATTGTATTTTCTATAATTCTCTGCGTTGAATTGCCATCACAGGCGCTCATATAATCCTGCCTGAATTTGCGGACTTTTTCAACATCGAAATCCGTTTCAAGCCGCTTCACTTCGTTTATGATTTCGTCCGTATCGGTCACAATTTCACCGGGCACAAATCCCTCATATCCAAAATAAAAGCTTCTTGCGTCCTCATATTCTGCAAGGTCATAGGCAAAAAATATCATAGGTCGTTCAAGCAGCGCATATTCAAAAATCAGCGATGAATAATCGGTTATCACAATATCCGCGGCGCAAAGGGCGGTTTCAATTGCAACATCCTTTGAAATATCAAAGGCAAAACCGTCATCTTTTATTTTAAATGATTTTGCCGTCAGGGGATGCTGCTTGATTAAAAGCACATAATTTTCCCCAAGCTCGCTGCTCATCTTCTCAAGATTGAGCATATTTTTTATGTATGACTTGCCGATGCTGTTGCCGCGGAATGTGGGTGCATAAAGAATAATCTTTTTTCCGCCGATATCAGGGATTTTTTCGCAAATCTGTCTGCGGCAATCCGCAACAAACCTGCTGTCAAAATAAACATCCGTCCTGGGTGCGCCGAGAGGTTTGATAACATCTTCACTGCATCCGAAAGCCTCCGCATATGCAAAGCTGACTCTGGGAGAAGACACGCAAACGTGGGTGTATGTGTTGTGAATGGGATAAAGGTCAAGGTCTTTTTTGCTTGCGCCCCATTTCTTTTCTGCGGTGGAATAACCCCATTTTTTGAATGCACCGCATCCGTGCCAGAGCTGCACAACGCTCTGACCATCACGGGGTTTGCAGGCAAAAGCAGGGAAGAAATAATCTGTCAGGAAAAGTGCCTTTGCGGTGGCGTATTCCCTGAAAAATTCCTTGCAGCAGAAACACTTTTTGATTTCATTGATTATCGGATTTTTGTGGAGCCTTGCCTGCTCAGACTTGTCAATCACAACACAGGTGTAACCCTGCTTTTCAAGCTCCGCCTTAACGGCGCGAAGATTGTCGGGCATTTCTTTGTAAAGATGTGAATAGGCAAGCACCGCTTTTTTTTCATCAATGGGTTTGCGTGAATACTTTTTAAAATAATGAGGCCACAGTTTGTAATAGAGAAATTTCGTTCTCCTCGGATTAAGCCAGGCAATGAATTTTCTGATAAAAAGGTTGGAATAATTCCGCACAATTGCTTTTATATCCATTTTTTCACCTCTGTCGGGTTATTCTGATTGACATTTTACCACATAATTATTGCTTTTTTTCATTTTTTTCAAAATTTTTTTATTTTCCCTGCGAAAAATTACGCCGTACCCTTGTTTTATGAGATGTAAACACCGACAACTCCCGGGCAAGATGGCATTGCCCATTTTCATAATAATATCTCCTTTAAAAATACTTATTCCTCTTTTTATTTTTTTACCTCTCTCCTACATTTTTTGTTTTTTTCGTTTTTTATTGACACCTGTGATAAAAAATAGTATTCTAAAATAAAAACCGCGGAGGTAATTATGTCCGATTTATACAGCTCAATCTGCATTTCAAGCGTGAAAGCAACTGCGCTCCGTCTTGCAGGCATTGAAATTCCCGAAAATATTGAAAATCCCAACCCCGTTGTGACCGCTCTTGCGGAGAAAAAGCTCAGCGGCACTCCCGTTGACAGGGTTGTTATCTATAATCCCGATGCAGTTGCCCTCTGGATTTATCAGAAATACACGGAAATGTTCACAAAAGCGGCTCTTTGCTCCGACCTTGCATTGCCCATGGATTCCGTAATGCCCAGCGTTACACCCGTCTGCTTTGCATCCATGTATTCGGGAGTGATGCCCGAAATCCACGGCATCAGAAAATATGAAAAACCCGTGCTTACTGTGAACACCATTTTTGACAGTTACATCAAAGCGGGCAAAAAGGCGGCAATTGTTTCCACCGCCAAGGACAGCATTTCAATGATTTTCCTTGAGCGCGAAATGGATTATTTCATTTATGACACTCCCGAGGAGGTCAACGCAAAGGCACTTGAACTGATTGATGAGGACGGCTACGACCTTATTGTTATCTATAACGGCAACTATGACGGCACGATGCACAAGCACGGTCCCGAGGATGAGCTTTCGCTGAATGCGCTGAAAATGAACATTGATTTTTATGCCGAACTTGTTGAGAAAATCCATACACAGTGGAAAAAACACAAGGTTTTCTACGGTTTCTGCCCTGACCACGGATGCCACGAAATTGACGGCGAATGCGGCTCCCACGGCCTTGATATGCAGGAGGATATGAACGTTATCCACTTTTACGGAATTAAAGAAGCGGAATAAATTAAATTTACATTTATCGGACACCTTCGGGTGTCCGTTTTTTTGCACAAAAATCGGCTTTACAAATTGTGCGAATCACAGAAATTTTGAAAAATTGAAAATTTTTGCGTAACATTTCCGTTTTTTCGTCATTTATATATAGAAATTGAAATTGCAAAAAGACGGTGAGTCCAATGGGTTAATTAAAAAGGTTACAAATTGTATCAAATTATGACAAAACTGTAATTTGACTTATGTAACCAAGGAATGTTAAGATAAAGGAGGAAGAAAGATTTGACAAAAAAGATTTTCACGGCATTGACGGCACTGATTCTTTGCTTTGCCGTCATTTTCAGCAGCACGGTAATCCCTGCATCGGCATATGTTCAGCCGGATGCATCTGTTGAAAGCATTTCAATTCATGAACAAAGCGGAGTGCTTGAGGGAGAAGTTTTACAACTTTATGCAAACATTGAATCAAGCAGCACACTTTTTGACAGCGTTGAATGGAGTTCAAGCAATCCGCAGGCAATTTCCTGCACAAAAGACGGAAAAATAGAGGGTCTTGTTGCAGGAAAACGTGCAACCATAACCTGCAAAGCAAAATACGGCTCGGCAAAAGACAGTATAACGGTTTATTGCGCTAAAAAATTACCTCAAGAAGTTAAAAGCGGTTTTAAAAAACCTATTGCATTGATCTATTCAAGCCCGGATTCTTTAATTTTCAAGGATGTTTGTATTGATTTTTCTTCATTAAGAGGACCATTTTCACAATTTTTCTTGATATTTGCCAAACTTGGATTCAAAATTTTACCGAATGCACTTAGGGTTACATTCAATCAAGTAACCGTCTGCGGAAAAAGCGGCAGTTATGCTTACATAAGATACGGAGAAAATAATTTGCTTGACGGATTTGTTAAAAATTCGAGCTTAAAAAACACAGGCAATGTATTTTTAACCCTTTCCGCTACGGATATGGATGTATGGGCAAACGGAATTGCATACGACCACCGTAAGCTGACCACAAAATACAACGGCGATGTTGAATGGATATATGATGAGAAAAGCGACTACTTTACATTTGATAAAAAAACAGGTCAGGTTACGGGATTAATACCCGGCAAAAACATTACAATAACCGCAAAGGCAGACGGAGAAACCGCCACCTGCACAATGCACCTGCTGTATAAATGGGAACAAGCATGGACGGGAAAAACCAATAGAAAAACCAACTTATATTACGCTGTAGGCAACGGATACAGCAAAGGCTCCACCTCTCTGCCCACGGGTACAGAATTTGTTGTTGAGGGTGACTGCGGAACAAGTAACGGATGGGCTTACGGATATTACCAAATCGGTGAAACCAAATTTTGGGGATATATACCTATTTCTCATATCTCAACCAAAGGTACCGTTTCGCAGTATAATCTGATGACTACAACCACATTAGATAAAAATGGTAAAGAAATAGAAATCCCATGGGTTTGGCCGGTTAGAAACACTAAAGATAATGTTCCCCAAACCAAGAAAGCAAACTTTATTTCATCACCCTACGGTTGGAGAGATACAAATCCAAAAAATCATCAAGGAATTGACATTACAACAGGAAAAGCAGACGAGATAGCAGGTTATGATGTTGTTCCAGCATTTAGCGGTACTGTGGTTTTCTGTGGTGATGAATACGGATATGATTGGGGTTATTGTGTTGCTATAAGATCTGATGTAGTTGACCCCGTAAGTGGATTGCCCTATATCGCCGTATATATGCATTTAATGTACGCACCGAAAGTGTCCGAAAACCAAAAAGTTATCGCAGGTAAAACCATTCTTGGTTATGTTGGCAAAACTACCACACCAAAAAACCAAGAGAAAATGGGATATCACCTTCATTTCGAATTTAATAATCAAAACTCTTCTATCGGATTATCAGGAAATTCCCAAATACCAGGTTACGGAAGAAAAAGCTTTGATTATTTGGTAAATCCCATTTTTGTGTATATAGATAAGTACGAAAATGGTGATATAACCTATAATCCAACATCCGAAGCAGAATTGAATTACAAAAAAACATTTTGGTATGGTAATGGTGACACATATAATGAAGCCTCTTAAATTATGAAAGGATTTGAGAATAATGAAAAGATTTATAATATTTTTATTTTTGGTCATTATGACCTGTTTCTCCGCTTGTGATTCTACTTTAGCCAACGCCCCATCCATCAAAGAAACAAATTCAAACAAATATACAACTAATGAAACCAGCGAAAAAACTGATTTATATGAGTATACTCAGACCTCACAAGATATTGGCGGTGGTTTTATAACAACAAGAAAATACAGAGTAAGATATTATTCTGTTCCTTATCAGTTTGTTCTTTTGGTCGGTGAAGACGAATATAATGAATGGAAAGCCCTAAATAGTGATAAAACAACAGATGAACTAAACGAAATGAAAATTAAGCGGTTTATTCAACATTTTAATATAAGCCGTGAAGATTTTGATAAAGCAAATTTAGAATTTGCAAAAGTCTTAAAAGGTGAATTTGATATAAATCTTATGATGAGTCCGAAAGACTACGCCGACCAAGAGATTGAAGAAATTTTTAATGCTGATATAATCTACACTTTTGACGATGAAATAATTAACAATTATTATTTATCTCCCGAATATCTTTTCAGTATGCAAATTGAATACGAAGAAGCTGTTGCAAACGGCACATATCAAACTCAAACCACGGATTGGATTGATATTGAACAAATGGAATCGGAGATAATCGCAAAATACGGCGAGGCGGAGATTGTAACCGAACCTGCAATCACCGAATCAACTCAAGCCACAATTCCCGAGGAAACGGAAATAACCGAATAAAAAAATTGAGCTGTCCGTTCTGGACAGCTCATTAATTTTTACACAAGCTCTACGCTGTGGTCATAGACGGGATACCACTTTGATGAGCCGAAGTTTCTTGCTCTGAAAAGAACTTCATCCTCATAAACTTCCATCTGGAAGCCCATGCCGCCCCAGGGCACGCCGTAGCGGTTAACAATCATATAAGTGGGAAGGTTGATGTAATTAACGCCGTTGATTGTTTCAACGCAGGAGAAGCCGAATGCATTCTCAACAAGGGGGCCGTTGATGCCTGTGTGAACATGGCCACTGATGAAGAAAACATTTTCATATTTCTCAAGGATGGACTGCACTCTGTCGCTGCAATCTCCGAGACCGCCGTCCTCCCAGATTTTATCCTGACCGTTAACGCCCTCAACGGGAACATGGCAGACCACAAACATAGGCAAGCCTCTGTCCGCTGCCTCTGCAAGAGAATCGTCAAGGAACTGATACTGCTCTTCCGCCATATCGGGGTGGTCCCAGGTGTCCTCACCGTCATCAACAAGCACAACAAAACGGTAGCCGTTGATATCTGTTTTATAATATGCCTTTTCAATCTGCTCACCCGAGGGATTGAGGCCGTTGTAAAGGTCAACAAATCTCTGTCTTGCGCCCTCCTGAGTTGTGTCCTCAACATGGCCTACATCGTGGTTACCCATTGCAATAACCCAATTTTCGGCGCAGGGACTGTCCGCCATAATGTTGAAAAAGCTTTCCATTGAGGGGCCGTCACCGTAGTTTGTAAGGTCGCCCGAAACGATAAGCGCATCGATATCGTCCTTGGAGCGCTCAAGGTCATTGAGACCGTTTGCCCAGATCCATTCGCCGATGGGCCATTCAACATCAATATGAACATCGGAAACGATTGATGCATTCAGCAAACAATCCTCCCTCTGGGTTGCAAGCTCAAGGATATCAAAGCTCTTGAGAAGCTCGCTTGAGGGAAAAACCGTAAGCAGAAGTGAAATCACAAGTGAAATTGTCTGTTTTATAACAAGCCACATAACTATTTACCTTCCCTTATTCTTTAAACTCAAAATCTTCAATCATATCGCAGACTGCCATATCGGTCTGAACATAAACTCTTGTGCCGAGTGATTGATAGAATTCGTCATTGTCTCTATCACAGAGCATTGCATAATTCTTGCCGATATTTTCCTCAACATCCCTGTTCTTTCTCACGGAAAGGTAATAGAATGTGTAGGATGAGCCGTCCGAAATATTTTCAAAAAGTCCCTGATGAAGCTTTGCAATCTTGGAATACATTGCGTTGATTGCCTGTGACGCAAGCATCTGATGGGGCAGATACTTATGAAGCGAGAGCTGAGCTGAAAAAACCATAAGTGCTCTGAGAAGCCTCACTTCGTTTGTGTTCAGCCTTACTGCATCCTTGGGGCAAATAATCTCGGGAGAAAGGTCGGCAAGCTTTTCGCCCAGCTTTTCCGCCTTTTCCATATTTCCGTTGCTGCGGTAGCTGTCCATCAGCAGGGCAAGCTCTGCAAGGTCTGCACCTGCACCCTCTTTTTTTGAGGGATGGAAAATCTTGATATCATCATCGTTATGAATCATTTTTATTTCTCCATTGCTGCTTTCTTTTTCTTCATTTTGTTCTTGTATGTCATAAGAGCCTTAAGGTCAGCATCGGGAGTCATGCAATCACCGACACTCACTTTATTTTTGGTATACATACCCTTGAATTCAGTGCCGCCCAGGGCAAGAATTCCCTTGTCTTTTGCAAATTTTTTGAGAAATTCCTGCTGCTCAGCGGTATTTTCGGGGTGATAAACTTCAATACCGTCAAGAATTCCCTTTTCTGCAAGCTCTTCCATAAGCTCAAAACATCCGCTCACTGCAGGATGCGCAAGCACGGCAACGCCGCCTGCCTCGTGAATTGCTTCAATAACCTCCTGAGCATCGGGATAAGTTACTTTAACAAGTACATTTTCGGGACTTTCGGGTGAGAAAAGCTCTTCATAAAGTTCGCCGTAAATTCTGTCAGTGAGACCGCACTCAAGAAGTGCATGCATAATATGCTGCTCGAAAACCGCAGTTGCACCTGTTGCACATTTGAGCACAAGCTCAGGCGTAATGGGATATTTGCGGGCAATCTTAAGAGTCATCAGCTGACTTGCTTTCTTTCTCTGAACAATATTTCTGTGGCAAAGACCCTCAAGTCTGTCGGGGCTGTCACTGAGATAGCAGAGAATTTCTACGTTGACCCCTCTTTTGGTGTCCGTTGCTGAAATTTCAACGCCCGGAATAACATTTATTCCTCTGCGTTCGCCTATAATCTTGCCCCTGACTGTGCCTGCCTGGCAGTCGCGGTCAGTGATGGCAATTGTTGTTATTCCTTTTTTCTGAGCAAGCACAATAAGGTCATCAATACCCATTGAACTGTCTGACAGTTTTGTGTGACAATGCAAATCTGCTGGCATAATTATTACCTCTCTCAAAAAATCGCACATTATCCGAATATATTATAATTATACAGCATTTCAAATTTTTGTGCAAGCATTTTTTGAGTCAAGAGACCTGTTTTTGCCTTTAAAAATTTCTATTTTCCAATGCGGTATTTTAATTTGGAATTATCTGTGTTATAATAAAAAAAATACTTAAAAAGGAGGGGTTTTATGAAAAAAATTGCCGTTGGATTAAGCGGAGGGGTGGACAGTGCCGCCGCCGCACATATTCTTCTTGAGCAGGGATATGACGTTACCGGCATCATTCTGCGCCTCAAGCCTGAAAACGGAGCAGACGGCGATATTTCCGATGCACAGCGCATTGCCGACAGGCTCGGAATTGAACTTCATGTTGCGGACCGCAGAGAAATTTTTCAGTCTGCCGTTATTAACCCCTTTATTTCCGAATATCTTGCCGCACGCACACCCAACCCCTGCGTTGAGTGCAACTATTCAATCAAATTCGGCACAATGCTGGATTATGCATTGGAAATCGGTTGTGACGGCATTGCAACGGGTCATTATGCCAGAATAGAAAAATCAGGTGACAGATTTCTGCTCAGACGCAGTGAAAGCGCAAAAGATCAGAGTTATTTCTTATACAGACTCAATCAGTTTCAGCTGAGCCGTTCGGTTTTTCCTCTTGACGGTCTTGAAAAAGACTTTATCCGCAAAAAAGCGGAGGAAGCGGGAATCCACGTTGCGGAAAAGAAGGACAGTCAGGAAATCTGCTTTGTTCCCGATGATGATTATATTTCTTATCTTTCTTCAAAGGGAATTACCTCACCGAAAGGCAATTTTATTGACCGTGACGGCAATATTCTCGGCACTCACAACGGCATCATAAATTACACAATCGGTCAGCGAAAAGGACTTGGTGCATTCGGTAAACCTATGTTTGTGACAGGCATTTCCGCGCAGGATAACACTGTTACTATCGGCGAAAACGGAAGCAAGTACAGCGGCGGACTTGTTGCAGATAAAATCAA
>CALFPM010000139.1 GCA_937919155.1 uncultured Clostridia bacterium
CAATATTGTATTTGCGGATGATTTCCCGAACCCCGTCAATTATTCTGCCGTGGTTTTCCGTGCACGAGGGATTATAGTAGATTCCGTTTTCAAGAATGCAAACCTCGTCACTTTTTGTCTCAATCAGCTTTTTTGCAGGATTTTTTGTGCTGATTTTTTCAGTGTCTGCATTTGATGAAATCCTGAACGGATTAATCCAGCCGTGAACGGAAATACCGCTTTTTTCGGCACTTTCAAGCATAACCGCAAAGGGGTCAAATTCAAGTTCCGCGCCCTCCGTGCCTGCAATGTGAGCGGAATAAGGAAAAATTTCGGATTCGTAAAATGCGTCCGAAAAAGCGCGGAGATGAACAAATGCGGTGTTGAATCCGTAGCTTTTGATGAGTTCAAACATTGCATCGGTTTCCGCTTTGTATTCATCAACGCTTTTACCCGATGCGCTGATATGGTCGTAACAAGAAATCCATATCCCCATCAATTCCGTCTGTTCGGCGGCGGGTTCCGTATTTTTCTGTTGACACGAGGTGAACAGAAGGCATATAATTACAGCAAATAAAACAATTCTCTTCATAAAACAAATATATGTAAAGGACTGTTCAAAATGCCGTTTTTTTCAAAGTTATTGGTAATTTATATTGTTCTTATCGGCGTGGTTGCCGTTGCAATCACCGTGGGAGATAAAACTGCTGCCAAAAGAAACAAATGGAGAGTTCCCGAGGCAACTCTTATGATGATTGGTCTTTTCGGCGGCGCATTGCCTATGTTTGTGACAATGAAAATAATCCGCCACAAAACAAAGCATATGAAATTTATGATTGGTCTGCCGCTGGAAATTGCGTTGCATGCCGCGTTGATATGTTTGGCGGTTTATCTGAAATTCAACTGAAAGAAGGCTGTTCTGTTTTGCGCAGAACAGCCCTTTTACATTATAAAGTGCTTAAATCGTAGGGTGTTCTCTGATAAACAAAGTAATTGAGCCAATTTGTGAAAAGCAGATTTGCCGCGCCTCTCCAGGTGACGGGCGGAATCATATTCGGGTCATCATCGGGGAAATAGTTATAAGGCACCTTGATGTCAAGTCCCTTGTTCACATCCCTGAAGTATTCCTTTGCAAGAGTTTCTCTGTCGTATTCCGAGTGACCTGTTGCAAAAAAGTTTCTGCAATCCATATCGGAAATGAGGTGAACACCCGCTTCTTCCGAATATGAGATAATCTGCAGATCCTTGACCAGAGCAATGTCACTGCGTCTGTTTTCCGTGTGCCTTGAGTGAGGCACATAGAATTTTTCGTCAAGTCCTCTCATAAGAGGGTGGAAGGGGTCAAGACATTTGTGAGGGAATACTCCGAAAAGTTTTTCTTCAAGAGGATATTTTGGAATTCCGTAGTGGTAGTAGAGAGCCGCCTGAGCGCCCCAGCAAATGTGAAATGTGGAATATACATTCTTTTTGCTCCACTCCAGAATTTCGCAAAGCTCTTCCCAGTAGTCAACCTCTTCAAATTCAAGGTTTTCAACGGGAGCTCCCGTGACGATAAATCCGTCATATTTCTTTTCGCGGATTTCGTCAAAAGTCTTGTAGAATTTGAGCATATGCTCCTGAGATGTGTTTTTTGACTTGTGAGACTTGACCTGAAGAAGTTCAACATCAACCTGCAGGGGAGAGTTGCTCAGCAGGCGGAGAAGCTGAGTTTCCGTTTCGATTTTTGTGGGCATAAGGTTGAGAATAAGTATGTTCAGAGGACGGATGTCCTGAGACATCGCCCTGTCCTCTGTCATAACGAAAACATTTTCGCTTTCAAGCGCCTTGAGTGCAGGCAGCTCATTTGCTATTTTGATTGGCATTTAATCACCTTGTCTGAATTTATTTTATCTTGAGCCGCTTGTTTGCGGTGAGCAGAGCTTTTGAAACTGCGGATGCAATCACAAAACCTGCTATTGCTTCAACAACGCCGTTAAGACCGACAAACCACGCAAAGAATGCAACGGTGTTTGTTGCGGCTGACTGACCGTAAAGCGATGCGAAAACATCTGTCTGTCCGAAAAGAAGAATGAACAGACCAACGAACATCAGCGTGTTGAGCAGGGGACAGCAAAGACCCGAAACCGCACAGGGAACGGAATTGCTTTTGCATACTTTTGAAAGTCCCTTGAAGATAAGACCTGTAAGCAAGCCTTCGAGCACTCTGGGCAAAAGGCAAAGAATAAAGGTCAGAACGGGACTTACGTTAACCAGCATTGCGCCGAATGCGCTCATTCCCGACATTGCCTGCCAGAAGCTTGTCAGACCGAATACGGCACCGCATATTGCCCCGGCAGTTGGTCCGAGTACAATTGCACCGATGGCAACGGGGATGATGTTCAGCGTGATTTCGATAACGCCGATTTTGATGTAACCCAGATTTGTGAATCCGAAGATTATCAGCAGTGCCACAAGCACCGAGAGCTGGGTCAGGCGCAGTATGCGCCCGGTGTTTTTGTTTTTTGACATATTATATATTCCTCCTTGCTGCTGCTCCGAAAAGGATGCAGCGCAAAATTTGACGAATAAAATTATTTTCTGTTCTTTTCGTAAAGAACTTTCAGACCGTAGAGAATAAGCTGACCGTTATAGGTTATCTCGCGCTTGCAGCTTTTGACAAGGTCTTTTGCAAGTCCGCCTGTTGCAACAGTGGACATAACCTTCTCTCCCAACTCTTCTTCAAGCTTTTCGCAAAGACCGTCAAGCATTGCGGCGTAACCGAAAACGGTGCCTGACTGCATTGAGTCAACTGTGTTTTTGCCTATTGCCTTTGCAGGGGTTTTGAGGCTGATGCTGGGAAGCTGAGAGGTTCTTGCTGAAAGAGCGTCAAGCGAAATGCCGATGCCGGGTGAAATTGTGCAGCCGCAGAATGCTCCGTTTTTATCAATAACGCTTATCTTGCTTGCAGTGCCCAGATCAATTACAAGACAGGGCAGAGGATAAAGAGCAGCCGCACCGATACAGCCTGCCAGCAAGTCTGCACCGAGCTGGGCGGGGTTATCAATAAGAATGTTCATTCCTGTTTTGATTCCGGGGCCGAGCACCATCGCCTTGCAGCCCGTCAGCTTTTCAATTGCTTCGCTTGCGGTGCCTGTAATTTCGGGCACAACGCTGCTGATTGCGGCGCCTGAAATGCTGCTCAGCGGCGTTTCATACAAAGCAAAAATCTGCTTTAAATCAATCGCATACTGATCGGGTGTTTTGGATTTGTCTGTGGCGAGTCTTGAAACAAAAACAAGCTCGTCTTTATTATAAACACCGAGAGTGATGTTGGTGTTGCCGATATCAATTACAAGAAGCATTGTATCACCCCTATAACATATTCCATTTCATTATACACCATATCTTTCAATATTACAATACTTTGTTTTTAATTAATTATATTATATAATATATAAACATTGTGAGGTGAATCGGATTGAAATGTATGATATGCCCGAGAAACTGCGGCGCCGAGAGAGAGAAGCAAATCGGTCTTTGCGGAGCGGGTGAAATGATAAAAGTTGCAAGGGCGGCGCCACATCATTGGGAGGAGCCTTGCCTGAGCGGCACAAACGGCTCGGGAACGGTTTTCTTCTCAGGGTGCAATCTCGGCTGCGTATTTTGCCAGAATTTTGATGTGAGCCACCGTGCATTCGGAAAAGAGGTGACGGACCTTCAGCTTATGCGTATTTTCGATTCGCTTATCGAAAAAGGAGTGCATAATCTTAATCTCGTTACTCCCACTCACTTTGTGCCCATGCTGGCAAGAGTGCTGAAGAAATATTCTTCGCCCGTGCCGATTGTGTATAACTCGTCAGGCTATGAAAAGGCGGAAACGCTGAAAATGCTTGAGGGTCTTGTGGATATTTATCTTCCCGATATCAAATATTTTGATTCTGCCCCTGCGCTTAAGTATTCGGGCGCGGAGGATTATTTTGAATATGCGTCAAAGGCTGTGCTTGAGATGTACCGTCAGACGGGCAATGTTGAGCTTGACGAAAACGGCATTGCAAAAAAAGGTCTTATTATCCGCCATATGGTGCTTCCCGGCAACATTTCTCAGGCGGTGAAAGTGTTTGAATGGGTGAGAGATAATCTGCCTGCAGAAACATACATAAGCGTTATGCGGCAGTATACACCTTTCGGTAAGGCAAAGGATATGCCACCCGTCAACAGACGGCTTTCTGCGAGAGAATATTCCATTGTAAAGCAGAAAATTCTTGCAATGGGCTTTGAAAATTGCTTTTTTCAGAGCGGGGAAGCCGCAGAAGAAAGTTTTATTCCAAATTTTAACCTCGAAGGTGTTGACCTTTAATAAAAAATTTGGTAAATTGTAATAGTAATTCAATTAACGGAGGTTAATTTTATGAAAGGCTTTGCAGCAGAATTCAAAAAATTCATTATGAGAGGCAATGTTGTTGACCTTGCAGTCGGTGTTATCATCGGTGGTGCATTTCAGGCGATTGTAAAATCACTTGTTGACGACATCGTTATGCCTGTCATCAGCCTTGCAACAAAGGGAATTGATTTTACCAACAAGTTCATTCTCCTCGGCGAAGGCGAGTTTGCAACTCTTGCCGAAGCTCAGGAAGCAGGCGTAGCAGCCATTGCTTACGGTAACTTCATCAACGCAATCCTTAACTTCCTCATCATGGCTTTCGTAATCTTCTGCCTTATCAAGGCAATCAACAAGGTTAACGAAAAGGCCCAGAAGAAGGAAGAGGCAGCTCCCGCTGAGCCCACAACCAAGGAGTGCCCCTACTGTAAGAGCGAAATTGCAATCGGCGCAACAAAGTGCCCCAACTGCACATCAGATCTTTAATTCGGAATCGGGCGCAAGGCACACTGAGGTGCTTTGCGCTCTTTTTCATGGTGTAAGGAGTTTTTATGAAACTTGGATTTATCGGCACGGGCAACCTTGCAAGCGCAATTCTCAAAGGAGTTGTTGCCGCAGGTGTTATAAAGCCTTGTGATATAATGATTTATGATATAAATGCAGAAAAGCTTGAACTGCTTAAAGCGGAGCTTGCCGTTAATGTTGCGGAAAGTGCAAAACAGGTTGCGGCGGAATGCGACAACACGGTTATTGCCGTGAAACCCAAGGATTTTGCGGCGCTTGCAGGCTCAATATCCGCAGAAGTTGAAAAGAGAAAATCTCTTGTTATTTCAACTGCCGCAGGCAAAGAGGTTTCCAAAATTGAAGATTATTTCGGCTTCAATGTTAAACTCGCAAGAATAATGCCCAATATCAACGCCGCCGCAGGTCAGTCAATGACGGCTGTGTGTTTTTCGGACAGCGTCAATGCTGATGAAAAAGCATTTGCAACGGAATTCTGCTCATATTTCGGCAAGTGCGTTGAACTTGAAGAGAAATATTTTTCGGCATTCACTGCCATTGCAGGCTCTGCACCTGCCTTTGCTTTTATGTTTGCTGACGCTCTTGCAAGTGCAGGCGTGAAATACGGTTTGCCTGCAAAAACGGCGCAGGATATTGCGGCGCAGATGCTTTTCGGCTCTGCAAAGCTGATGCTTGAAAGTCCTCTTGCAGTCAGTGAGCTTATCAGGAATGTCTGCTCGCCGGGCGGCACAACAATTGAGGGTGTGTGCAGCCTCAAGGAAACAGGATTTGAAAATTCCGTTATCCGTGCAGTTGACAAAACCGTTGAAAAAGACAGAAAAATGAGCGGTAAATAAGAGAGGTAATGTTATGGAATTTGTTCTTTTGAGCTCACTTGAAAAAGTTTTTTCTGATGAGAAACCTTCTGCCGAAGCATATGGCGGATTTTCCATGCTTAAAAACGAAAGCTCATCTTTTCAGGCAGCGTTCTGCCCCGAAAAGGATTGTAAAATAACCGTCAGCTTAAACGGCGCTCTTGCAGAATATGCAAAGGCATATATTGTCAGGGATGTGTCCGTAGGCAGTGCCTGTTCTGACGATGCTGATGATTTCTATCTCCGCAAAACATCGGGTATGTATCCCGATTACCTTGTGCCCGTTGAGGGTGAAATAAGCGTTGAGGGCGGCAAATGGTACAGCATATGGGTTGAAATCAAGCCCTGCGGAAATTCAACGGGAAAAAGCACTCTTGCAGTGAGCCTTTCATCGGGCGGTAATGAGCTTGCTCAGGGCGCGGTTGAAATTGAGGTTATCGATGCTCAGCTTCCCCCTCAGGAGCTTATCTACACCAACTGGTATCACTCGGACTGCATCTGCAACTATTACGGCATTGAGCCTTTCAGCGAGGAATACTGGCGCATCAACCGCAATTTTATCAAAGTTGCGGCAGAACACGGAATGAACTGCATTCTGACTCCTGTTTTCACTCCTCCTCTCGACACTAAGGTTGGCGGAGAAAGACGCACCGTTCAGCTTGTGAAAATCCGTCATCACGGCGGTAAATACTACTTCGATTTCAAAAATCTCAAAAAGTGGATAGATTTGTGCCATGAATGCGGCATTCAGTATTTTGAAATCAGCCATTTCTATACACAGTGGGGTGCAAAGCACGCTCCGAAAATCGTTGCTCTTGACAGAAAGGGCAGAGAAAAGAAGATTTTCGGTTGGTTTACCCGCACTTCAAGCAAGGAATATGACGAATTCCTCCGCCAGTTTTCAAAGGCTTTCACAAGATTCGTTGAAAACGAGGGAATCAAAGATAAGTGCTTCCTCCATGTTTCCGATGAACCTAACGAAAAACAGCTCAAAGTGTATTCAAGGCGCGCAGCATTTATCAGAGAAATATTCCCTGATTTCAAGGTTATTGATGCTCTTTCTGACTATGAGTTTTATGAATACGGAGCAGTCAGAAATCCCATTCCCTGTGAGGATAAAATAAACGATTTTGCAGGCAAAGTTCCCGAACTCTGGACATACTACTGCTGCTGTCAGGGATTTTCCTATGTGCCTAACCGCTTTATGTCAATGCCCTCGCTTCGCAACAGAGTGCTCGGCGTGCTTCTTTATAAATATGACATCAAAGGTTTCCTGCAGTGGGGTTATAACTTCTATAACAGCCAGTATTCAATAAAACCCATCGACCCTTACAAGGTTACCGATGCAGGGGGCAGCTTCCCCTCGGGTGACTCATTTATTGTTTATCCTGCCGAAAAAGGCGAGGTTTATGAATCACTCCGCCTTAAGGTTTTCTATGACGGCTTTGAGGACCTCAATGCACTCAGGCTTATTGAAAGCAAAATCGGCAGAGAAAAAGTGCTTGAAATTATTGATAAGGATTTGTTCAAGCCTCTCACCTTTATGGAATATCCTCACGAAAACGAGTGGATTCTTGAATTCCGCGAAAAAATCAATCAGCTGATAAAGGAGAATTAAAATGCCTATTATTTTTGACAGCGAAAAAAAGATTTTCAAGCTTGATACTGCAACTTCAAGCTATATTTTCGAAATATACGAGCAGAATTATCTTGTTCATCTCTATTACGGTGCGAAAATTCCCGACTATAACCTTTCCGAGTTCCGTTACACAGGTGGCTTTGCATCCTTCAGCCCCAATAATATCAAGGTTGAGGACTGGCGTTTTTCGCCCGATATCAACCCCTTTGAGTATTCGGGAAACGGTGCAGGCGATTTCAGAACATCTGCAATTTCAATAAAGAATGCAGACGGCAACAACGTGACCGATATGCGCTATGTTTCTCATAAGATATATTCGGGCAAGCCTGCAATTGAGGGACTTCCTGCTCTTTATGTCGAGGATGACAGCGAGGCGACAACTCTTGAACTCCTTACTGAGGATGCCGTAACGGGTGTTCAGACCGTGCTTTATTACACTGTGTTTGAAAATCTCGGCGCAATGACAAGAAACGTCAAGGTTATCAATAATTCCGATAAAACCGTTGAAATCGAAAAGGTAATGAGTACTTGCGTTGATTTCCACACAAGCGATTTCGAACTTCTTTCTCTTTACGGAAGATGGGGCAAAGAAAGAGCCCTTGAAAGACGTCCTCTTGCTCACGGCAGACAGCTTGTTTCAAGCAAAAGAGGCTCATCAAGCCATCATCACAACCCCTTTGCAGCTATTGTTGACAAGGGCGCAAATGAAGATTACGGCAATGCTTACGGCTTCAATTTTGTTTACAGCGGCAACTTTGTGTTTGAAGCAGAGGTAAATCAGAATTCAGGTACAAGAGTTGTAATGGGCATTAATCCCGAGAATTTCGGCTGGCAGCTCAAGGCTGGAGAATATTTCTGTTCACCCGAGGTTGTAATGGTTTATACTCCTGACGGCATCGGCGAAATGAGCCGCATTTTCCACAGACTTTACAGAAAACACCTCACAAGAGGTAAATGGAAGAATATCAAACGCCCCTTGCTTATCAATAATTGGGAAGCAACGGGAATGGAATTCACGGGAGACCAGCTTGTTACCTTTGCTGAGAGAGCAAAGGAACTCGGCATTGAAATGCTTGTTATGG
Organism: uncultured Clostridia bacterium; assembly: GCA_937919155.1. Lineage (GTDB taxonomy): Bacteria > Bacillota > Clostridia > Oscillospirales > Acutalibacteraceae > CAG-177. Next base: position 8,434 of record CALFPM010000139.1, read on the forward strand.
ATGACGGCTGGTTCGGCGACAGAAATTCAGACCGCAGCGGTCTGGGTGACTGGCAGGTAAATGAAGAAAAGCTCGGCGGCACACTTGCTGAGTTTGTTAATAAAATCAATGATCTCGGCATCAAATTCGGCATCTGGTATGAGCCTGAAATGATTTCACGCGACAGTAACCTTTACAGAGCGCATCCCGAGTGGTGTCTCCATGTTCCCAACCGTGAAAAGTCCATTGCGCGCTTTCAGTATGTTCTTGACTATTCAAGACAGGATGTCCGTGACTACATCTTCGGCGAAATGAAGAAGGTGCTTTCAACCTGCAAAATTGATTATCTCAAGTGGGACTTCAACCGCAACCTTTCCGAGGTAGGCTCGGCAATTCTTCCTCCCGAGCAGCAGAAAGAGGTTTTCCACCGCTTTGTTCTCGGTACATATGATGTGATGGACAGACTCACCAAGGAATTCCCCGATATGCTTATCGAAAACTGTTCGGGCGGCGGCGGACGCTTTGATCCCGGCACACTCTATTTCTCACCCCAGATCTGGACAAGTGACAACACCGACCCCATTGAACGCCTCACAATTCAGTTCGGCACTTCAATGTGCTACCCTGCATCAACAATGGGTGCTCATGTTTCCGCTTCAAGACGCACGGGTTATGACACAAAGGGCAATGTTGCTCTCTGGGGTTCATTCGGTTATGAGCTTGACCCCAACAAGTTTACCGATGAGGAAAAGAGAATTGTCAAGCGTCAGGTCAAGGAATATCATAAATATTATGATGTTATCCATTTCGGCGACCTTTACAGACTTGTCACTCCTTTTGAGAATCCTTACAGAGTTGCATGGCAGTTTGTTTCAGAGGATAAAAAAGAAGCTCTCCTCACAAGCGTTATTATGAGAGAGCCTGCAGACAGAGCTTTCTACATCAAGCTCAAGGGCCTTGACCCTGAAAAGTTCTATGTTGATGAAGACACCGATGAGGTTTATTCAGGTGCATTGCTTATGAACGCAGGTCTTGCGTTCACAACTCTCAGGAACGATGACGGCGACAGCTTTGTAAAATATTTTAAGGCAGTTGAATAATAAAAAGGAACTCCCTCGCTTGCGGGGGAGTTCCTGGCTTTATTTAAGCATTTTATTGAATTTTTTGCTTGCGGTTTTGATGGAAATAAAAACAATTGTCCACACGGCAAAATATATCAGAAGGAATATTGCGGTGAAAATCAGAATGCCTCTGAAATCAAAAGGAATCCACGAGTTGACTATATAACAGGCAGTGTAAACAACATATAATGAACCCAGATGGCAGAACAGTGATTTTGCAATCGGCCATTCTTCAATCTGATTGAAAATGCTGGCACCTGCATGAACAAAAGCCAGAATATATGTTGACACAATTGCAAGCAGAATCTGCTTTCCGTCAAGAGAAAAATTGCTGTCGTTAAGTGAAATGATGAAGAAGATTATGCCGCACACAATCGGACCGAAGCCGCCGAACACAAGACCCCTCTGAATAAAGCTTTTGATGTATTTATTCATAATCTGATACCTAACCTTTCTTTGATTGATTTTACATTGCGTCTGGATACATAGTCGGTATATCCGTTTTTGAATACAACCGACAGAGAACCTGAAAATGACGCCTTGAATTTTTTGATTTTGGTAATATTTGCGATGCATGACTGATTGATTTTTATGAAGTTACCGTCAATCTTTTCCTCCAGCTGATAAAGGCGCTGTTTAACCAGATATTTTTCTGATTCGGTTAATGCATAAATACGGTTGTTTTCCGATATGAAACAAAAGACTTCGGAAATATCAAGCTTCACCGCTTCTCTGTCCTTGTATCCGATAAGTTCGGAACGGCTGTTCTGAATCAGCTTTTCGATTTCTTCAATAATCGGAGTCTTACAGGGTGCGCGGACGATAACCTCATTTCTTTGACTGTCCTCTTCGAAAATGAATTTCATAATATCCTCCTTTCGCTTTCATTATATATTTTCCGAAAAATCTATCAATATATTTTGTGCCTTTGGCTGTTTTGGCGAAGTAATCGGCAGAAAAAAGAAAAATGCCTGCGTCAGGTAACCAATCGCAGGCATTCGAACTCTATTTTGTTTTCTTTTTTGCAAATTTGATTAATTTAACTGTTCCTGCAACCGCTGCGGCAACGATTGCGACCTCTTTAACCGCTGTCACAACCTGCGAAACACTTGTGGGAACATAGGAGTAAATTGCAAATTTGGGTTTGTTTTTAACTTCTTTTCCGCAAAGTTCACCGAATGTGACGGTTTTTGTTTCGTATTTTCCGTTTTCTTCAATGTCAAAAATTCTTACGCCTCTGTTAAGACCCGGGCCATATACATTGAAGCCTGCTCCCTGAGCGTATCCGAGATCAATTCCCTTGCAGTTTGCCACAAAGCTGTTGTTGTGGTCGTGTCCCACAAAAAGACCCAGCATTTCACCTTTTTCGAGGAAAGCGTCAATCTGACCGCTGTTTGTAAAAGGGGTGGCAGGGGATTCACCCATAAAATCGCGCAGTCCGCTGTTGTGTGGGTCAAGGGTATAGAATTCATTTTTATGATTGCCGTATGCTCTTACGGCACCTTTTGTGAAACGCTTTACATGCTTGATTACATCAAAGAATTCGGGAGTGGGGATATGCTGAAAAGCCAGTGAGGGCAGGGGTGATTCGTATGAATCTCTTACCCTTCTGTACCATTCAATCTGACCCTGATTGAGTCCGCTGTAGCCGCCGTCTTCTGCCTTTGAATGGGTGTCAAAAAGATAAACAAGGAATTTATCCCCTATGCTCAGGCAGAATGTTCCTTCGTCACCCTCGCTTGCCGCGTCTGCGTAAACAAATTCGGGAGACTGTTTATATATTTCAAACTGTTCGCCGTTTTTAAGTGCGGCTTCGCCGTCATGGTTGCCGAAAGTCATTGTGAAGGGGATTTTTCTGTCCTCAAGAGGTTTCATAAGAGCTTTGAGTGTTGACTCAACATTTGCCTTGCCCTTTTCACCCATAAAAAATGATGAATAACCCTTTATCTGGTCACCCGTGAAAACAACAAGGTCGGGTTTCTCAGCATCAAGAGCGGCGGAAATAAGCTTGATTGTGTCGGGAGATACGGCAGGGATTTCCTGAGTGTCCGCAATCTGCATGATTCTGAATTTTCCGCTTCTGAAGTCAAGCTGCCTGTTTTGCATAATATCACCTGCTGAAAAGCCGCCGAAGTCTTGAGGTTTCGGCGGCTTTGAATTATTTGTTTTCTATGTGGCTCTCAAAGCCGTATTTTGTGAGAAGATTGTGAATCTTTTCCTTGGGGTCAAGCAGACCGCTGATTGATTCATCGTGGTTAAGAGTGTCGATAATGTATGAGCAATACTTTGACACGTCAACGCTTACATACCAATCTCTTGAAAGAAGTTCAGGTGTTGAGTAGATAAGGTTGGTTGTGAAAACCTTGCTGATGAGTCCGTCTGCATATGCCTTGTCAAAGGTGTCAAGTCCGTTGCAGAAAAGACCGAAAGATGTGCAGATGAAGATTCTGTTTGCCTTGAGTTCCTTAAGCTTTGTGGCAACTTCAATCATTGAATCGCCTGATGAAATCATGTCGTCAATGATGATAACATCCTTGCCCTCAATGTTTGTGCCGAGGAATTCGTGAGCCACAATGGGGTTTCTACCGTCAACGATCACGGAGTAATCGCGGCGCTTGTAGAACATACCGAGGTCAAGACCGAGAACGTTTGCAAAATAGATGCATCTGCCCATACCGCCTTCATCGGGAGAAATAACCATCATGTGGTTCTTGTCGATGTTAAGGTCGGGAACATTCTTGCACATTGCCTTGATCATCTGGTAAACGGGCTGAACGTTTTCGAATCCGTTGTGGGGAATAGCGTTGTGAACTCTGGGGTCGTGAGCATCGAAAGTGATGATGTTCTCAACGCCGTATTCAAGGCAAAGCTCTCTCAGCATATCTGCGCAGTCAAGTGACTCTCTGCTGGAGCGTCTGTGCTGTCTGCCTTCATAAAGCATAGGCATGATAACATTGATTCTTCTTGCCTTGCCTGCGATTGCGCTGATAGCTCTCTTGAGGTTTGCGTAATGGTCATCGGGACTCATGGGAACATATCTGCCGTACATTTTATATTCAATGCTGTAGTTGAAGGGGTCGCAAAGGATAAAGATATCAAAGCCTCTGACGGTTTCGTTGATAACGCACTTGCCTTCGCCTGTGCCGAATCTGGGGAAAGCTGCCTTGATGAGATAGCTTTCTCTCTCGTATCCTACGAAAGGAAGAGTGAATTTGTGCTCGCTTTCTCTTTCTTTACGCCAATTTACAAGGTAGTTGTCGATTTTTTTTGCAATTTCTTCGCAGCCGGGGAGAGCGATAATTCCCAGCTGACCCACGGGTATTGTTTTGAAATCTTCGTAATCAGGCATAGCTTAATCCTCCGAAATTATTGATATGTGTATATTCTACTATATTTCGTCAAAATATAAAAGACCATATTGAAAATTTAACGAGAAAAAAATATACAATATTTTGTGCCTATTTTGTTCATTTTGCCAAATGGCACAATATTTTGTTGCAAAAAGAAAATCGGATGCAGATTTCTCCGCATCCGAAAAATCAGACATAATTTCTGTCAATGGTAACAACCGTAAAATATCTGCTGTCCTCTGCCTTGATTTTAAGTTCAAGAAGTTCTTTGAATTCAGATTCACTGTATTCCGAATTTCTGGGCAAAAGAACATCAAAAATGAGGTTTGTGTGTGATGGACCGTCAACAATTCTGAAATCGTGAATGGTTGCTCCGTCACAGATGCCTGCAACAATTGCCGATGTCATTTCCCTGAGTCCGTGGGTGCGCTCATCGTTTATGATGGGGTCCATATGGATTGAAATTTCAATGCCGAGCTGCTCCTTGACCTGTCTTTCAATAAGGTCAATGGTATCGTGGCTGTGCATAACATCAACATCGGCGGGCACTTCTGCGTGAAGAGAACCGATGACTTTTGAGTGACCGTAAGTGTGAAGCACAAGGTCGTGAATACCCACAACTCCGTCATAGGACATAACCAGCTTTTCAAGGCGGTTCACAATCTCTCTGTCGGGAGGCTCGCCCAGCAGGGGGCCCATTGTGCCTCTGATGATGTCGATGCCGGCATAAACGATAACAAGAGCAACGATAATACCCATAACCGCATCTATGGGCAGGTCTGTGTATTTTGAAGCAACAAGAGCTATCAGTGAACAGGTTGTTGCGGCAACATCGCCGATGCTGTCCGTAACAACTGCCTTGACTGCAACGGAATCCATAAATTTGCCGATTTTTGCATTGAAAACGGCAAGCCAGATTTTGGCAAGAATGGAGAGAACAAGAACGATAACCGCAGGAACGCTGAAAATAACGGTTTCGGGATTTGTGAATTTTTCGACCGATGTTTTAATCAGCTCAACACCCATTATAAGCACGAAAAATGCAAGAGTCAGCGCGGATATGTATTCAACTCTGCCGTGACCGAATGGGTGCTCATCGTCAGCGGGTTTGCCGGAAATTTTAAAGCCGACAAGACTTATAATTGAAGATACAGCATCAAAAATGTTGTTTGCACCGTCTGCTACTATCGAAATACTTTTTGTTATAACACCGAAAATCATTTTAAATACAGAAAGTATAACATTAAGAATTATTCCCACAACGCCGCTCAGAACGCCGAGCTTAAGTCTGGTTTTTTCGTCGGGAATAACGGCGATTGAAGACGCCCCTTTTGATGTTCGGTCTTTTCTAAATTCCTTGATAAATAAACCTAAAAGAAAGTTTGTCAAAGAAATCACTCCTTACTGATATGAACGTCAAGCTGACCGTAGGGGATGGTTATGCCGTTGTTGTCAAACGCCAACTTAACAGCTTCTTGCATGTAATAAAAAGTGTTCCAATATTCTTCACTTGCGCACCAAATAAGGCAAGCGATATTTACGGAACTCTGACCGTGCTCTTTAACTGCAATAAGAGGTTCGGGATCGGTAAGAATTTTATCGTTTTTCTTAACAACTTCGCGGATAACACTCTTTGCTTTTTCAAAATCATCGTTATATGAAATTGAGAAAACAAGA
>CALFPM010000140.1 GCA_937919155.1 uncultured Clostridia bacterium
GTTCCGCTCAAGTGTTTTCACCTCTGTTTTCCAAAAGATAATCGCCGTAGATTTTTTTCATTTCTTCGGAATATCCGCCGTCAGCACCGTGAACAAAAAGTTCAGGCTCAACGGTGATTCCCTGCTTGCCGCCCCGTCTGCCCTCAATAAGTACAAGCCAGGGTGCTTTACCGGGACACTTTGAAACAAGCTTCATTCTTTTCGGCTCAATGCCTGCAGAATGCATTTCACAAATCAGCTCCGCAAGTCTTTCGGGGCGTATGCACATACAAAGTCTGCCGCCGAAATTAAGCAGTTTTTTTGCCGTTTCGCAAATGTCGGTGAGAGAGCACATTGTTTCGTGTCTTGCAATTTTATCTGCACTGCTTGTGCTTTCGATTCCCGCACCGCTTGCCTTATACGGCGGATTCATTGTAACCACATCAAAACAACCGAATGGCACTTTCCCTTTCAGTTCTTTAAGGTCAGAGTTAACGGCGGTAAGCCTTTCTTCAAGGGAGTTGAATTCAATTGCTTTTTCAATCTGCTCTGCACCGAGGGGCTGAATTTCAACGGCGGTTATTCTGCCTGTTTCTTTTTTGCACCAGAGCAGGGGAATGATTCCGCAACCTGAGCCGAGGTCGCAGCAAACGGCTCTCTTTGACGGCGCGGCAAAATCCGCAAGCAACACGGCATCCGTGCCGAAACTGTGGGCTTTTGACACAAAAACGGTTATGCCCGAGCCGAGATATTCCTTTCTGAATTCTTCCATAGTAAGCTCCCTTTTTCACATAATAATTCATTATAACATTTTACAATAAGATTGTAAAGTGCGATAAGCACTTGATTATATCACGGGGATTTGCTATAATCTTTCCAGAGTGACTGCATTCGAACTAAATACGCCGTAAAGGTCGGATTCCCGACCCATCGAAGCGTTTTTTTCTTCGCCATACGACAGTATGCCTGCAGAAAAGAAACACTCCGCTGAATCAAAACTGCGACCTTTTCGGTGCTTCGCAGTTTTGAAAGAGCAGATTTTTGTCACAGCAAGGC
>CALFPM010000141.1 GCA_937919155.1 uncultured Clostridia bacterium
TTCCTGTTGGTTGTATTTCGTAGGTGTGCTCTACTCAATCATACCGGATTATTGATTTGGAAATGCAACCTCTCAAAAAGTTTTTCGTTTGGATGACTATAAAATATATTTGTTCAATCAGTATTTGGAATCCATAGAAAAATAGAAGATACGTATCATCATATGCTGTCATATAAAAATATCCTCTGCCAAACAAATCATGGTGATTTTGTGGCAGAGGATATTTGTGTTTGTAATAGGAAGCAATGAATTTACTTCACCCGGTGCTTGCCTTTGCTCACTCCTCGGAATCCCAGCTCCGTACCATTGTAGATCCGTACGTAATTTTCACGGTGTTTGTACAGGATCACCACGGTGGCGATACAGAGGATGGCGGCCAGGATCCAGCTGTGGGAAGTAATACCCAGATAGGTGGGAACGCTGAGAACGGTAGTGACGGTACCCACTACGATGTAGTCGGTGATCAGTGTTACCAACACAACGATCAACAAAATTACCAGAGCCAGCTTCCAGTTGAGAGCAATAGTCATGCCCAGGTAGGAGGCAAAGCCTTTACCACCCTTAAATTTTAAATAGAAGGGGAAGACGTGTCCCAGTACTGATGACACTCCAGCTACTGCGCCGATGTATTCAACACCTGGAAAAAGCATTTGGGCCAACAGTACAGCCAGGATCGACTTGCCGATATCGTGAACTCCCACTAAAATACCAGCTTTCCAGCCCATGAGGGCAACAGCATTGGATGCACCCAGATTGCCGGAGCCTCCGGCGCGTAAATTGACTTTTTTGATTTTTGACAGATACCAGCTCATGCTGGAACTTCCCAGCAGATAAGAAAGTAAAATTGTTGCTGTGTATTCCATAAAATCCTCCTATCTTTGGTCAGAAGTCATGGCAAAAACGCAATGACTGAAACGTTTCCTTCTATATACAATAATTATACAACAAAGGATTTTTTTGTGCAAGTATTTTTTAGACAAATAAGGTAAAATTCATCAAGATATTTGCTTTTTATATCATATGTGATATAATATCAATTTAAGGACGGTGAAGGAAAATGAAAAAAATCGCAATCGGACTCAGCGGCGGTGTGGACAGCAGCGCAGCGGCATTGCTCCTGCTTGAGCAGGGATATGATGTAACGGGAGTCATCCTTCGGTTGAAACCGGGCAATTATGCAGATTCAGATATTGCTGATGCTCAAAAAATCGCAGACTGCCTTGGCATAAAACTTCATATTCTTGACCGACGTGATTATTTCAAAAAGAATGTAATTGAACCTTTTGTCGGCGAATATCTTGCGGCAAGAACTCCCAATCCTTGCGTCGAGTGCAACGCCGCCGTCAAATTCGGCACGATGCTGGACTACGCTCTGGAAATCGGCTGTGACGGAATTGCAACGGGTCATTATGCCAGAATTGAAGAAAAAGACGGCAGATTTCTTCTCAGACGCTCCGAAAGTGCAAAAGACCAGAGCTATTTTCTTTACAGACTCAATCAGTTCCAGCTTTCAAGAGCAATTTTCCCTCTTGAGGGAATGGATAAAGAAGAAATTCGCCTGAAAGCGGAAAAAGCAGGACTTCCCGTTGCCCGAAAAGGGGACAGTCAGGAAATCTGCTTTGTTCCGGATGATGATTATATTGAATATCTCAAATCTCTCGGCATCACATCGCCGAAAGGTAATTTCATTGATAAAAACGGTAATGTTATGGGTGAGCATAACGGCATTATCAACTATACAATCGGTCAGCGCAAGGGTCTCGGAGCATTTGGCAAACCGATGTTTGTAACCGCAATGAACGCTGAAAACAACACAGTCACAATCGGCGAAAACGGAAGCCAGTACAGCGGCGGACTTGTTGCAGATAAAATCAACTGGATTGCTTTTGAAAATCCCGCGGAACCTTTCCGTGCGGATGTGAAAATCAGATTCAGAGCAAAGGAACAGCCTGCAACGGTCACTCCCAACCCCGATGGCACGGTTACTGTTATTTTTGATGAACCTCAGCGTTCCGTAACTCCCGGACAAAGCGCCGTTTTCTATGACGGCGACATTCTCCTCGGCGGCGGAAGAATAATAAAGGCTATATAAAAAATAAAACCGCCTCTGTGGGCGGTTTTTTTATACATTATTAAGACTGTCAACGTAATTTGTTCTTTTCAGCAAGGTTGTGGAGGATATCTGGGAGATATAAACCTTATCCTCGCCGTTTTTGTTTCGACAAACAATAAATGATTTCGGCAAATCATAGCAGATATTTTCAACTATGCCTGCTTTTTCCGCTTTGGCAAGGTAATTTCTTGTGCTTTTTGAAACAGTTGTTGTGTCCAGATCAAAAATCCCTATGATTTCATCAAAGGTAATAACCTTATCCATACCGAGATGCAGATACATAGCCTACTCCATTTCCTTTATTTTTCCGTCCGAAACCTCAAATGCCTTGCCTTTTTTGGAACGCAGAAGGGTTGACGGGTCACAACAGGTGATGAAAACCTGCCAGTTATCAAGATAATTCAGAATAAAGGTCTGCCTGCCTTCGTCAAGCTCGCTCATAACATCGTCTAGAAGCACAACAGGGCATTCACCCGTTATTTTTTCAATAATCGATGCTTCTCCAAGCTTCATTGCAAGGGCACAGGACCTTTGCTGACCCTGCGAGCCGAAAATTCTGGCATCCCTGCCGTTAAGATTAAGAACAAGGTCGTGAGTGTGCGGACCTGCATTTGTGTAAAGCCTTTTGATATCCGCATCCCTTGTTTTTTCTATTTCGGCAATAAGTTTTTCTTTTATTTCGCTTTCGCTTATGTTTTCCTTTGAAAAATCATAATAAAAAGAGAATTCTTCTCTGCCCGAGCTGATGCCCTTATATATTTCAGCGGAAATACTGCTGAGCTGTTCAACATAATCAAGGCGATATTTAATGATTTTTGCTCCGAGATTTGCAAGCTCCGCATCCCAGGGTGCAATGTAATCATTCTCAAAACTGCGTTCGCCGAATTTCTTCAGAAGTGCATTTCTCTGATCAAGAACCCTGAGATATCTTGACATAATCACCGCATAATTCGGCTTCACAAGGCTCAGCGCAATATCAAGCATTTTTCGCCTTTCACCCGGTCCGTCCTGAACAAGTCCGAGGGTTGATGGTGAAAAAACAACGGCAAAATACTTGCCCATCATCACTCTCGGGGACTCTTCTTTCACTCCGTTAAGAATAATTTCCTTGCGCTTATTGATTTTCATAACCGCATTTTGTTCACGCTGATGTGAATAAAAATTATTCTCAATTTCAGCCTCAGACTTGCCCTGCTCAATAAGCTGGGCATTTTTTCTTGCCCTGAAGCTGTAAAAACCCGTCAGAAGCCATATGCTTTCAATAATATTCGTCTTGCCTTGCCCGTTTTCGCCGTAAATTATGTTCATTTCGGGGTGTGGCGCAAATTCGATTGACTGCAGATTTCTGAAATTTTTGGCAGAATGATAGTTAATTATCATATTATTCTACATTATATACGGTGTTTTCAAACTCGGCGCAGTCACCGCTGCGAAGCTTTTTGCCTCTCTGAGTGCAAACCTCGCCGTTTACCCTGACTTCACCTTCCTGAATAACGATTTTTGCGTGGCCACCTGTCTGAACGGCATCGCACATCTTCAGAAAAGCATCGAGTCTGATAAAATCCGTATCGATTTTTTTGCTTACCTGCTTTTTCGGAGCAACTTTAACTTTAATCTTCATTTTTCAGCCTCACGGGAAGAATAAGATAGATGAAATCATCACCCTGCTTGGGAACAATGAGAATGGGTGCAACTGCGCCGTTGAGCATAATTCTGACTTCATCGGTGTCACAGACTCTGAGAGCTTCAATCATATACTTATTATTGAAGCCGACAGTGCAGTTTTCGCCCTCAATCTGTGCGCTGATTTTGTCGTTTGCGGTACCGAGTGAGGTAATGCTTGAAATTTTGATAAGATTATCCTCAAATACGCACTTAACGGGACTCTTGATTTTGTCGGTGATGATAAGTGATGTTCTGTCAATACTTTCAATGAAGCTCTTTGTGTTGACATGAATCACTGTTTTTGTTGCTGAGGGAATTGCAGCCTTATAGTTAAGGAACTCACCGTCAAGCAGACGGGAAATAATCTGATAACCGCAAAGTTCAAAAATAATGTGTCGTTTACCAACGCTGATTGTAACGTTTTCGTCACCGTCTTTCATAAGCTTCACAACTTCTGAAAGAGTTTTTGCAGGAACGATGAATGAAAGAACTTCGCCGCTGTAATCAATATTTTCGTTTCTGATTGCAAGGCGGACGCCGTCAACGGCAATAAGTCTGATATGGTTTTCTTCAATTTCAAACTTAACGCCTGTGTAAACAATCTTGCTGTCCTTGACGGATACGGAGAAAATTGTTTTTCTGACCATATCTTTAAGGATTTCCTGACTGATTGTGATGGGGTAACCTCCCGAAACAGAGGGAAGGTCGGGATATTCCTCGGCTGAAATGCCGATAAGTGTTGATTCAAATTCACCGCAGGTGATTGCGGCAATGTTTCTCTGGTCGCTGAAAATGCTGACGGTGCTTGCAGGCAGCTTTCTTAATGTTTCACTGAACATGTGAGCATTGAGAACAAGCTCGCCCTCTTCCTCAACCTTTGCAGGAATTGAAGTTGTGATACCCATTTCAAGGTCATAACCTGTGAGAGTGAGAGTTCCGTCCTTTGCAACCATAAGAATGCCTTCAATGGCAGGGATTGCAGTTTTGGTTGAAGCTGCTCTCTGAACATTCTGGCAAGCTTCCGAAAGCTCTGTTGTGTTGCAGAAAATCTTCATCTTTTTTCCTCCTTGAGGTTTTCCACAGAGAGAAAACCTTTCTGACGCCGCTTGCGGCAAAAAACTGTTTTTCTTTCAGTTATATGTTATTATGTTATATCAATATTATAGTAGTAATAGTAGGGGGCGTTAAAATATGGAATAACTCCTGAACCCGTTGAAAAATAAGGAAAATCTGTCGAATTTAATCAACATTTAATTGTGGATAACTCAGGGTTATCAACACGGGAATTTACGGGAATGTGTAAACGTGGAAAACCGAAATGTGGATAAGTATAAATATGTGGAAAACTTATCCTTGAATTTACAGGTCATTTCTGCCCTCAATGGCTCGGATGAGAGTGAATTCATCCGCATATTCAAGGTCCGCACCAACGGGAACACCGTATGCAAGGCGGCTTACTTTGACGCCAAGGGGTTTGATGAGCCTTGAAATATACATTGAGGTAGCCTCGCCCTCAACCGTGGGGTTGGTTGCCATAATAATTTCCTTAACCGTGTCATCGCTGAGCCTGAGAAGAAGCTCTTTGATGCAGATATCCTCGGGATTTATGTCATTCATGGGAGAAATTACGCCGTGAAGCACATGGTAAAGACCGTTGTATTCGTGGGTGCGTTCAAGGGCAATAACATCTCTCGGGTCCTCAACAACGCAGATTGTTGATTTATCTCTTGACGGTGATAAGCAAACATTGCACACCTCGCCGTCAGTGAGGTTGCAGCATACGCTGCATCGCTTTATTGAGCTGCGTGCGGAGAGAATTGCATCTGTGAATTTCTGTGCATCCTCCTCGCTGACAGAAAGCATATGAAATGCAAGTCTTTGTGCGCTTTTTCTGCCAACGGACGGCAGGCGCGCAAACTGCTCAATCAGCTTTTCAAGTGAAGGTGTGAATCCGCTCATCAGAAAAGACCGGGGATTGAAAGGCCGCCTTTAGCGCTTTCCATACCCTTCTCCATTGCTTCGTTTGCCTTGCGGATGCTCTCATTGAATGCGGAAATGATAAGATCCTGAAGCATTTCAACATCATCGGGGTCAACAACTTCAGGCTTAAGGTTAACTGCAACAACTTCGTGTGCGCCGTTAACAATAACTTCAACTGCTCCGCCGCCTACGGATGAAGAAAATTCTGTTTCCTCAACCTGCTGCTGAATCTTCTGCATATTTTCCTGCATTTCCTGAATTTTTTTCATCATATTGCCGCCCTGATTGGCGCCGCCGGGAATTCTTGCTTTCATATTTTTATCCTCCGTTACCGTTAAAATTATTTATTTTAGCCTTTAAATTTTCTAAAGGACTTGTTGTTGCTTTTGCTTTTTCAGTGTTTGAAACTGCAATTTTCATTTTTCTGCCAACGACCTCATAAACAGCTCTTGCAAGCTCTTTTGAATGAGTATCCGTGCAGATGAAATCAAAAAGAGTGGGGTTATCGGAATGAATAACAATTCTTCCGTTTTTGATTGATGCGGATGAATTTGCCATAATTCCGAAAAGGGGAATGTCGTAAATTCTGATTTTGTCAAGCACTTCGGGCCACTGCTCAAAGCTGCCGTCTGCCATTTCAGGCTCTGATTCGGGAGCTTTCGGTGCAGGTGACGGAGCAGGAGCGGGTGCAGGTGCTTCCTCGGGAAGAGGAATTTTTTCTTTTTCAGGCTCCGTTTTCTGCGGTGCAGGCTTTTCAGGTGCGCTGACGGGGGCAGGCTCAGCTTTTTTGTCAGGAATCTGAACATTTCCTGCAGATATTGCTGCAAGCTTTTCTTCAATTGCGCTTATTCTCATTTCAAGGTCGGCGGAAATTCCGTCTCCCGATGATGCTGAGGGAGCGCACATTTTTATGACAGCCGCTTCAAGCTGAATTTTCTTGTTGGCGGCATTTTTGATGTTTTTTGCAGTCTGTTCAAGAATTTCGATGCAGGAAAGAATCTTTGAAAGTTTGAGCTGACCTGCTCTGTCTTTTATTTTCAGAAGTTCATCCTTTGAACAAACAATAAGACCTTCGCAATCCTGAATGGTTTTTGCAACCATAAGGTTGCGGAAATGGAGCGTAAGCTCCGTGCAGAGGCTGTCAATGTCACAGGAATCACTGTGGAGCTTTGAAACAAGCTTCAGTGAGTTTGTGAAATCGCCTTTTGCCACAAATTCCGAAAATGAGAAAAGATGAACGGTGCCTGCAATGCCTGCCGCATCGCTTACTGCATTTTCGTCAATATCCGTGCCCATTGCAAAGCAACGGTCAAGCAGCGAAAGTGCATCTCTCATACCGCCGTCCGCAATTCGCGCAATGAGGCTTGCGGCGTTGGGAGTGAGGTTCACATTTTCTTTTTCCGCAACATACATAAGCCTTGCAGTGATATCCTCGGGAGCAATTCGTTTAAAATCAAAACGCTGGCATCTTGAAAGAATTGTTGAGGGGAGCTTATGAATTTCCGTTGTTGCAAGAATAAAAATAACATGTGATGGAGGCTCTTCAAGGGTTTTGAGCAGGGCATTGAATGCGCCGATGGAGAGCATATGCACCTCGTCAATGATATAAACCCTGTATTTTGCATTTGCAGGAGTGAAGTTTGCCTCTTCGCGCAGGTCTCTGATATTATCAACGCCGTTGTTGCTTGCGGCGTCAATTTCAATAACATCAAGGATTGAGCCGTTTTCAATTCCTCTGCAGATTTCGCATTCGTTGCAGGGATTGCCGTTAACGGGATTCAGGCAGTTAACTGCCTTTGAAAGAATTTTGGCGCAGGTTGTTTTTCCTGTACCTCTTGAACCTGTGAAAAGATATGCGTGAGAAATTCTTCCGCTTTCAAGCTGATTCTGCAGAGTTCTTGTGACATGAGGCTGACCGTAAACATCGGCAAAATCCTTCGGTCTCCATTTGCGGTAAAGCGCCTGATACATTCTTTCACATCCTTTTACATAAAAATAGAGCGTTCTCTTGGTCATATGGCGGTAGGCAGACTGTGGCGCACAAGACTGTCCGCTTAATGCTGCTCGGTTCACCCGCCTGACATGGTTCACGGTGCCCTGTCGCACAGGACCCACACGCCACATGACCAAAAGAATGCTCTTTCTGCCATTATTATCTCATATATTATATAATATATTTATAATAATATCAAGTTAAATTTTTATGAATTCGGGTTATTTTAGAAAAAACAGGGTAATTTTTGCATATATTTTTTCACATTCTTCTTTATTCTGAATAATTTAGTAGTAAATAACATTTCGGGAGGATTTGCAATGAGTGAATCATATTTTCTCGGCTCAAGCGGAAAAAACGGATTTTTCAGCTGTTTCACACAGATTGTTCCAAAAATAGAAGGACAGTACACATACATATTAAAAGGAGGTCCCGGCACAGGAAAATCATCGCTTATGAGAAAAATTGCGGATGAAATGGAAAAGAGAGACATTGCCTGCGAAAGAATATTCTGTTCATCGGACCCGAATTCACTGGACGGAATTATTTTTCCGTCACTGAGAGTCAGCGTATGTGACGGCACATCGCCGCATATGCTTGACCCTGATTATCCCGGCGCCACGGGAGAAATAATAAATCTTGGTGACTGCTGGAATAAGGATATTTTATTTAAAAATAAAGAAAAAATAATTGAACTGACTGATAAAAACAAGGCTTGCCATATGCGGAGCAGAAGATTCATTGAATCTGCATTTTCGATTTTTGCAGACGGTGAAAAAATCTGCCTTGACAGTCTTGATGAACCAAGGCTTATGCGTTATGCATCAAGGGTTTCGGGCAGATATTTCAAAGGACTTTCGGGGAAAATCGGCACGGAAAAAATAAGGCTGCTGGACGCAATCACACCTGAGGGATATCTGTTTCTGAGTGACACTGTGAACGAACTCTGCGATGAAAAAATTGTGTTTGAGGATGATTTCGGAGTGGGGGCATCAAAGCTGATTTCCGAGCTTCGGAGTTATGCTCTGGCAAGCGGATTTTCCGTTATTTCAAGCCCCTGTGTGGGCAGAGAAAAAGCTCTTCGCCACATTATTATCAAAGAATTATCCCTCGGTTTCTTTACGGCGGATAAACTTTGCAATATTAATATTATTCCTGAAAAAACCGTTAATCTGAAGCGATTTTATTCTTATTCAGAAATTTCTTCTCATAAATCAAGGCTGACTTTTGCAAAAAAAGCGGCAAATGAATTGCTCAATGAGGCAATTATTTCCCTGAAATCTGCAAAAGAAATTCACGATGACCTTGAAAAATGCTATATTGATGCGATGGATTACGGAAAAATCAATGTTATTTCGGAGATGCTGATTGAACGGATATGGAAAAGTGAGTGGTGGAGCGAAGAATAAAAATATTTCAAATAAAAAAGGACAGCTTGGCTGTCCTTTAGAGTAAAACGACTCGAACTCTATACGGTTTTGAAAGGCATATTTTAGCCACA
>CALFPM010000142.1 GCA_937919155.1 uncultured Clostridia bacterium
GCGAAGCAACAGGCAGCATGGTTGTTGATATCGGCGGCGGTACTGCAGAAGTTGCAGTTATCTCACTCGGTGATGTTGTTACCGCAAACTCAGCAAGAGTTGCAGGCGACAACTTTGACGAAGCAATTATCTCTTACATCAAGAAAAAATATAACCTGCTTATCGGTGAAAGAACCGCTGAAGATATCAAAATCAAAATCGGTTCAGCTTACCCCTATGAGGGCGAAGGCACAATCAACATCAAGGGCAGAAACCTTATGGACGGTCTTCCCAAGAATGTTGATGTTACCAGCGAAGAAATCCGCGAGGCTCTTGCAGACCCCGTTTCACAGATTGTTGACGCCGTTAAGTCCACTCTTGAAAAGACTCCCCCCGAACTTGCTGCCGACATCATTGACCACGGCATTATGCTCACGGGCGGCGGTGCTCTGCTCAGAGGTCTTGACAAGCTTCTTTCAGCAGAAACAAAAATCCCCGTTATTATTGCTCAGAATCCTCTGGACTGCGTTGCAGACGGCACAGGCCTTTGCCTTGAAAACGATTCTCTCAGCATAACAAGCAATAAGAAATATATATAATATGTAAAGTGCAGAGTTTCAGTTACAGGCAAAACCTATCCTTCACTTTGCACTCTGCACTTTGAACTTTGCACTTAAAAGGAGAACAACCGATGATCCGCTTTCTGAAAAGCTCAGCATTCAAAATGTTTGCAATCATAGCCGCCGCGCTGTTGGCAGGCTCTGTGTTTGCTGTTGCCTCCAGAAGCGGTTCTTCGCCGTTAACAAGCGTAACAAGCGTCATTTTCGGGCCTTTGTCGCGCCTTGCCTCCTATGTTTCTGCAGGATTTGCGGATATTCCCGTCTCTTTCAAATCATCATCCGAACTTCTGAAAGAGAATGAAGAACTGCGCAAAAAAATTGATAATCTCACCGACCAGCTGGTCGATTATGAACAGCTCAGGCACAAAAATGAGTTTTATCAGCAATTCCTTGAGATAAAAGAAGAACACTCCGACTATGTGTTTGCCGAGGCGGCAATTATCGGCAGAGACGCGGCGGACACATTCGGCTCGTTCACTCTCAACAAGGGCTCTGCCCACGGAATCGGCGTTAATGACCCCGTTATTTACGGCAAATATCTTGTGGGAGTCATTTCATCGGTCACTCCCACCCAATGCACCGTTAACACAATCCTCAATCCCAAGGTAAATGTCAGTGCATACGAAGTGCGCACAAGGGATCTGGGTTATGTTACCTCAACTGTTGCCCTTGCCCGCGAGGGTCATTGCCATATGCCCGGTCTGGCATCATCAACAGCGGTCACCGCAGGCGGAATTGTCTGCACTTCCGGCGTTGGCGGAATCTTTCCCCGTGACCTTATTATCGGCAACATTGTTGATGTTGTTGACGGCACGGTTGATATTTCCGCAAGCGCAATCATCGAGCCGGGCATCGACCTTGGCGAAATCACCGATGTATTTATCATCACTTCCTTTGACGGACAGAACCAATGACAATTGAAACACAACGCAAAAATTTAATAATCCGCAGGATATGCCTTGCCCTGATTTTACTGTTGATATCCGTTTTGCAAAGCACAGACGGCTTCTTTCCGCAGATTTTCGGTGTCAGGGCTTTGTTGCTTATTCCCTGCGTTGTTTGCATTGCAATGTATGAACGCGATGTGTGGGGAATGATTTTCGGTCTTTTTGCGGGTGCGCTCTGGGATGTTTTTGCCGCGGGTGCAAGCTACAACGCTCTTTTCCTGCTTGCTGTCGGTTTCGGATGCGGCACGCTGATAAACACAATTATGCGTAACAACATTGTCACCGCAACCCTGCTCACTTTCATCGCTTCTTTATTTTATAACATTATATATTGGCTTTTCCACTTTGTTTTTCAGGGTCTGGACAGCGCCGCCTTTATGCTGCTGCGCCAATATCTGCCCTGCGTGCTTTACACAGTAATACTTACTCCCATTATTTTCCTAGTTGTGAGAGCGATAGAAAAGAAATTTACGGAAGAATAATAAATTTGAAAATTATCTGAAGGAGGTCTGCATATGCATGTTAAAATCACGCCCAAAAGGCGCATTATATCACTTTGCATAATGCTTGCCTTCTTTGTTTTTTTTGCTTTTGACCTTGTTAAGGTTCAGCTTATCGAGGGCGAGCAATACGATGCCGCGAGCTCCTCTGTTTCCGCCAAAACGGCAACAATCTCCGCTGCCAGAGGCGAAATAGTTGACTGCAACGGCAACCCTCTTGTCTATAATGATCAGGGTTATTCCATTATTTTTGATGCCGCCTATTTCCCCTCATCAAAGGAGCAGGCGCGCCGAAACGAAATTATCATAAGCCTTATCCGTCTTTTTGAAAGCAATTCCCTTGAATGGACGGACAACCTGCCTCTTGTCATTGACGCAAACGGCAACATTGCCTTCAAAGAGGACAGCGAAAAACTGATTAACGAAATGAAAGGTCCCGATATGCTGGACCTCAATGAATATGCAACTGCGGAAAACTGCTTCCTTGAGCTTGTGAAGGATTATTCTCTTGAGGAATATTCACGCGAGGATGCCCGCAAAATTGCCTCCGTTTGCTACGAAATGAGGCGGATTTATTTCAGAATCGGCAATCCATACACCTTTGCACAGGATGTGCCCGATGAAATAGTTGCAAAAATCAAGGAAAACAACAATTTTTATCTTGGTGTTGACGTTCGCGTTGATCCTGTCCGCAAATATACTGACGGTGCTCTTGCGCCCCATATCCTTGGCAGAATCGGCGCAATTGATGCGGATGAATACAAAGAAAAGAAAAGCGAAGGCTATAAGATTACGGATTTCATCGGCAAAAGCGGAATTGAGCTTGCAATGGAAAAATACCTTAAGGGTATTGACGGCGAAGCAACCGTTTACACCGATGAAAACGGCAACAATACCACCGAAATCACAACCGCACCCTCTCAGGGCAACACCGTTGTGCTGACTATTGACAGCGGTGTTCAGCGTGTTGCACAGAACGCCCTTGAAAAAGCGCTGATAGACTATGCGGGCAAAAAGGGCAATATGGTTGAAAATGCAGGTGCCGTTGTTGTTCTCAACTGCAAGGACAGCTCCATTCTTGCCTGCGCATCATATCCCACTTATGATATATCCACTTACAGCGAAAACGCCGCCGCCCTCAACACTGCGGCAGGCTCACCCTTATGGAACAGAGCTTTGCTCTCCACTTATGCAACAGGTTCAACAATGAAGCCTTCAGTTGCAATTGCCGCCCTTGAAGAAGGTCTCATTGACGAAGATTACACCGTCTACTGCAGCGGTATGTATACCTATCTCGGTCAGAAGTTCAAGTGCGAACAGGCTCACGCAACAAGATTTGTCAATGTTGTTAACGCTATTGATGAATCATGCAACACCTTCTTCTATGAAGTCGGCAAGATAATGGGCATTGAAAAAATGAATGAATACCGCACCCTTTTCGGTCTCGGTTCAAAAACAGGCTGTGAGCTTGGCGAGGCAACAGGCGTGCTTGACAGCCCCGAATACCGCGCATCTCTCAATCAGAAGTGGCTGCCCGGTTACACCGTTCAGTCTGCAATCGGTCAGGCGGGCAATCTTTTCTCACCCATTCAGCTTGCCAACTACTGCGCAGCAGTCGCCAACGGCGGCACAAGACACAGAACTCATTTCGTGAAAGCGGTCAAGAGCTACGATTATTCACAGACCGTGTTTGAAAATGAACCTGAAATTGTTGCGGAAACAGGCGTTTCCGAAGAAACTCTTGAAACCGTCCGCAGAGGTATGCTTGAAGTCGGCACAACAGGCTACTGTTCATCCTACTTTGCACATCTCCCTGTTCAGGTTGCCGCAAAAACAGGCACATCACAGGAAATCCGTAAGCTTGACGGCGTTTCCGTTAAAATAAACAACGGTTTTCTTATTGCATTTGCTCCCTACGAAAACCCTGAAATTGCCATTGCCGTTGTGGGCGAAGGTATGACTTCAGGTGCATTTGTTGCTCCCGTTGTTGCCGATGTTGTTGAATATTACTACGGCAGAAGCGACACTCTTGATTCCTATCAGCAGGAAAATGTGCTGATACCTTGATTTGAGTGCAAAATGCAAAGAGCAAAGGGCAAAGTTAAGGGTCGCTTCGCTCCGATTTTTATGAAATAACAAGGTTCTCGAGCACAACAGTGCGAGAGGTTCTTATTATGAAATAACAAGGTTCTCGAGCACCGTAGTGCGAGGGGTTCTTAATATTTATAAACAATTTTAAATCGGGTAAGGGCAGAGCCCTTCCGACACTTTGCACTCTGCACTTTGAACTTTGCACTTACAAAGCTTTTACTATTAACTTTGCGATTGAAAGGAGCATACCTATGTCCCAAATCATACTCGTTGCCTCGGGAAAAGGCGGCTCAGGCAAATCCTCGTTTGTGACGGGGGTCAGCAGAGCTTTGACCTCACTGGGCAAAAAAGTGCTTGCAGTTGATTGCGATATCGGACTGCGCTCCCTTGACATAATGTTTGATGTGACCGAAAAGGTTGTTTTTGACTGGGGCGACCTGCTCCTTGAGCGTTGCGATGCTCAGCAGGCAATCATCAAAGGCGAAATTGACCTGCTTGCCGCACCCAGAAGCTTCAGCGATGATTTCACTCCCGAAGCAACGGCAAAGCTTTTCCGTTCTTTGTCGGATAATTATGATTATATTCTGCTTGATGCCCCGGCAGGCATTGACAGAGGATTTCAGCTTGCCGCATCGGCGGCTGACAGGGCAATTGTTATTTCCACTCCCGACTATGTTTGCGTACGCAGCTGCGGCAGAGCCTTTGATGAGCTTCGCCGTATGGGTAAGGAAGATGTGCGCCTTGTCATAAATATGTTTGAAGTCAAGCCTGTCTGCAAACGCAGACTCCTCAACATTGACCAGTGTATTGACGAAACGGGTGTTCAGCTTCTCGGCGTTGTGCCCCGTGACTATAACATATCGTTCAGCACCGTAACAGGCAAAAAGCCTCCCTCTGATTCCCCCTCAACTCTTGCTTTTTCAAGAATTGCAAGGCGCATAACGGGTCAGAGGATACCTCTTATTTGTGAATAGGATGATATCTATGGATAACCGCACAATTGCAGCCATTGCAACTCCCAACGCCCCGGGCGGTATAGGAATAGTCCGCATTTCGGGCGAAAATGCCCTTGAAATTGCGGCAAAAATATTCAGACCCGTGAGCGGCAAAGACATTGCCCAAAGCAAGGGTTACTGCGCCCATTTCGGCAATGTTTATGACAATAACGAAAAAATTGACGAGGCGGTTTGCCTCGTTTTTCGCGCACCCGCAAGTTATACAGGCGAAAATGTGGCAGAGATTTCATGCCACGGCGGTCTTTACATAACAAAGCGCGTTCTTCGTGCCGCTCTTGATGCAGGTGCAAGCCCTGCAGAAGCAGGCGAATTCACAAAGCGCGCTTTCCTTAACGGAAAAATCGACCTTGCCGCCGCCGAAAGTGTTATGGCTCTCATCGGCGCATCGGGCAAGCAGGCCGCATCTGCGGCACTCAACACTCTTGACGGCAACCTGAGCCGCGAAATAAGGGGCGTTGCACAGTCTATTGTTTCCATCTGCGCCTCTCTTGCCGCCTGGGTTGACTATCCTGACGAAGATATTGAAGACACGGGCGCGGCAGATATGCTTCCCGTTTTTCTGAATGCAAAAAAAGAATTATCCGATATAATCCGCCGCTATGACTGCGGACGAGCCGTAACAGACGGCATTGACGCCGTTATCGTTGGCAAACCCAATGTGGGCAAATCCACTCTGATGAATATGCTCACGGGCTTTGAGCGTTCAATCGTAACGGACATTGCAGGCACGACCCGCGATGTGGTTGAGGAAAAAATCGTGCTCGGCGAAATTATTATGCGCGTTGCGGACACCGCGGGAATACGCGAAACTGAAAATGTGGTTGAAAACATCGGTGTCAGCCTTGCAAGGCAGCGCCTTGAGCGCGCCGAGCTTCTCCTTGCCGTTTTTGACGGCAGTGAGCCTCTCACCGATGATGACCTTGACATAATAAAAAGCTGCAGCGGCAAAAAAGCCATTGCACTTCTCAACAAAGCCGACCTGCCCCTTGCGGCAGACAGGCAGATTATTACCGATTCATTTGAATTCACGGTTGAGCTTTCCGCCTCTACGGGTGAAGGCAGGGACGAGCTTGAAAAGGCGGTTGCAAAAATCTGTTCCACAGATGAATTCAATCCCAATGCCGCCTGCCTCACAAGCGAAAGACAGAGGCAATGTTGCGTAAATGCCCTCACAAGCATCGAGGATGCCATCAACGCAATCAACTGCGGAGTCACTCTTGATGCAGTCAATGTGTGCGCCGACTGCGCCATTGATGCTCTCCTTGAGCTGACGGGTGAAAAAGCAACCTCAGCAGTTGTTGACGAGGTTTTCTCAAGATTCTGTGTCGGAAAGTAAAAAACAGCTGTTTATTTTTCTTATTCAGCATTATAACAGCCGTTTTTAATGCTTATTTGGAATAATAAAGGCGATTTCAGGATACAGACGATTACGCAAATCAAAATGACCTGAGCATCGTTTGAAAAATTTCCATCGGCTCCAGACGGGCGTTTTTTCAGACATAATTTTTGACTTATATAAAAAGTTATCCACACTTTCTCTTGCAAATGTGGATAAATCCAAGTGGTGTTTTTATGGAATACATTTCTGAAAATTTTGATGTTGCCGTTATCGGCGCAGGACACGCGGGTATTGAAGCGGGTCTTGCCGCCGCACGCCTCGGATGCAAAACGGCGGTTTTTACAATTAATCTGGATTGGGTGGGCAATATGCCTTGCAACCCGTCAATCGGCGGCACGTCAAAAGGACACCTTGTTCGTGAGATTGACGCCCTCGGCGGCGAAATGGGTGTTGCGGCTGACCTTAACACACTGCAGAACAGAATGCTCAATCTGGGCAAAGGTCCTGCGGTGCACAGTCTGCGCGCTCAGATTGACCGCAGAGCATACTCCGATTACATGAAATCCGTTATGGAAAGGCAGAAAAATATGTATCTGCGCCAGGCGGAAATTGTGGATATCCGCAAAGACGGTGACGAATGGATACTCAAAACCCGACTTGAAGCTCTGCACAGAGCAAAGGCGGTTATCATTGCAACGGGTACTTTTCTTGCAGGCAAAGTTTTTATCGGTGATGTTTCCTATGACAGCGGTCCTGACGGAATGTTCCCCTCTGTTGACCTTGCAAAGGCACTCAAAGACCTTGGAGTTCTGACCCGCCGCTTCAAAACGGGCACTCCTCCCCGTATCAACCGCAGAAGTGTTGATATTGAAAGCCTTGAACCGCAGCACGGTGACGAAAAAATCACCCATTTTTCTTACAGAAAAGATATAGAAGTCCGCAACACCGAGCCTTGCTATATTACATATACGGGCGAAGAAACCAAGAAAATCATACTTGAAAATCTTCACCGTTCACCCCTTTATTCGGGCAAAATTGACGGCGTAGGCCCCCGATATTGCCCCAGCATTGAGGATAAAATTGTGCGTTTTTCCGAAAAAGAACGCCATCAGATATTTGTTGAGCCCTGCGGCGCAAACACAGACGAGATGTATCTGCAGGGACTTTCCTCCTCACTTCCCGAGGATGTTCAGCTGAAAATCGTCCGCAGTATTCCCGGACTTGAAAATGCGGAGTTTCTCCGCACCGCCTATGCCATTGAATATGACTGCGTTGACCCTCTTTCGCTCAGACAGACCCTTGAATTCAAGGATTTTGAGGGACTTTACGGCGCAGGACAGTTCAACGGCTCCAGCGGATATGAGGAAGCCGCCGCTCAGGGACTTGTGGCAGGCATGAATGCCGCCCTCAAAATTCAGGGCAAAGAGCCTGTTATCCTTGACCGAACAACCTCATACATCGGCACTCTTATTGACGATCTTGTTACCAAAGGCTGCTCCGACCCATACAGAATGATGACCTCCCGCTCCGAATACCGCCTTATTTTGAGGCAGGACAATGCAGACCGCCGACTGACGGAAATCGGCTACAAGGCAGGTCTTATCAGCGAGGAAAGATATGCAGAATTCCTTGAAAAGCTTGAGATGATTGCCAAGGAGCGCGAAAGAATTGCGGCTCTTTCAATCCCCAAAACTCCCGAAATTGACGCAATGCTTGTTTCACGTGAAACATCTGCCCTTGAAAAAGGAGTTAAAATGATTGAACTTCTGCGCAGACCTCAGATTAATTATGAAGCTCTTGCTCCCTTTGATAACACAAGGCCCGACCTGCCTGACGATGTTTTTGAGCAGGTTGAAATTGATATCAAGTATGAAGGCTATATCAAGCGCCAGCAAATGCAGATCAATGAACTGCGCCGCCTTGAAGTTAAGCGTCTTCCGAAAGACCTTGATTACAATCTGATTACAGGATTGCGCCTTGAAGCAATGGAAAAACTCACCAAAATCCGACCCGAAACCGTGGGTCAGGCTTCAAGAATTTCAGGCGTTTCCCCTGCCGACATTTCGGTTTTACTTATTTATCTTGAGAGGAACGGTATAAATGTTTAACACCTCCCTTTTGATTTCCGATGCTGAAAGGCTTGGAATTACCCTTACGGACGAGCAAATCAGCCGCTTTGATGCGCTTTCCGACCTGCTTGTTGAGCAGAACAAAACAATGAATTTAACCGCAATCACCGATCCGGACGGTATTGCCGTCAAGCATTTTGCGGACAGCATATCCGTTCTCACCGCCGCAGATATTCCCAACGGCGCAAGGGTGCTTGATGTGGGCACAGGCGCAGGTTTTCCCGGAATACCTCTGCTGATTATGCGACCTGACATTGACCTGACTATGATTGACAGCACGGCGAAAAAGCTGAAATATGTCGAAAACACGGTTAATGAGCTTGGTCTGATTGCAACAACGCTTCACACCCGCGCGGAAGAAGCGGGTCAGAGCAAGGAATACAGAGAAAAGTTTGATTTTGTCTGTTCACGCGCGGTTGCGGCATTGAATGTTCTTTGCGAATATTGCCTGCCTTTTGTCAAGCAGAACGGTCTTTTCATTGCAATGAAAGGCGCGAAGGCACAGGAAGAAATTGACGGTGCAAAGGCTGCCATCAAAACTCTTGGCGGCAAAATCATTGCAGAAAAGTCATTTTCACTCTCTGACGGCGGAGAAAGAACACTTGTTGTTATCAAAAAGATATCGCAAATTCCGCCCAAATATCCCAGACCCTCTGCACAGATTGCCAAAAAGCCTCTTTAATTTTAATATGAATTGTCGTTTCATCACTTATTGTGACGAACGCTTTTGCTGGACAATCCCCCTTTTCGGTGCTATGATTGAGACATCGAAAGGGGGATTTACTGTTTGAAGAACAATAAATATAAAATCGGCGGGCAAATAATTCTTGTTCCCCAGGAAGAGATTTATCCCAATCCAAACCAACCCCGTCAGCGATTTGACTTTGATGAGTTGGAGGGTCTTGCCCAGAGTATAAGGCAAAACGGCATTATTCAGCCTATTGCAGTCAGGGTCAACGGCAAGGGTCAATATGAACTGATATCCGGCGAAAGGCGGCTCAGGGCATCAAGGCTTGTCGGAATAACAAAAATTCCGTGTATCATAATGGAAGCGAGCGACAGCAAATCCGCACTTTTTGCCCTGATTGAGAACATACAACGCACAGACCTGAGCTTTTTTGAAGAAGCTCTTGCAATAGATAAACTGATCAATGACTACGGAATGAGCCGCGAAGAGGTTTGCAAAAAGCTTGGCAAAGCACCGCCCACCATTTCAAACAAACTCCGTTTGCTGCGGTTGCCCGAGGAAATCCGCCTGAAAATCGTTCAGGAAAACTTATCGGAACGCCACGCGCGTGCGCTTCTCAGGCTCACTACCCTCTCGCAGATTGAGCGTGCACTTTCCATTATTGCGGAAAAACGGCTGAATGTTGCGGAATCGGAAAAACTGGTTGACCAGATTCTGAACACCGATAACCGCCGCAGACAACCGCCCGTCAAGCTGTTCAAGGATGTACGCATTTTCGTAAACACCCTTAACCACGCAGTTGACACAATGAGACGCGCAGGGATTGAGGCGGATTCCGCCAAAAGCGAAACGGATGAATACATCGAATATATCGTCCGCATACCCAAAACAGGGAACTGCGTTATACGGGCAAAAAAGACCTCGGCTTAACTTTGATATCTCCTAATTTACCATATCTTTCTCTTTCACACCCACATCCACAGCGGGAGGGGCAGGTTAATTCCTGCCCCTCTTGCTGTTTCACGTGAAACATTAATATTTTGTTTTTTGTCTTTTCTTTTACAAATATATATGTTATACTATAAAAAGTGCTTATAAATACATTACATTATATAATATATATTCGGGAGAGATTATTTTGGGAAAAACCATTGCAATAGTCAACCAGAAAGGCGGCGTTGGCAAAACAACCTCCGCCGTTAACCTTACCGCTGCTCTCGGCAGCAAGGGATATAAAGTTCTGCTTGTTGATATTGACCCTCAGGGCAATTCCACAAGCGGTCTCGGCGTTAACAAAAGAGGTCTTGAAAAATCTTCATACAGTGTGCTTATCGGCGGATGTCCTGCTGAGGAGGCAATTGTTGAAACGCCTTACACCAATGTTTTTGTGATGCCGTCAAGCATGGACCTTGCAGGCGCGGAGCTTGAACTTGTTGAAACTCAGAAAAGAGAATCAAGGCTCAAAAATTCGCTTGCGCTTGTAAAGGACAAGTTTGATTTCATTTTTCTTGACTGTCCCCCGTCACTGGGACTTATCACTCTTAACGGTCTTTGCGCCGCAGACACTCTGATTGTTCCCATTCAGTGCGAATTCTTTGCGCTTGAGGGTCTTTCTCAGCTCATTGCAACAGTGCGCACCGTTAAGCGACTTTACAATCCATACATAGAAATTGAAGGCGTTCTTCTTACAATGTATAACGGTCAGCTCAATCTTACACAGCAGGTTGTTGAGGAAGTCAAGCGTTGCTTCCCAAAAAAAGTTTATTCAACCGTCATTCCCCGAAATGTTCGCCTTTCGGAAGCACCCAGCTACGGTCAGCCTGTTATGTACTACGACAAATCATCCAAGGGCGCTCACGCATACAACGACCTTGCAGATGAATTTCTCAAGTTAAATTGTAGATAAGGAGAATATATATGGCACCTAAAAAAAGCGGACTCGGCAGAGGACTTGACTCCCTGCTGATGGATAATTCACTTGAAGAAACAGGCGCAGGTCAACCCGTAAAACTGAGCCTTATGGAAATTGAGCCTAACAAGGAGCAGGCAAGAAAACAGTTTGACGAAGAAGCTCTTTCCGAGCTTGCGGATTCAATTGCTCAGCACGGCGTACTTCAGCCTCTGCTTGTACGCCCTATGATTGGCGGCGGCTATCAGCTCATTGCAGGTGAAAGACGTTGGCGTGCAAGCCGCATTGCAGGTCTTACTCAGGTACCCGTTATCATCAAAGACCTTTCGGACACCGAGGCGGCAGTTATTTCACTTATCGAAAACCTGCAGCGTGAGGACCTTAATCCCGTTGAAGAAGCTTTCGGCTTTGCAAGTCTTATGAAAGATTTCAACCTCACTCAGGAGGAGGCTGCACAGCGAGTCGGCAAATCACGCCCCGCAGTTGCAAATGCACTCCGACTTCTCAAACTTCCCGAGGCAGTGCTTGATATGGTTCGCGAAAACAAACTCTCCGCAGGCCACGCAAGAGCTCTCGCCTCTCTCAGCGATGAAAAGCTGATTATCTCAACCGCAGAGTTTGTGATTGCAAAAGCACTTTCAGTAAGAGCAACAGAAAAGCTCGTGAAGTCACTTGCGGCAGAGAAAAAAGAAAATAAAAAATCCCCGTCAAGAAACACATTCTTTGACGAGGTTGAGCTTTCGCTGAACAACAGCCTTGGCAGAAAAGCAAGAGTAATCACAAAGAGCGGCAAAGAGGGCGGCACCCTTGAAATTGCCTTCTATGACAAAGATGACCTTGCAAGAATTGCATCTGTTCTTGCCGCACTTGAATAAAATCAGAAAAAATAAAACCATCCAAAACGGATGGTTTTTTCTTTTAAAGAAATAAAAATGTTGATAACTTGTTGAAAACGTGGATAACTGCCTCTGAAAATACGAAAAACCGCTTCATTGAAGCGGTTATGGAGCGGATGACGAGGCTCGAACTCGCTACCTCCACCTTGGCAAGGTGGCGCTCTACCAGATGAGCTACATCCGCAACTGCAAGAGAGATTATATCAAAGACTTTAGCAAATGTCAATACCTAATTTTAATTTTTTTGCACTCTTTTTTCGATAAAAAATTAAAAAAAGTGTTTATTTGTTTTCGCTTTGCTGATATAATTAATTATATATACCCTTATTATTAACAGAGAGGTATCTGATTATGTATAACATTCTTATTTGCGATGACGAGGCGGATATCCGCTCAGCGCTGAAAATCTATCTTGAGGGCAGTGATGAATACAACATCATTGAAGCCGCAAACGGAAAAGAGGCTCTTGAAATAATACGCAGTCAGGATATTCATCTGCTTCTTATGGATATTATGATGCCCGTTCTGGACGGAATGCGTGCGCTGACCCGTCTGCGCGAAGAGGGCAACAATATCCCCGTTATCCTGCTGACTGCCAAAAGCCAGGACACCGATAAAATTATGGGTCTCAACGCAGGCGCGGATGATTACATAACAAAACCCTTCAATCCCGTTGAAGTTATTGCCAGGGTCAAGTCGCAGATCCGCCGCTATGTGCGTTTTGGCGGCTCGGTCAATTCTGCGCCGAAAACCAATATTCTCCGCAACGGAAGCATTGAGCTTGATGTTGATTCAAAGGTTGCCACAATTGACGGCGAACCCATAAACCTCACTCCAACGGAAATGATGCTTCTTAAATTCTTTATGGAAAATATCGACAAGGTATTTCCCCCAAAGCAGATTTACCGCCTTGTGTGGGGCGATGACCCTCTCGGTGCGGAAAATACGGTTACCGTTCATATCCGCCACTTGCGCGAAAAAATCGAAATTGACCCTGCAAATCCCGAAATTCTGATTTCCTGCTGGGGTCACGGCTACAAAATGATCAGCAAGAAAGTTCCCGAAAAGATATCAAGGAGTGATGAAAATTGAAAAACGGACAGTTGCGTTCGGAATCTGACCGTACATCTGCAATAATCCTCCTGATTGTTCTCACAATTGTTGCCGTTGGCTGTATTCTTGGTATGAACTACCTTTTTGAATACAATTTCTATGAAAAAAACGATAACGGCAACACCGCAAGAAGTGTTGCGGTTCAGATTTATTCGCTGAACGACTCGGAACAGGCAATTGACTATTTCAACTGCGTTCACGAGGGCAAGGACACTTACCGTCTGAATTATTACAAAGAAAAGTTTTCGGTAAAAAACTCAAACTTTGTTTTTATCATCACTGATATTGCAAGCGGTAAGGTGCTGCTGGACAGCACGGCAAACGACAGAATTACTTTTGAAGAACTGCAACAAAGCACGGATTACGGAGGCAGTACTGACTATATTACCACCGATGAAAACGGAAAAGTTATTCCCGTGCGACTTACTTATGCCATTGTTGCGGAGGGTGAACAGCAGGCAACGGACAAATATTCACACGCTTTCAGCTGGATAACCGCCGCCAACTCCCTCAAATATGTTCTGTTTGCGGTGCTTTTCCTCTGCATACTGACTATTGTTATTTTCCTTTGTCTGCTCACAATCAACGCAGGCGAAACGGACAAAAACACAGGTGAAATTGTGCCGGGTCTGATTGACAAACTTCCCCTGGATTTCTGCACGGTTGTGCTGGGTCTTCTGTTCGTTGTGGCATGGGTAATCATAAGCCTGACCACGGCGGCGGACGTTGAAATGGTTCTGAACAACGTGGTCGTTATGTTCACCTGCGTTGCCGCAATTCTTGTTATTCAGACTTATCTCACAACTCTTTCGGTAAGAGTCAAGATGGGTAAATTATATAAAAACACCATCATTTATATGATTTACCGCCGCTTCAAGCGCAAGACTCCGAGAAACGTAAGGCGCAAGGTTCACGAGATTTCTCCTTTCAGAAAACTGATTGCAGGTATTATTGTATTTTTCCTCAGTGAGGCTGCAATTCTTATTTCGCTCACCTATTTCGGTGTGCTGGACAAAACCTCAGACCCACGCCCTGTGATGCTTATTTTCATCATCATCTGGGGAATTACAAGGCTCATTGTAATTCCCGTTTTCGCAATGATTGCAATTAATCTTTACTATGTTAAGGAAGAGGGTCAGAGACTTGCAGAGGGTGTTCTGGGTGACGAAATCACGAAAAAGCTGACTATTTCAAGCATCCGCGCCCACGGCAAAAACCTTGACCAGATAAAAAAAGAAATTCACAAAGCCGTTGAGCAGGAACTCAAGAGTGAAAGACTGCGTAACGAGCTGATCACCAATGTTTCTCATGACATCAAGACTCCCCTCACGACAATCAAGAGCTACATTGATTTTCTTCAGCGTGACGACCTGACCGATGAGCAGAGGAAAGAATACCTTGCCGTTGTTTCAAAACACACGGAAAGACTTTCTGTTCTTGCGAATAATCTTGTTGAGGTTTCGCAGATTACATCGGGTAATATTGAGGTCAAAAGCGAGAAAACAAGCCTGAATATTGTTATTGAGCAGACCCTTGACGGCTTTGCTCTCAAACTTGACGAAAGCGAAATTCTTCCGAGAGTAATTTTGCCTGAAGACGATGTTTATATTATGGGTGACGGCGAATGGCTCTGGCGGATTTTCTCCAATCTTTTCAACAATGCGTGCAAATACGGCGCACCCGACACAGACCTTGAAATCATCCTTGATTCAGACGGCAAGAAAGCAACAGTCACCGTTTCCAATATTTCAAAAAAGCCCCTTAAAATTGAGGGTGATGAACTGCTGGAACGCTTTGTCAGGGGCGACAGTTCAAGGCACACTGAGGGCAACGGTCTTGGACTTTCAATTGCAAAGAGTCTTGCCGAACTTCAGGGCGGCACTCTTGAAATTTCCGCAAAGGAAGAAAAATTCACCGTAATTCTCTCATTTGATGAAGTAAAATAAGGAAAGAAAAAATGAAAAAAAGAATTGTATCTGCCGCTCTTGCGGTGCTGATGTTTTCTGCTGTGACCGCTTGTGCAGAAGTGAAAAAGCCGGAAATTCAGCCCTCAACAACGGCATCCTCCGTGCAGGCAACTACTTCTGCACAGCCGACAACAACCGAGGCAACAACCTTTGTCACAACCACCGTTACGGAAAAAATAACGGAAATAATCACAACGACAAAAGCCGTTACCACAACAAAACCCGCCACAACCGTTCCCGTCACAACAACTATGCCTCTCTTTGACGAAAGCAAACCTCTCGATTATTACAAAAAGATTGAAAAAGCTTTCAAAGAAGATATGAAATACGGAGTTTTCCGCAGGAGAAGCGTAACCAGC
Organism: uncultured Clostridia bacterium; assembly: GCA_937919155.1. Classification (GTDB taxonomy): domain Bacteria; phylum Bacillota; class Clostridia; order Oscillospirales; family Acutalibacteraceae; genus CAG-177. The sequence continues at coordinate 15,554 of CALFPM010000142.1, forward strand.
TATATTGACACATTGGCTGACGGCACAGAGAAGATTGTCAAAGAGGAAATCCACGAATATTACAACCGCATTTATTACAGCGCTGATTTTGATGACCTTTTGCCTGCCGCAAAGAAAAATATGGTAGATTTTTCCGATTCAATTGATGCCGTTCTTTACATTATCAACGGCTACCGCAAGGAAAACGGAATATCTACCCTCAAACTCAGTGATGAACTGACGGAAATTGCCTGTGCAAGAGCAGAGGAAATTGCCTGGTCGGGTAACCATTCCCACCGCCGACCAAACGGCAGAACCTGCTTCACCATACTCAAAGACGCAGGATTTACCGAGGGTTATGCAGGCGAAAACATCGGTTGGGGTTACGGAACTGCAGAGGATGTCTGCGAAGCGTGGAAAAACTCCGAAACCCATCTGAAAAATATTCTTGACCCGAATTTCAGCAAAATCGGCATCGGCGTTGCCCCTGACCCCGACCCTGACGGCAAGCTATGCTGGACACAGTTATTTTTGGGTGAATAAAGTTAGAATAAAATGACTTGAACTAAATACGCCGTAAAGGTCGGATTTCCGACCCATCGAAGC
>CALFPM010000143.1 GCA_937919155.1 uncultured Clostridia bacterium
ATGCTGGCACATATCGCTTTAAATGGTATTTTGCGAAATTGACCGACTCTGAATTAAGTGGTACTTATGCATCAAGACTTTATAAAAATAATTCTGCGACAGGAAGTTTACATTCAGCGAGTGGAGAATGGGGATATAAATCATGTTCAGAAGATGTAACGTGTGCCGCAGGTGATACAATTGAAGTATATGCCCAGTGTAGAAATAGTAGTTATCCCTCTGCTGTTGGAAATTTAACTGCTTGTATTAATTGGGACAATGGATTTTAATTAATGGGGGTAATAATATGGAAATTATTATTGTTGACGATGGCTCAACCGATAAAAGGGGTGAAATATGTGATCAATATGCTGAAAAAGACAAAAGAATAAAATATATTGAGGGCAGCGGCAAGGGCGTTGTTGAAAACTTTGAAAACGCCCTGAACAACTGCTCGGGCGACATAATCTTTCTGTGCGATCAGGACGATGTATGGATGGCCGACAAAGTGAGCTGCATTATGGCGGAAATAGCAAAAGGTGCAGACCTTGTGCTCCACGATGCGGCGGTGACCGATGGCGACCTCAATATCACAGAGCCTTCATTTTTTGCTGTTCACGGTTCAAATGCCGATTTCAAGCACAATCTCATCAGAAACACTTTTGTGGGTTGCTGTATGGCATTCACAAGGCAGGTTATGCTGGATACGCTCCCTTTCCCCAAGGGACTTCCCATGCACGACTGGTGGATTGCACTCGCCGCCATAAAAATGGGTTACAAAGTCACTCTGCTTCAGAAACCGCTTATCAAATGGCGCAGACACGGCGGCAATGTGACAGGCGGTAAAACAAGTGCGGTGCAGAAAATCAAATGGCGTTTAAAAATGATTTTGTCTTTGGCGAAAATAAAGTAATTTTCCAATTATGTGCCTTGGAAAGGAATATAAATACATATGAACAAAACCGTAACAGGTTGTATTGTGACTTATAATAACATTGCCACCATCGGCAATGCGTTAAGCTCACTTTTCGAACATACAAAAGCGCCATTCCGTCTTTATGTGGTGGATAACGGCTCCACAGACGGAACCGTTGAGCTGATTGAAAAAGAGTATCCTCAGGTTACACTTATCAGAAGCGGCGCTAATATCGGCTTTGGTGCAGGACACAATATTGTTCTGGACAAGCTGGATTCCGACTACCATGTAATCATCAATCCCGACATCATTCTTAAGGATGATGCAATTTCAAAGCTTGCCGATTTTCTTGACAAAAACGAAGATATCGGCATGGCTTCCCCCGAAATCAGATTCCCTGACGGCAGGCTCCAGATTCTGGGCAAAAAAGCTCCCTGTCTCAAATATCTTGTTGCAAGCAGGATGAGAGGTGACGGCGAGCCAAGCAAACTGCTCAGGGAATACGCAATGCTTGACCGCGACCTTTCAAAACCCGTTGATATTCAGAACGCCACAGGCTGTTTTATGTTTATCAGAACAGAGCTTTTCAAAAAGCTTGGAGGTTTTGACAAGCGTTATTTCATGTATTTTGAGGACAGCGACCTCACCCGAAGTGTAAATCTTGAATCAAGAACAGTTTATTGCCCCGAGGCAACTGTTTATCACGAATGGGGACGCGAATCCAAAAAGAATTTTAAGCTTAAACTTGTTCAGATTAACTCAATGCTTAATTATTTTGCAAAATGGGGTCTGAAACTTTAAGGGAATGAAAATTTTATGAAATACTTAAAGAATTTTTACAAGTACAGATATCTCCTCTATGAGATAGTCCGTAAAAATATCAAACTGCAATACAGAAACTCCGTTCTCGGCATTTTCTGGACATTTTTGCAGCCGCTGCTCACAACAATCGTTCTTGTGCTTGTTTTCGGCGGAATATTCGGCAGAAAAGATGCGGCGATGGTGAATTACCCCATTTACCTGCTTTGCGGACGACTTATCTATGAGTTTTTCACCCAATCAACCAAAAGGGCAATGCGCTCAATCAGGCTCAGCGCATCGGTCATCAAAAAGGTTTATGTGCCGAAGTACATTTACCCTCTTTCGAATGTTATCGCAAATTTCGTAACATTCCTGATTTCCCTGCTGGTACTTGCCTGCTTCATCATTTATTTCTACTTCTTCTCAGCAGAGCAGCCCCACATAACTCCGTATATTTTCCTTGCGGTTGTTCCCATTGCAATCCTCCTGCTTCTCAGCGTTGGCATCGGTCTTATCCTTTGCACAATGGAGGTTTTCTTCAAGGATGTTGAATATCTTTACGAAGTGTTCTGTATGCTCCTTTTCTACATGACCCCCATTTTCTATAAGGTTGAGCAGCTGAACATTGCAAGCAAGGTTATCAGAATGGCACTTATGGCAAACCCGCTTTATTCCGTCACTGAAATGTTCCGCAGCTGTGTTCTTTACGGAGAAATGTTCAACATCAACCACCTGCTCTATTCTCTTGCATTCAGCCTTGTCTGCATTGTTGCAGGTCTGTGGATGTTCTATAAAAAGCAGGACAAATTCATTCTTCACATTTAAAGAAAGGAGTTTTCTATGGCTAAACCCGCTATCACAGTCAGCAATATGAGTATGATGTTCAACCTTAATCAGGAAAAGGTTGATAATCTCAAAGAATACTTCATAAAGCTCGTCACGAGAAAGCTCCATTTCACCGAATTCTGGGCGCTGAACGATATTTCATTCACCGTTGAAAAAGGCGACAGAGTGGGCGTTCTCGGCTTTAACGGCGCAGGCAAATCAACACTGCTCAAGGTTATTGCAGGCGTGCTTAAACCCACAAAGGGAAGCGTCACAGTAAACGGCGTTATCGCTCCGATGCTTGAACTTGGCGCAGGATTCGATATGAATTATTCGGGTAAAGAAAACATCTTTCTTTACGGCGCAACAATGGGCTACTCAAGAAAGTTCATTGAAGAAAAATATGACGAAATAGTTGAGTTCTCGGAGCTTGGCGATTTCATCAATGTTCCCGTCAAGAATTATTCATCGGGTATGAGAGCAAGGCTCGGCTTTGCAATCGCAACCGCAGTTCAGCCCGAAATCCTTATTCTGGACGAAGTTCTCTCCGTTGGCGATGCAAAGTTCAGAAAAAAGAGTGAGGCAAAAATCCGCTCAATGTTCGACAAGGGCATAACCGTTCTTTTCGTTTCACACAGCGTTGAGCAGGTGCTTAACATCTGCAACAAGGCGATTATCCTTGAAAAAGGCAAACTCATTGCGCAGGGCGATGCAAAAGAAATCTGCGCTAAGTATAACGAAATGGTCAAAGGCAAATAACAGAAAGGACTGATAATATGGTTTTTGCAGCAGTTTTTGCAGGCGGCATCGGAAGCCGCATGGGTAATTCGGACACCCCCAAGCAGTATCTTGAGCTTGGCACAAAGCCCGTTATTATTCACACCATTGAAAAGTTTTTTGTCAGCGAAAGAATTGATGAAATTCTTGTGCTTTGCCCCAAAGCATGGGTTGCACACACAAACGCACTCATCAAAAAGCATATCCCCGAAGGAAAGAAAGTGACCGTCATTGCAGGCGGTGCCACAAGAAACGGCACCCTTGAAAATGCGATTGCATATATTGAAGAAAATTATGAAACCAACGAGGACACCGTTATCGTTACCCACGATGCGGTCAGACCTTTCCTCACTCACAGAATTATTGAAGAAAATGTTGATGCCGCCCTCAAATACGGCGCTTGCGACACTGTTATCCCCGCAACTGACACAATTGTTGAAAGCGCAGACGGCAAAATGATCACTTCAATTCCTGACAGAACAAGAATGTTCCAGGGTCAGACTCCCCAGTCTTTCCGCCTTAAGGAACTTGAAAGAGTTCTCGCCTCTCTCACAGAGGATGAAAAGGCAATTCTTACAGATGCTTGCAAAATTTTCTCAATCAAGAACAAAGATGTTTATATGGTTGAGGGTGAGGTTTTCAACATCAAAATTACCTATCCTTATGATTTGAAAGTTGCTCACACTCTCCTGAAAGGCAAGGATTCAAATGATTAATTCAGTTTACAGATTAATCGCCCCGGGTATGATTGAGGTTGCCTGCACGCAGCCCGATATCAAAAACAGCGTTATCCTGCGCCCCGTTTACCTTTCAATATGCAAGGCAGACCAGCGCTATTATCTGGGCAACAGAAGCCGCGAGGCTCTCAAAGCCAAGCTGCCTATGGCGCTTGTTCACGAGTGCGTTGCCAAGGTTGTTTATGACCCCACAGGCACATTCAATGTTGGCGAAACCGTTGTGCCCGTGCCAAATATTCCCACGGAAACCGATGAGGTTATTGCAGAGAATTATCTGCCCTCCAGCCGTTTCTGCTCAAGCGGATATGACGGATTTCTGAGGGATTATATTGATATGCCTGCTGACCACCTTGTTCGTGTGCCCGATGGTGTTGACCTCAGAGTTGCATCTTTCAGCGAGCTTATCAGCGTTTGTGTTCACGCAATTGCCCGTTTCGAGAAATTTGCTCACAAGAGAAAAAACTCAATCGGCATCTGGGGTGACGGCAACGTAGGCTTCATCACCGCACTTGTGCTCAAAGCACTTTATCCTGATGCAAAGCTTTATGTTTTCGGCACGGTTTATGACAAGCTTGCTTATTTTTCATTTGCAGACGGCGCATATCACGTTGACCATGTTCCCGAGGGTCTTAAAATTGACCATGCATTTGAATGCGTAGGCGGTGAAGGCTCCCGTTTTGCCATTGCGCAGATTATTGATATGATTAACCCCGAAGGCTCAATCGGACTTATGGGTGTCAGCGAAAGATTTGTTGATATCAACACAAGAATGGTGCTTGAAAAAGGTCTTTCCCTTTTCGGCTCAAGCAGAAGCGGCGTTGAAGATTTTCAAAAAACAATGGATTTGTTGGCGGAACATCCCGACATTGCCGCTTATCTTGAAAACATTATCGGCAGTGTTATCAATATCAGAACAGTGAATGATATTCATGAGGCATTTGCTCAGGATATCAGCCGCCATTTCGGAAAAACCGTTCTTAAGTGGGATAAATAAAATGAAAATTTCTGTTATCATACCCGCATATAACAGTGAAAATTTCATATCGGAAACTCTTGACTGTCTGCTGAATCAAACTCTCAAAGACATACAGATTGTTGTTGTTAATGACGGTTCAACAGACAGCACGGGCAAAATAATTGATGCGTATGCGAAAAAGCACGCAAATATTCTGCCTGTTTTTCAAGAGAATGCAGGTGTATCCGCGGCGAGGAACAACGGCATTGACCGCGCTGATGGGGAATATATTCTTTTCCTTGACAGCGATGATTTGCTGGGCGAAAATGCCCTTGAGCAAATGTGCAATGCCCTTGATGAAACGCAGGCGGATATTGCCCTTTGCAGGGTTGAAAGCTTCGGTATCTCCCGTTCATCCAATCCTGTTGTTGATTCACTTGTCAGGGATAAAACAATCGATTGCTACGATAAGCGCCTACTGTGGAATTTCCTCGTAAGCAACAAATGCTATCGTGCAAAAACTCTGAAAGAAAGCGGCATCCGTTTTCCTGAAATGAAATACAGCGAAGACGGTGCATTCTTTATGCAGCTAATTCACACTGCAAAGCCGAAAATTACGGGTGTTGAAAATGCAGTGTTCAGATACCGCAGACACACCCTTTCCGTCACTCACAAAGTGAACACCACGCTGCTGCAGGATTTTTCAAAGTCAATGGATATGATTTATTCCTGTGCTGACAATTATTTCAGCGGCACGGCAGAGGAAAAATCGGATTATCTGCAGGAGATTTTATATAAAAATTATTCTGCTCTGATAAACGAATTTTACCGATTGTTGTGGGTATCCGAGGGCGATGAAGCTCTTGAATATATGGGCAAAAGACTTGCTTATCTTGAATCGGAAATGAACAAAGAAACACTGTCAAGATGCAAGGCTTTGACGAAGGATATCGGCATCCTGCTTTTCAGCAAAACAGAAATTGCAGAAAAGCCTGTTATCAGCGTTATTGCACAAAATCCAACGGTGGAATTTGTGAAAGATGTATACAGTCAGTCAATGCCCGTTTTTGAGCTTATTTGCGGACAAAATGCCCCCGATTACGAAAACGCATTCACTATGCCCCGTGCTCCAAAGGGAAAGATTATCCTTAAATTCAGAGGCAACGAGTGCCCTGACAGCAGACTTTTCAAAGTTATATCACTGCTGAAAAACTCACCCAAAACAGGCTTTTTGCCCGATTTTCTCATCATTCTCGGCGCAAAAATACTGCTGAAAATAAAAAGATAACGGAGAATCATCTTGAAAAAGCTTTTTTATTCGTTATATGCACTTTTCTTTAATTTAAGCCGAATTCTGCCCGTTAAAGAAAACAGAATCGCCTTTGTTGCTCCTCATAACGGCGGTGACAAAGACTCACTGGGCATCCTGCGCTCCTATTGCGAAGCAAAGGGCGGCTTTGACATTGTTACAATCACCACAAGAGACCTGAAAATCGACACTTCGGGCGTCAAGGCTCTTGTTTTATCCTGCCTTAGGGCGGCGGAATTTTTCACTCTGAAGGCAAAGGCACTTGCCACGGCAAAATATGTTTTCCTCAACGATAACTTTATGCCGATGGCATCTCTCAATTTCAGCAAAAATGCAGTTATCACCCAGCTTTGGCACGCAGAGGGTGCATTCAAAAAGTTCGGACTTTCCGCACCTCTTACGGATGATGTGAGAGCGAGAGAAAAGAAATGCTCCGAGAAATTTACATATGTAATCTGCACATCAAGAAATCTTGTGCCGGTTTATTCCGAAGCTTTTGGTGTTGATGAAAGCAAAATTCTTCCTCTTGGCGCACCGAGAATCGACACTCTGCTTGCCAAAAAGGATGTTGAGGCAATCCGCAACGAATTTGACAAAACTCACCCTAAATGCAGGGGCAAAAAGCTTATTCTATATGCCCCCACTTTCCGTGATGACCCTGAAACGGATAAAAGCCTTGTCAAAAAAATTGATACAGAGCTTTTCGGGCGCGAGCTTTCCGATGAGTATGCCCTGCTGATAAAACTGCATCCGCAGATTCACTCTGCCGAGCCTGCAAAAGGCACGGTTGATGTTACGGGCGGCGACATCAACGAGCTTACTCTTATCAGCGACCTGCTGATAACGGATTATTCCTCTGTCTGCATGGACTTTGCTCTTCTCGGTAAGCCTTGCATATTCTATGCTTTCGACCTTGAAAGCTATGAAAAAGAGCGTTCGTTCTATTTTGACTACGAAAGTTATGTGCCCGGCGTGGTTGCAAAGGATTTTGCCACCGTTGTTGAGGCAATAAAAAATCCCCGAAATGACGGAGAAAAGCTCCGCAATTTCAGAGATTTTAACTTTGATTATATTGATTGCAACAACACAAAAAGAATATTTGAAAGGGTTATTTCAGGCTCTTCTCAATAAGCGCCGCAACCCTTTCCGCAGATTTTCCGTCACAGGCTTCCATCTGCTCGTTGATGAATTTTTCAATTCGGTCAGCGGGCGGATTTTCTTTTGCATTCCTTACGGCATCAAGAAGTGCTCCGCCATCCGTAACAAGTTCTCCGGGCAAATCATCGGGAAAATTCAGGTAAAATCCTCTTTCGTATTTCTTCACATCGGGGCAATAAAATACTGATGGCACGGAAAGCAGGCAAGCATCATAAATAACGGACGAATAGTCGGTTATAATAACATCACTCGCCGCCGTCAGGTCAAGGGTGGATTCTTCCGTAAGGTCGATAATATTGGAATATTCAGTATCCGTCAGGCGGTAATCCATAATCGGATGCCGTCTGATAATAAAAATCTCATCTTCGCCAAGAGAATTGCTGATTGCACTCCAATCAAGCTGAGGATCAAAAACCGCTTTTTCACCGTTCTCTTCGCGGAATGTGGGGCAATAAAGATAAATGCGCTTGCCCTCAAATTCGGGATACTTTTCAAGAATATTCTCACGCATTTTTGCCTTGTCGGTGAAAAGCTTGTCCGTTCTGGGAAGACCCAAAGGCAAGCATATATCCTCGCTTATGCCAAACGCACCTGCGTAAAACTTCCTGCACTTTTCGCTCGTAACTGCAACCGCAGTGTACTGACTGTGCAGAGATTTCTCCTCCGCTTCCGTGCGGCTTGAAGGAGCATCCAGACCAAATTTCTTGAAGGCACCGCAAGCGTGCCATATCTGCACAAGGCTCTGACCTTTACGAAGCTTCACCGCGCTCATATAGCGCACATAGTCATCAGTAACAACAACACGGCTTGTAAGCAGATAAAAATACGCAAGGGGTTTAAGCTTGATTGAATGGGGCAGCTTGTGAGCAAAAATTATTTTTTTGCAGTTCAGCGCATCATAAACAGCCTTTGCATTATCGAGCAGACAGCCATCGGCGCGGACTGTGTAAAACAGCACGGCATTTCTCAGCGGCAGGCATCTGCACAAAAAGCACCAACCGCGGTTAAGAAAAACAAGGATACGTCTGCGCATCTGCGGATTTATTAACTTTTTAATGAGATTTTTCATTAAATCCAACCTTTAGCGTTATTAATTCATTTTAATACAAAACGGAAATATTTACAATAGCAAACCAAGAAAAACAACCCGATAAAAAAACGGAAAAAAAGCAAAATTTTTCTCAAAAAAGTGTTGACTTTTTCTTCAAAGCGTGTATAATATATACCCGTAGCCCACAGTTACGAGTTACATTGGGGAATAGTGTAACGGTAGCACGACAGACTCTGACTCTGTTTGTTGGGGTTC
>CALFPM010000144.1 GCA_937919155.1 uncultured Clostridia bacterium
GTATTCATCAACAATTGCACCGCTTGTTACGGGGTCAAGGTCGATTCCGACAGCTCTTGTAAGCTCGTTTTCGGGAATAAGACCAACGGAAAGAAGAAGCGTGTCGCATTCGATAAATTCTTCAGTTCCTGCAATAGGTCTGCGGTTTTCGTCAACTTTTGCGATTGTTACACCCTCTACTCTGTCTTTACCGTGGATATTGACAACGGTGCAGCTGAGATGAAGAGGAATGTTGAAGTCATCAAGACACTGAACGATGTTTCTTGTAAGACCGCTTGAATAAGGCATAAGCTCACAAACACACTTAACTTCCGCACCTTCAAGAGTCATACGGCGTGCCATGATAAGTCCGATATCTCCGGAACCAAGGATAACAACTTTTTTGCCGGGCATATAACCGTCAATATTGACGTATTTCTGTGCAGTGCCGGCACTCATAACGCCTGATGCTCTTGAGCCTGCTATGTTCAGTGCACCTCTGGGTCTTTCGCGGCAACCCATTGCAAGGATAATGGCTTTTGCCTGAATTTCAAGAAGACCGTCTGTCTTGTTAACGGCAAAAACTTTGTTGTCTTCTGTTATTTCAAGTGCCATTGTGTCTGTTTTATATTCAATTTTCTGTTCGTTAACCAGTGAAATGAATCTGTCTGCATATTCGGGTCCCGAAAGCTCTTCGCCGAAGTAGTGGAGACCGAAACCGGTGTGAATGCACTGCTCAAGAATACCGCCGAGAGTTTCTGCTCTTTCGAGGATGAGAATACTGTCAACGCCGCATTCCTTTGCCTTGAGAGCTGCGGCCATTCCGGCGGGACCGCCGCCAATAACAACTATATCATAATTAAGCATAATCTCTCCGCCTCACTTTGTTCTGTCATAGAGTATTTTTGAATTGCCGCCGAATTTTGTGATTTCGTTAATCTCAACGCCAAGCTCACGGGCAAGAAGTTCAACAACCTTTGATCCGCAGAAACCGCCCTGACAGCGACCCATACCAGCACGGGTTCTTCTTTTGACGCCGTCAACATCCCTTGCACCTGCAGGAGCGTGAATTGCATCAAGAATTTCACCCTCGGTTATTGTCTCGCATCGGCAGATGATTCTGCCGTAAGCAGGATTCTTTTCAATGAGAGCCTTGCGTTCTTCATTGCTCATGTGTCTGAAACGAACGGGTTCTTCTCTGACGGGATTGAAATCGTTCTTTTCCTCCGCAGGAAGAACTTTGAGAATAATGTCTCTGACATAAAGTGCAATTGCAGGAGCGGATGAAAGTCCGGGAGATTCAATGCCTGCAACATTTATGAACTGTTTGTTGATTTCGCTGGGCTCGATAATGAAATCGTCTCTGTCGCAGTGTGCTCTGAGACCTGCAAATGAAGTGATGACTTCTCTTGTTGTGAGGCAGGGGACTGATTTCTTTGCGGTTTCAAGAACTCCCGCAAGAGTGTCAGCGATTGTGGTTACATCGTCTTTGTCGTCAATGTCAATTGCACTGGGTCCGAGCAGGAGATTTCCGTCAACGGTAGGTGTTACGAGAATACCCTTACCCATTTTTGAGGGACACTGGAAAATAGTGTGATTTGCAAGGTGACCGACCGATTTGTCACAAAGCATATATTCGCCTTTACGGGGTTTTGTGTGAATTGATGTGTCACCGATAAGCGCGGCAATTTCATCACAGTAAACGCCTGCGGCGTTAATTACGAATTTCGATTTGATTTCATCGTTTCCGTTTGAAATCGCAAATGTTCCGCCGTCAAA
>CALFPM010000145.1 GCA_937919155.1 uncultured Clostridia bacterium
AGTTGACGGCAAGGAAATGGGCGGCGTAGAGCTTATCAAGTACCTTAACGAAATCGGCGGCAAGAACGGCATCGGCCTCAACGACATCGTTGAAAACCGTCTTGTTGGTATGAAGTCCAGAGGCGTTTACGAGAATCCCGCAGGTTCAATCCTCTTCAAGGCACACGATGTTCTTGAAACAATCACTCTTGACAGAGACACACAGCACTACAAGGAGATTGTTGCTCATAAGTTTGCAGAGCTTGTTTACTTCGGTCAGTGGTTCACACCTCTCCGTGAGGCTCTCTCAGCATTTGTTGACAAGACTCAGGAAACCGTTACAGGCGATGTTAAACTCAAGCTTTACAAGGGTAATATGATTAACGCAGGTGTTACATCACCCTACACCCTTTACAGCGAAGACTTTGCAACATTTGATGCTGACGAAGTTTACGACCAGAAGGATTCAGCAGGATTCATCAACCTCTTCGGTCTTCCCATCAAGGTTAAGGCTATTCTTGAGGCTGAAAGAAACAAATAATCGGCGCATAATTGCGAAATACCGCGTTACAGCGATTTGAAATATCATCATATTCCTGCATCGCTGCGCCTTGTCTTTCACAATTCTGCTTGATTATTGACGGCATAATTGCGAAATACCGCGTTATACCGAAACAAAATAAAATAAGGAGCCGTCATATGGCGGCTCTTTTTCCCGTATAAGGAGTGTTAAATATGAAGTTATGGGCAGGCCGTTTTTCAAAGGAAGCGGATAAAAAAACCAATGATTTCAACTCATCAATAGCTACCGATTCCAGAATGTATTATCAGGATATCGAGGGCAGCATTGCTCACGCAACAATGCTTGCGGCAAAGGGTATTATCTCACAGGATGACGGTGCATTGATTTGCAGTGAGCTCGCAAAAATCAGGCATGAAATTTCAAGCGGTGAGCTGCTTATTGACCCCAATGCCGAAGATATCCACACATTCATTGAGCAGACTCTCACAGAGCGCATCGGCTCTGCAGGCAAACGCCTTCACACAGGCAGAAGCCGTAATGATCAGGTTGCTCTTGATGTTCGTCTTTATCTCCGTGAGCAGTGTGAAGAAACGCTTGTGCTTGTGAAAAAGCTTATTAAAGCTCTTGAAGAAAAGGGCAATGAATATGCAAGTGCAATTATGCCCGGATACACTCATCTGCAGAGAGCTCAGCCCATCACATTCAAGGCTCATCTTACCGCATACACCGAAATGCTTACCCGTGACCTTGGCAGAATTGAAGATGCGAAGAAGCGCATGAATTCATCACCTTTGGGAAGCGGCGCTCTTGCAGGCACAACTTATCCCATTGACAGAGCGATGACAGCTGAATTCCTTGGTTTTGATTCATACACAAAGAGCACTCTTGACGGTGTTGCGGACAGAGATTTCTGCATTGAGCTTGCAAGCGCACTTTCAATCTGTATGGTTCATCTTTCAAGACTTTGTGAAGAGATTATTCTCTGGTGCTCCTGGGAATTCAAGTTTGTTGAGCTTGACGATGCATTTTCAACAGGCTCCAGCATTATGCCCCAGAAGAAAAATCCCGACATTGCTGAGCTTGTAAGAGGCAAAAGCGGCAGAGTTTTCGGCGACCTTATGACATTGCTCACCGTTATGAAGGGTCTTCCCCTTGCATACAACAAGGATATGCAGGAAGATAAAGATGCGATTTTCGATGCGTTTGACACAGTTAAAATCTGCCTTGTTACTCTTGAACCTATGATTCAGACTATGAAGGCAATTCCCGAAAATATGAGAAAGGCGGCGGCAGGCGGCTTCATCAACGCAACAGACTGTGCTGACTACCTTGTTTCAAAGGGGCTGCCTTTCAGAGATGCATATAAAGCAACAGGAGAACTTGTTGCCCTTTGCATCAGAGAAAACAAAACCCTTGAAACTCTCTCTCTTGAGGAGTACCAAGGTGTTTGTGACCTTTTTGATGACGGAGTTTATGACGCAATCAATCTTGAAAACTGCGTAAAGCGCAGAGGAATGTAAAAAAATATCCCGTTGGTTTTAAGCCAACGGGATTTCTTGTTATTTGTCTGTGTAGTCATAGAAAACAACTTTAACGGTGCTCTCGGGGAAATCGAAGATGCAGTCTTCAATAACATCGCCTTTCTTAACACCGTCAAGCTCTGCCTGAAGGAAGCTGTTTCTGACAACCTTGCCGTCCTTATCATATGCGATGTAACCGATGCGCATATTGTCTTTTCTTGAACCGATGCCTGTGATTTCAACTGAAGCAACGCCCATAACCTCAAGTGCGGAATATGCATTATATTCAAGCTTTATATCTTTGATTGATGCAACTGATTTGCCGTATACATTGTAGCTGCTTACAACAAACTCAACATTGTTGACGGTTTCAACATATTTAACGGGTTCTTCTTCTGCTTTGCTTGGGTCTATGTTTGCGGGAGGAGCAACAGTCTCACCGTAAGTGTTTACATATGTGTGGTTAACAACAGATGTTGTTGCGGGTTCCTCAGGGACATTTGAGCATCCGAAGAAGCAGAGTGCAACGCAAATCATAACAAGGAAAATACTGATTGTTGATTTCATGAAAATCAATCCTTTCTGTGTGGATACGATTATTGTATCATACTTTTTTTGCTTTTTCAACTGTATTCATAATTTCTGCAACGGTTTGGGCAATCTTCGATGCAGTTTCGGGACCCATTGAGTTGGTTTCCTCATAGTGCCTGCGTCCGTGAATGTCGCGTCCGCTTTCAAAATACGGAGTCTCTTCGTGAAGAATGAAATCATTGGGCGGAAGTACATAGCCAAGCTCGTCATTTGCAAGACCGATAATCATCACATCTTCGCCTGTGATTTCCTGCAGAGGAGCGGGATTGATTTCATCTCCGAAGCCTGTTGCCGATTCTTCTGCGCTCAGATATCCGCCGTAGACAAGTTCAGGGAATATTTCACAGGGGAGCATAAGAATCTTGAGTTTATCAATTTCAAGATAGCTGATTTCGGTTTTCATAACGAAACCTGAGCCGTCAGGCATTCTGAATTCATCAGCATCAAGTATGCCTGCTTTTGCGGCAATCATCAGAAGTCTGTTTTCCACCTTTATGTATGTTTCCTGCCTGATGCAACCGATTTTCGCCTTCAATTCGGTTTCGTTCTCAATGGAGAGGGCGTAGCCTGCAAGCTTTTCGCCTATCTGTGCGGTTGACTGTGCAAAGTCATTGCCGTTATCGCGGATTTCCTTTTCGTTGGGGATATCCATGCTTATCATTCCGCCGATTGCGCCAACGCAGTAAAGAGTTTCCGCGCCTGTTTCCTGCCTGATTTTCTCACGCATATAATGCGGAAAATCCGCGCTTACTCTGCTGTTGCATCCCTGCAGGGATTCGGAATGGGATGCGAAGTTGAGAATATAAACCTGCTGAGAGCCGTCATCCGGAACAAAGCGGAGTCTTGTGAGCGTTTTTGAATAAACAATGGGTGTGCGGATATCCTCCTGCATATCGGGAACTTCCGTTTTGCCTAGATAAAGCTTGCCGGGTCTGCGGTTGGCATATGCCTGTCTGACCGCCTTTACGGTCTGGGAGAAAACCAGCTCCATATATTTCGGGTCTTTGCCGCTGAATGGCAGGGGACCCCAGATTCCCATTGTGTCAATGCCTGCGTGTGAATGAGTGCTGACTATGTTGATGCTTCTGCATCCCGAAAGCATTGAAAATTCGCGCAGACGCTCGCGGATGCGGTTAACATCCTTGTTGAGCATGCCCACATTATCAATGGAAACAAGAACTATTCCGCCTTTGCCTGAAAGGTCGTCAAGCCACACTGCATGGGTGTGGGGCGGGTCAAGTACACCTTGTGCGGGATTGTTTTCGCCGTATCCCGCAACATAATATTTTTTCTTGTCGATGTCATCGGGCAAAATGGATTCTTTGGCAAATCCGAGAAGAAAACGCTCGCTTTTTGCCTGCACGGGCATGATGAATTCTGATTTTTCGATAGGGGCTGCCGTTTTTTTCTTGGTGAGGTGCTTTGACTGTTTGTTGAAAACAAAGTCAATTGCCTTGTAAGCGGCTGTCATAGCTTTCATTTTCTCTATTCCTTCCAATCAAATTTTGTGAGCTTGCCTTTGAGCAAAAGCTCGGGAAAATTCCATTGTCTGAGCACTTCATAAACGCCGATTGCAACGGAGTTGGAGAGGTTGAGGCTCCTTGCGGCGCTGTTGTTTATCATCGGCAGTCGAACGCAGTTTTCCTGATTTGCAAAAAGCAAATCTTCTGGCAGACCTGCCGTTTCCTTGCCGAAAACCAGATAGGTGTTATCGGGATATTCGATTTCGGAATAAATTTTTGTGGACTTGGTTGAGAAATAGTAAAAATTACCGTTCTTGTTTTTTTCAAAAAAGTCGTCAAGTCCGTCATAATATGTAATGTCAAGCAGGTGCCAGTAATCAAGACCTGCTCTTTTGAGTTTTGCATCGTCAACGCGGAATCCCATCGGTTCAACAAGGTGCAGTCTTGCGCCTGTTGCGGCACAAGTGCGGGCGATATTGCCTGTATTCTGGGGAATCTGCGGCTCAACAAGAACAACGTTTAAAACTGACATTTTATAACTTCCTTAAAAAATATTGACATTGTTTTAATTTCTCCCGTCGGACAAAATATTAATAATAAACAGATTGGAGGGAAAACAATGTTCACATCATCAAAAAATATGAATTGGATTAAAGGTATGGGCATCGGTCTTGCAGTAGGCACTGCGGCGGCTGTTGCCGGCACAAAAATGATGACAAAAAGCGGCAGAAAAGCTTGCCGCAAAACCGCAAACCGATG
>CALFPM010000146.1 GCA_937919155.1 uncultured Clostridia bacterium
GACCGTAGAATGCTGCCTCATCAATTCCAATGACGTAGTTATCTCTGCCGATATATTCTTCGGGGATAGCCATTTTAACGGTAACTTTTTCACCGGGCTGAACAACGATGATGGAACCAATCTCCACTTCATCGGGATAAGACGCAACCGTTTCAAGAATAAACTCAACGGCATGCATTTTCTCGGGTTTACGGGTGGGGTGAATAAGTCCGCAGTCCCCCATTCCGTCCTTGCCGTGAACATTATCGGCAGTCACAAGTTCACGCATAAGAGGCTTTGCGCAACCGATGTAAACAGGAACATCTCTGCCGCATTCTTCAACAGCCTGAAGAGCATTTTTAGTTGTGTTTTCAATCGGTACGTTTCCGCCGAGAGTTGTTATTCCAAGAATTTCAATTTCAGGATTTCTCAACGCCATAACAAGAGCCGCGGCATCATCACCGCCAACATCGGTATCGATAATAAACTTTCTCACAGTCTACACCTCCGTGATTAATAATATTTCACAACACGATAATAAATATCTATCTTACGATATTATTTCTGTCAACAACCGTATCCGCACACTTTGTCTTAACTGAATACGGAGCATCGAAAATATTTTCTTCAATGATTGTTTCGCGCATATATTCAAGCAGAATCAGATGCTCACCCGTTGGCGGATTTCTGAATTCATTGCCCGTGACAACAAGCTTTCCGTGAACATATTCGGTTGAATTTTCATCCATAACCTTCGGTGTGCATCGGATAACGGGTGAACCCTCCCACATTGCGGCATATTCGCAACAGGAAACCAAATTGTTGCGGAAAACAACATTGGTTGTGTATCCCGATTCAAACCAGAAATTGCAATCATCTTCAATCAGCAATGCAGGTCCCCACAACTTGTTGAAACGGTTGTTTTCAATCACAACCTCTCCCCTTGTGGTGCAAAGAATGCCCCTGCCTGAAGTGGGACCGAAATCACAGTTTCGGACATAAAGATTCGGTGTCCATGACTTGTTTTCTACCACATCTTTACACAGTTCAACAGGCGGAATTTCACCTTCAACCGTCAGCTTTATATCAATGTCATCAAGTCTTTCGAAAGCCGTAACTTTTGCTGTTGCGTAAGGCTTAAGAGTATCCCATTTTATGAAATTGATTTCATCCCCTGCTTCAAAAGCCTGAAAGCCCCAGCTTTCGGGATGAATGAAACGAACGGTAAGATGATTGACTCCATCGGTTTCAACAATCTGAAGATGTGTTCCGTGAACATTTATATAGTCATCGTGCGCGCCGCCTGCTTTGCAGGAATCGATAATAAGATTTCCTCTGCACCCTGAGAACTGAAAAAAATCGGCTGTGCTCGCGGCTGTTCTGCCCGCTTTAGGAGTGAAATCGCAATTTCTGAAAGTTACATTTTCGCAAAACTGAGAAACCATTCCAAGGCCGTGCATAAACATTATCCTGCAATTTTCAAAAACGAGGTTCTTGCAACGTTCAAAAAAACTGCCCGTCTGATCGCGCACAATGCTCCTGCTCTGAACAACGCTTCCTGCAGGCAAATCCGCCTCTCTGTTTTTCAGTATAACTTTAAGCGTTGTTTTATCGAGCATTTCAATGCTCTCAAAAACAAGATTGTTGCGGTTGAAATCCCGACTGAGCTGTGTTTCGGGGTTATAAAGTTTCACATATCTTTTATTTGCGGTGCATCCGTGTTCCCAATAAAGCTCGCCGTCTGCTCCCTTTTCGCCGTGCCAGACAAGATCATTGCCATCCAGTCTGAAAAGGCATTCTTCATTAATGTTCAGAACACATTCACCGCTCACATTGCTCAGAACAGTGAATTCAGCCATTGTGGGGCAGGCATAATCAACGGTAAGATTTCTGACGGTTATGTTTTCGCATCTGTCAAAAAGAATAGGCGTCATTTTGCCGTGAACAACCAATGTTGCACCGTTGCCGTCAATCACTATATTCTTTTTTTCTTTCAGATAGACTGCAGTTCTGCGAAGTCCGTTGGGATTTTCGTCAAGCTTTGCAGTGTTTGAGCAATAATAACCCTCAAACTCAAAAGAATCATCCTGACGAACATCGTACACCTTGTTCTTTTCAAGAACTACGACCGTATTATCCGCCGCATTTTTAAAAATCTGACTGAGTTCATTCATAATGCGTTACCTCAAGCAAAACATAAATCTTTTTCGTCAATTACAAAAGGCTGACCGCAAAAACGGTCAGCCGATTTTTATTAAAGATTGTAATACTTGTCAAACTCTGCGGGATGAGGAATTGCCGAAAGCTGACGGCATTCTTCACGCTTGGACTTGATAAAGTTCTTGATAAGCTCTTCGGGGAATACGCCGTTTTCCATAAGGAATGCATGGTCTGCCTCAAGTGCATCAAGAGCCTCTTCAAGTGATACGGGAAGATGCTGAAGCTTTGCCTTTTCCTCATCACTGAGGTGGTAAAGGTTAACATCATAGGGACCCCAACCGTTTGCATGAGGATCAATCTTGTTCTTAACACCGTCAAGACCTGCCATAAGGATAGCTGCATAGCAGAAATAGGGGTTGCAGGTTGCATCGGGGTTACGAAGCTCGAATCTGCGCTTGTCAGGGCTCTTTGCATAAGCAGGAATACGGATAACCGCACTTCTGTTTGATGTTGCATAACCAACGGTTACGGGAGCTTCAAAGCCGGGAATAAGACGCTTGAATGAGTTTGTGCTGGGGTTGGTGATAGCGCAGAGTGCGCCGATGTGCTTAAGAAGACCGCCCATGAAGTAATGAGCTGTTTCACTGAGGTGTGAATAACCGTTATCATCTGAGAATACAGGCTGACCGTCCTTGAAAAGGAGCATATGAACATGCATACCGCTGCCTGCTTCACCATAGATGGGCTTGGGCATAAATGTTGCAGTCTTGCCGTATTTGAGAGCTGTGTTATGGATGATATACTTGATCATCATTGAAGCATCTGCCATATGAACAACTTCACCAAGCTGAGGCTCGATTTCATACTGACCTGATGCGGCAACTTCGGGATGATGATAGTTGATTTCAATGCCGGCATCCTTCATGTGCATGCACATTTCACTGCGGCATTCGTAGGATGTGTCAAAGGGTTTTGCAATGTGGTAGTTCTTCTGCTTGGGAACAACAACACCGAGACCCTCATTATTGGAGTTCCAATATGACTGTCTTGCGTCCACAGCAGCACCGATGTATTTTCCTTCAACATTCCATGCCACTTCATCAAAAAGATAGAATTCAAACTCAGGCAAAATCTTCATTTCATCAGCAACGCCGCTGTTTTTCATATATTCAACTGCTGCCTTGATGATATTTCTGGGATACTGAGCAAGAGGTCTGTTTTCGGGTGAGTCAATGATCATAGCATTACCTGTCATTGACAGAGTAGGAATATCACAGAAGGGGTCAACAACTGCGGTGTCGGGATCGGGAATAAACACCATATCGCTCTTTTCAACCACTGCATAGCCGTAGTTTGAAGCGTCAAAGCCGATGCCGCTCTTCATTGTGTCTTCTGAAAAGTTTTCAGCAGGAATGGTAACGTGACGGTACTGACCGTTAATGTCAACCATCTTGAAGTCAACCATTTTTATGCCTTTTTCTTTGATAATTGCAAGAATATCCTGAATTGATTTTGCCAAGGGAATCACTCCTTTTATAAATATACGACTAAAGTATAGCAATATTTTGCTTTTTCGTCAATAGTACACAACAGAATAAAGTGCATACAAACGCGTTTTTTATGACTTTCCTGAATAAAACTCAGCCGTTTTCCAAAAAATTCTCAATCGGCGCTTACCCTGCGCAAAATTTATGAATTATCAATGTTTTTCAGGAGCATAATATCTGCACAAGGAGGAATAAAAAATGTTCAGAAAAATCATTTCGTTAACCCTTTTCACCCTGCTTTTAACAGGTATTTTCACAGCTTGTTCAAACAACTCCGGTGACAACAACAATGACAACACAGGCGGCAATCAGCAAACCGTAAAAGAAATACGTTACCTGAATTTCAAGCCCGAAATCGCCGATGTTTATGAAAGAATTTCCGATGCATACGAAAAAGAAAAAGGCGTTAAACTTATTGTTGAAACCGCCGCTTCAGGCACATACGAATCAACTCTCACCGCAAGAATTGCCACAGATGAAGCACCTGACATTTTTCAGATTAACGGCCCCATCGGCTACGCTTCCTGGGCAGAATACTGCGCAGACCTGAGCGACACGGAGCTTTACAAACATCTGAAAGATAAGAATCTTGCAATAAAAAACGAAGGAAAAGTTTACGGAATTCCCTATGTTGTTGAAGGCTACGGAATCATATGCAACAAGAAAATTCTGGATGCATATTTTGCACTTGACGGAAGAAAAACAAGCATTAAATCCGTTGATGAAATCAACAATTTCACAACCTTGAAAGCCGTTGTTGAAGATATGCAATCAAACCGTGAAAAGCTTGGAATCGATGGCGTTTTTGCATCAACATCGCTGAAAACAGGTGAAGATTGGCGATGGCAGACTCACCTTATGAACATTCCCGTCACACTCGAATTCCGCGATAAAAGCATCGACCTAACGGGAGAAGATTACAAAGAAATCGAGTTCAGATATTCCGAAAACTTCAAAAATATCTTTGACCTTTATATCAACAATTCCGTGTCTGACAAAAAGAAACTCGGCACGGTTGACGTTACCGCATCAATGGCGGAATTTGCTCTCGGCAAGTGCGCAATGGTTCAGAACGGAAACTGGGGTGCTTCACAGATTCTCGGCGTTGCAGGCAACAAAGTTGCGTCAGAAGATATTATATTTCTGCCGATTTATATGGGTGTTGAGGGCGAAGAAAATATGGGCTTGTGCATAGGCACGGAAAACTTCATCTGCATTAATTCAAAATCAGACACGGCCAAACAAAAAGCGGCAGCCGACTTCCTTTATTGGCTATTCAGCTCCGAAACAGGCAAAAAATTTGTTACTGAAGAACTTGGTTTCATTTCTCCGTTTGACACTTTCAGCGAAAACGAAACACCTGACGACCCGCTTGCAAGAGAAGTTGTTAAATGGATGAACAAAGATAATATTGAAAATATCCCTTGGAATTTCACTGTTTTCCCGGGTGTCGGTTACAAGGACACCTTGGGTGCCGCATTGCTTAAATATGCACAGGGTTCGATGAGCTGGAACGAAGTTAAAAAGCTTGCCGCTGACGAATGGAAAAAGGAGTTCGGGGCATAATCACAAGGGGGATTTCCCCTTGTGACAGTGAAATACGGAGTTGATTTTATGCATAAAAG
The DNA here is from genome assembly GCA_937919155.1 of uncultured Clostridia bacterium. Lineage (GTDB taxonomy): Bacteria > Bacillota > Clostridia > Oscillospirales > Acutalibacteraceae > CAG-177. Next base: position 5,312 of record CALFPM010000146.1, read on the forward strand.
CCTCAGGAAGTATTTTCCCGTTTTTCTTTTCCCTGCGCTCGCTGCCTTTGCGATTTCGTTTCTTGTGCCGTTCGTAATGGGAATTTATCTGTCATTTACCGAATTCAGAACAGTAAATGACAGCGTATGGGTCGGCTTAAAAAATTACATCAGAATCTTTACTGCGGACAAAACATTCCTGAACTCTCTGTGGCTGACAGTCAGGTTTACCGTGGTTTCAATCATAACAATAAATCTGATCGCTTTTTTCATTGCCTTGCTTCTGACCAGAGGTCTCAAAGGCACAAACTTTTTCCGGACAGTATTTTTTATGCCCAACCTCATCGGCGGCATCGTGCTGGGTCATATATGGAGTCTCATTATCAACGGAGTGCTGAACTACTTCGGCGTTGATATAACCTATAAAAGTGAATACGGGTTCTGGGGGCTTGTGATTCTGATGAACTGGCAATTGATAGGATACATGATGATTATCTATATTGCAGGCATTCAGAATATTCCCGATGAGCTTAACGAGGCTGCCGCAATTGACGGTGCCTCCCCTGCCCAGATTCTTTTCAGAATAACCATTCCCATGGTTATGCCATCGATAACAATATGCACTTTTCTGACACTTACCAATTCATTCAAACTGTTTGACCAGAATCTTGCTCTTAACGGAAAATCCGCAGAAACCTCACTTCTTGCTCTCGATATTTACAAAACTTTCTATGACCATACGGGACTTAAGTTGGCGCAGTGGCACGGTACGGGTCAGGCAAAAGCCGTTATATTTTTTCTGCTTGTTGCCGCAATCGCATTCATTCAGCTTCGCGCGACAGGACAAAAGGAGATTGAACACTGATGAAAACAAAACCAACAGGAACCACAGCAGTTGTTTATATCATCCTGATTTTTCTTGCCATTGCATTCCTTGCTCCTGTATTTATAATTCTGCTCAATTCTGTTAAAAGCAATTTCTATATTTCAGAAGAACCTTTTTCAATCCCATCGGGAGAGTCTTTTGCGGGATTACAGAATTTTATCAAAGGATTTACCCAATCCGATTTTTCGAGAGCTTTTGCAAATTCGCTTTTCATAACGATTTTTTCCGTTGCGGCAATCGTTCTGATTACATCAATGGCTGCATGGTACATCGTAAGAGTGAAAAACGGATTTACCAAAGCAATGTATTACCTTTTTGTGTTCAGTATGATAGTTCCGTTTCAGATGGTTATGTATACGGTCACTTACTTTGCATTTGAACTGAATCTGAACAATCTTGCAGGCACAGTTCTGATTTATGTCGGATTCGGTGCAGGACTTTCTGTTTTTCTTTTTTCGGGATTCATCAAAAGCATTCCCTCGGAAATTGAAGAAGCCGCAACCATTGACGGTTGCAGCCCCATAAAAACATTCTTTTTCATCGTGTTTCCCATACTGAAACCGACAGCCATAACCGTTGCAATTCTTAATGCCATGTGGATATGGAACGATTATCTGCTCCCCTATCTGCTCCTCGGGTCAGGCAAAAACAGAACTCTGCCCGTTGCGGTGCAAATGGCTCTTACCGGCGGCTACGGTAACAAAGACATGGGCGCGCTTATGGCAATGCTCGTTCTTGCAATATTACCCATCATCATCTTTTATCTGTTCTGTCAGAAATATATCATCAAAGGCGTTGTGGCCGGCGCCGTGAAAGGATAACTATGGCAACAATAAAATTCAGGAATGTTGTGAAAGCCTTTGATAACGGAAAAGTTACGGTCATCCCCGACCTTTCTCTTGAGATTGCAGACAAGGAATTCATCTGCCTTGTGGGGCCGTCAGGCTGCGGAAAATCCACAACGCTGCGGATGATTGCAGGGTTGGAGGAAATCACCTCGGGTGAGCTTTATATCGATGAGCGCGAGGTCAACAATGTTGCACCCAAAGACAGAGACATTGCAATGGTTTTTCAGAGCTATGCGCTGTACCCTCATATGAGTGTGTATAAGAACATGGCATTTGCATTGAAACTGAAAAAAATGCCCAAAGATGAAATTGACAGAAAAGTGCGCTGGGCGGCAAAAATACTGGATATTGAACCTTATCTTGACCGCAAGCCTCGCGCACTTTCAGGCGGTCAGCGCCAAAGAGTCGCCCTCGGAAGAGCCATGGTAAGAAACCCGAAGGTTTTTTTGCTTGATGAGCCGCTTTCCAATCTTGATGCCAAACTCCGCACGGAAATGCGCAGTCAGATAACCTCACTTCACCAAAAACTGCAAACGACTTTTGTATATGTAACCCACGATCAGACGGAAGCAATGACAATGGCCGACAGAATTGTTGTTATGGATAAAGGAGTAATACAACAGGTTGACACGCCACAGATGCTGTATCACGAGCCTGCAAATATGTTTGTTGCAGGATTCATCGGATCACCCGCTATGAACTTCTTTGATGCCGAGGTATCGGATAGCAAAATCAGATTTTCAGGGCATGAATTTGAGTTAAACGAATCGCAAAAAGCCACTCTCTCTGCATATTCGGGCAAGGACATAATCATAGGCATCCGACCCGAGCATTTCTTCGCCGCAAACGAATCAGAATCCACACGTAATATTTGCAAAATGACGGTCACAACAGAGATTGCCGAAATGACAGGAAACGAATCCAACATTTATTTTATGATTAACGGCAAAAGGCACATTGCCAGCATAAAAACAGATCAAAAGTATCACAGCGGTGAAACCGTGAACCTTGGTTTCAACTGCTCTGACGTTCATTTTTTCGACAAAGGTACAACAAAAACAATAATATAAAAAGCCTCCGAAGCCATCTGGCAACGGAGGCTGATTTTATTTCATCGCAATAACAGTCACTGCTGAGATAAGCGCCTGAATCATACAGAATCTGAAAATAACCTGAGTATTTGACCATCCCTTGTTCTTTCTGAAATGGTCGTGAAGAGGTGTGCGGATATTTTTGAACGCGTTGATTTTGAGGAATCTGATAAGTGAAACCTTAGCAATGCCGAGAAGACCGTCAAGGCAAATCACAAGACAGAGAGGAATTGTGAGAAGGATATTTCCTGTTTTAAGCACACAAAAACAAAGGAAAAGTCCGAGCGCTCTCGAGCCTGCATCGCCCATCATCATTGTGCTGGGTTCTGCATTCTTCCAAAGATAAGGTATAAGAACAAGAATCATAAGAATAACAAGCGTGTTGATGCGTGTATCCATACCGAGCATTGAGCCTGCCGCCATAACCGAAACAAGAGAAACGGTTGTGAGACTGCCGCAGAAACCGTCAATACCGTCACAGCAGTTAACTGCATTAATAAGCATCCACACAAGCACGGCAGCTATAACCCCAAAGAGGACGGGATGAATGTTAAGCTCCGCACCGAAAAGCGAAACGCTTGTGAGATTCTGATTGAAGTAAACAAAGTTCGCCGCAGTAAGAGCTGAAATAACAAGGTCAATGGCACCTTTTTTATATTCGCCCCAGGGCTTTTCAGCTCGGTCATCAAGATAACCTGAAAGCATACCGAAGAAAATCAAAATGTAATAAAAAATATACTCAAGAGAAACGGGAACAAAAAGCACAGCTGCAATAATAAAAGCACAGACAAAAACTATGCCCGCTCCCCTCACCTTGCCTGCAGAAAGCTTGCCGTTGAAAGCGAACTCTCTGCCCTGGTCCTTAGGCAGCTTATTCTTGAAAAGTGCAAGAAGCACTCCGCAAATACCGACTGAGCCGATTACCATAAGTACATAAAAAAGTTTATCATGCAACAGATTACAAAGCATAAAATACCTCCGTAAAAATTTTACCAAGTAATAATAACACACAAAAATATATTTTTCAATATCATTTGGTTTGACTTTATGCATTTTTAGGGTTATACTTTACAAATAGTATGTTTATGGAGTTGTTACTATGAAAATTATTGCCATAGGCGAAATAATATTCGATATTTTTAACGGTGAAGCCGAAATCGGCGGCGCACCGCTGAATTTCTGCGCTCACTGCGCAGCCTTGGGTGCGGAAAGCGCACTCATTTCTGCCATCGGCAATGATGAGTTGGGCACAAAAGCGCTGAACGAACTGAAAAACTTTGGTGTAGATACTCAATATGTTCAAAAAAACAGTTTTCCCACAGGACAATGCATTGTCACCGTTAAAAACGGAAAACCCGAATATAATGTCCTCCGTCCCACGGCATATGACAAAATCGTTTCAACCAACGAAAAACTCCGTGCCGATGTTTTTGCATTCGGAACACTTATACAGCGCGATGACGAGTCCCTCAAAGCCACACAAAACATCCTCCAAAACGGCGAATTCGGAGAAATTTTCTGTGATATAAACCTTCGCAACGGCTGCTATGACGCAGATTCCTGCCGCCTTTGCCTTGAAAATGCAACCATACTCAAAATCAGCGATGAAGAAGAGCCTATGCTCAGAGGTTTCGGATTCTATAAAACAGAAGAAGCCGAAAAAGACATCATAAAATCAATCTGCAATGCATTCAGCAATATCCGCCTTATTCTTTACACAAAAGGCGAAAACGGCTCAACAATTTACGACAAATCAAACAATAAATTTTACGATATATCCGCTGTCAAAGCAGATGTGGTCTCTACAGTGGGTGCGGGCGACAGCTACAGCGCTGCATTTCTCTGCGAATACCTGAAAAGCGGAGATATCAAGGCATCTGCCGAAGCAGGCGCAAAGCTCAGCGCATTTGTGGTTGCACACAGAGGTGCCGTACCTAAATCAGAATAAACATAATTAAGTGGTGAACAGATATGAGAATGAGAAAGAAAAAACACCTTGAAGAACGCCTCGCTGAATGCAGCAATCTTTTGCAGCTTTTCAGCGATGACAGCAATTACCTCACAGCTATCGAAAAGAAAGAATATATCGATACTCAGGCTCTTTTTGGCAACGATAACCCCGTTGTGCTTGAAATCGGTTGCGGAAAAGGCAGTTTCGCTTGCGAGCTTGCAAAAAGAAACCCCGATATGAATGTGCTTGCACTTGAAAAGTGTTCCAATGTTCTTGTTATAGCCTGCGAAAAAGGTATGAAAGAAAATATTCCCAACCTCAGATTTTTGCGTATCGGTGCAGAATTCCTTGAAAAATACATAAAGCCCGAATCCATAGAACGCATATATCTCAATTTTTCCTGCCCCTATCCCAAAAAAGCTTATGAAAACCGCCGATTGACGAATCCCAGGTTTCTGAAAAGTTACGAAGTTATTCTCAAAAAGGGTGCGGAAATACACCAAAAAACAGATAACGTTCACTTTTTCGAATATTCAATTGAACAACTTTCAGGCTACGGTTTCAGGCTGAAAAACATATCTCTTGACCTTCACAACAGTGATTTCGAAGGAAACATCGTAACCGAGTACGAGCAAAAGTTTGCATCTCAGGGTATGCCCATACACAGACTTGAAGCCTATCTTAAATAAGAGGAAATCGGTATGGTAATTCTGATTACGGGTGCATCCCATTCAGGCAAGACTCTTCTGGCACAAAAACTTTTGGAAAAATACAAATATCCGTATCTTTCAATCGACCATCTCAAAATGGGTTTGATCCGCAGCAAAAACACAGAGCTCACCCCCATGGATGACGATAAATTAACCCCGTATTTGTGGCCCATCGTCCGTGAAATGATTAAAACAGCTATCGAAAACAAGCAGAACCTCATCGTTGAGGGGTGCTACATTCCTTTTGACTGGCAAAAACATTTCACCTCAGAATATCTCGGAAATATAAAGTTCGTCTGCATTGTTCTGAGTGAAGATTATATCAGAAATCATTTTGATGATATAAGAAAATATGCAAATGTCATTGAAAACCGTTTGCTTGATGAGTGTCTCTCCGCTGAATGGGTTACAAAAGAAAATGCATATTTTTTAACAGAAGCCAAAAAGCACAACGCGGACATTATTCTTGTTGACGAAGAATATAATGTTGACATTGATTTGTAAAATCACATAATGTTTTACGGTGTGTCCGACCGACAAACAAAAACAATCAGACTCACCGTAAACCCCTATTTCGGATAACAAAGAAAAAATTTGAAATTTTTAAAATTTTGTCTTGACATTTCGGAATTCTGTGTTATAATAGCATTCGTTGAGCACGAAAGCTCAGCGTAAAACCAAATATCCGGGTGTGGCGCAGTTGGTAGCGCGCTTGACTGGGGGTCAAGAGGCCGTGAGTTCAAGTCTCGCCACTCGGACCAAAGGACGAAAATCCGAACTATCTCTTTAAAATAGGAGATGCGTTCGGGTTTTTTCTTTTATACAGTCTTATAGAATAGGAAAACGGGGATGATGATTCATCCCCGCCAACTGATAATTTATTGATTATGCAGTTTCTTTTTCCTTTTCGGATTTCCACTTTTCAAAGGCCTCTCTGCCTTCTTCCGTGTTGTAGAATTTTTCGATTTCCGGGAGAAGAACTCTTGCCAGAGCTTCTATTGCGTTCTCCGGAATTCCTGTTCCGAAATCTTTTTCATTTTTTGTGTTTTCCATGCGAAGTATTCGCTTTTCTCCTTTCACCAAAGGAGATTTTTAAACTATGAAAAACCAACATTCACAAAAGTCCTCGTTTATATTCTAAACCATTTCAATAGTTTTGTCAAATTTTTCTTAAAGGTTGCAAAAGTATGATTTATTACAACTAAAAAATAGTTTTTGGAAAAATATATGAAAATACTAAAGATGGACTTACATCAAGTGGTACTCTAGAACCAATTACCAACAGACGTATCAGTGTTCTAATAATTAACGATAACGATAGCGAAGCCAAAGTAAATATCGGACTTGCATCATCACCATCTGATGATACATGTAAATTAAATATTTCTAAAGATAAAAAAATTATCGTTTTAACCGATAGCGATAACGCAGGAAAACAAATAAGAAATTATCTAAAAAACATATTTTTCTTGTAAAAATCGAATAAATTAAAAATATTTTTAGAAAAGTACTTGACAAACAAGATTTTAGGATGTATAATTATGCACATATAAACAAGAAATATTCACCCGTGTGTGGGTGACGCAGGAGGATTTGTAACATGGATACATCTGTAAAAAAAGTAGTTTTGGCATATTCGGGCGGTCTTGATACCTCGATCATCATTCCGTGGCTGAAGGAAAACTACAACAACTGTGAGGTTGTGGCGGTTTCGGGTAACGTTGGCCAGGCAGATGAGC
>CALFPM010000147.1 GCA_937919155.1 uncultured Clostridia bacterium
AACACAAGCTTTGACCTTACTCGTTTTGAGGTTGCGGCTCACAAGTGGGCTGACCTTTCCGAGGGCGGCTACGGCTGCAGCATTATCAACGACTGCAAGTACGGCTACGACATCCACAACAGCCATATGAGAATCACCCTTATGCGTGCGCCCACCTGCCCCGACAGAACGGGTGACCACGGCATCAACACATTCAAGTATGCTTTCCATCCCCATCAGGATGACTGGAGATATGACACCGTTCAGCAGGCAATCGCATTCAATGTTCCTCCCGTTGCAGTTTACAATGCAGAAGCAACCGAGGGCAAGCTTGACGGCGAAACAAAATTTGTTACCGCTCTCGAAGACAACCTTGCAATTGATGCAATCAAAAAAGCTCAGGACGGCAGAGGATACATCATCCGTGTTGTTGAAGAAGAGCAGAAGCGCGGCAACTGCGAAATCAAGCTTGGCTTTGACTTCAGCAAGGTTTACGAGTGCAATATGATTGAAGAAGATATTGCGGAAATCCCCTGCGAAGACAACGGCTTCTCATTCGTAATCAAACCTTTCCAGGTAAAAACATTCAGAGTTATATAAAAAATCAGGCACCTTCCTTTCGGAGGGTGCCTTTGTGATTTAAAATTCACAATTCGTAATTCGCAATCCGGAATTAAGGGTCGCTTCACTCCGAATATATTTTTGATACATAACACTTTGCACTAAAAAATAAAATGGGTACGGGTGAAACCCGTCATTCACTTTGCACTTTGAACTTTGCACTTTGCACTCAACAAAAAAGCACCCCGAAGGGTGCTTTTGCTTTTAAAAGAGGTCTTCCTGATTGGCGGTTTTGATGCCTGCGCCTGCAAGTGCGGCGGCGGCAACCTGATTGTCGTCAACGCGGAAAATCATATATGCTCCCGCTTTTGAGGAATTGAATGCATAGGTGTATTCAACAGTTACCTGTGCATCGGAAAGCACTTCAAGGATTGATGCAAGGCTTCCGGGAGTGTCCGAAATTGCAGCGGCAAGAACATCGGTCACAGTTGTGATGTAACCGCCCTCTTTCAGCGCGGCGTCAGCCATTCCGGGGTCATCGCAGATAATGCGCAGAATGCCGAAATCCTGTGTATCTGCAATTGAAAGGGCTCTGAGGTTAATATTGTGGTCTGCAATGAATCTTGTTGCTTCTGCAAGCTTGCCTGTCTTGTTTTCAATGAAAACTGAAATCTGTTTAACGCTCATTTTCCTGCTCCTCTCTTAGTCGTGCAATTTACGCTTATCAATAACTCTGACTGCCTTGCCTTCGCTTCTGGTAATGGTCTTGGGTGCCACAAGATGAACCTTGGGAACAACACCGACCATTGTCTTGATTGCGTTGGCAAGTGATTTTTCTTTGATTGCAAGGTCTTTGACTGTGTCGGAGAACTGCTCAGGAGTAAGCTCAACGGAAACGTCAAGAGTGTCTGTGTTGCTTACACGGTCAACCTCAATGAGGTAGTTAGGTGAATAACCCTCTTTGAGAAGAACAGTTTCAATCTGTGAGGGGAATACATTAACGCCGCGGATAATCATCATATCATCGCTTCTGCCCATGGGCTTTGCCATTTTGACAAGAGTTCTGCCGCAGGAGCATTTCTTTCTTGAAAGCACGCAGATATCTCTTGTGCGGTATCTGAGCAGGGGAAAACCTTCCTTGTCAAGGCTTGTGAACACAAGCTCACCCTTTGTGCCTTCGGGAAGAACCTCGCCTGTTTCGGGGTCAATGATTTCTGCATAGAAATGGTCTTCGTTGATGTGCATACCCGTCTGCTCTTCGCATTCAAAAGCAACGCCGGGTCCTGTTGATTCGGTGAGACCGTAAATATCATAAGCCTTTATGCCGAGAGCTTTTTCAATGTCGCGGCGCATTTCCTCTGTCCAGGGCTCTGCACCGAAGATACCTGCTTTGAGGTCAAGCTCATCGGGTGAAATGCCCATTTCTTTGAGAGTTTCGCCCATATAAGCCGCGTAAGAAGGCGTGCAGCAGATAATTGTTGAATGCAAATCCTGCATAAACTGAATCTGACGCTCTGTGTTGCCTGATGACATGGGCAGAGTAAGACAACCTACCTTCTGTGAGCCGCCGTTGAGACCGAAGCCGCCTGTGAAAAGACCGTAGCCGTAAGCAACCTGACAAACGTCTTCCTCCGTGCCGCCGACTGCAACAATTGCACGGGCACAGCAATCCTCCCAAAGCTCAATGTCTTTCTGAGTATAAAAAGCAACAACTCTTCTGCCTGTTGTGCCGCTTGTTGAATGGATTCTTACGCAGTTTTTGAGGTCAGTTGCAAGAAGACCGTAGGGATAAGCATCGCGAAGGTCTGACTTTGTGAGGAAAGGCAGTTTGTGAAGATCATCAACCGATTTGATGTCCTCAGGCTTAACGCCTTTTTTCTCAACCAAATATTTAACCTTTGCCGCAACAGTAGTTGTTTTCCCGGCTCCTGCACCTGCTATAACAAGGCAGTAGTCCTCATCTGTCAAAACAACTTTTCTTTGGTCGTCATCAAGAATGACATTTTTATCTATATCAAGTAAAATTTCATCTAAATATTTCTTTTCTTTAATCATTTTCTCATCACTCCTTCATCTCATTCTAAAAAGAACATATTTTCATCCTTTCATTAATTGCTGTTTTATTCAATATTTTCTATACCCTTTTCCGCATACGGGTAGGTTTCTTCTCGGACAACACTTTCCTTTGGTGGGGTGTCGGACTGCTGGGTTTAGTGATCGGTGCCTGGATTGGAGCACGTTGTTTCGAACGGATCAGTGGTGCTTTGTTGAAGAAAATTGTCTATTCTATGATGCTTATCAGTGGTATTGTTGCCATTATTTAAGATTAACTCAACCCATCTCCTCCTTCGGCGACAATCTCCGACTATTCTCTTAATGATACCCATACCTTTAGCTCAAATTAAAAGGTTGAAGGTATGAGAAAAATCAATTTAATTGTATTGCATTGTTCGGCTACAAAAGAT
>CALFPM010000148.1 GCA_937919155.1 uncultured Clostridia bacterium
GCCCGGCCGCGAGCAGCGCGTACGGATATGCGCTGCACGCCATCTGCAGATCGAACGCCGGCAAAACTGAGATTTATTAAGAGACTACACGAAGATTGTTTTTCTAAACTGGACCTTTGCCAGATGGTTGAGAACTCTTGCAATGCCGGTAAGAAAACACCGATGAGACATTTTGCATAAAACTGCATAAGAAAATTTCCGAAATTTCGTCTATCGGTTCAAAAACTGCTTTTCGCTTCGCAAAAAGAGCTGGATAGGATTTTGACCCAGCTAAAAACTACTGTGACGGCATTAAATAATACAAGTAAAGATCTGCAAGAAATAACAAAAAAGAAAGAGTTTCCATTATCCAGAAGGCAAACGTTATCAAGACCACAGACGGCAAGTTCCTCAACCTCTGCAAAGAAGTTGGCAAGGAATACCCCGAAATCACAACAGACGAGTGGTACATCGACATCACAACCGCAAAGCTCATTGACAAGAAAAGAAGAACAGACTTCAAGGTGTTCGTTCTTCCCAACCTTTACGGCGATATCATCACTGACGAAGCTGCTGAATTCCAGGGCGGCGTAGGCACCGCAGGCAGCGCAAACATAGGCAAGAAATACGCAATGTTTGAAGCTATCCACGGCTCAGCTCCCAGAATGATGAGAGAAGGCAGAGGCCAGTACGCAGACCCCTGCTCAATGCTCCGCGCAGCAGTTATGCTCCTTTCACACATCGGAAAGCAGGCTGAGGCTGACAAGCTTGAGAGAGCACTTGATATCTGCATGTATGAAGAGAAGAAGCTGAAGATTACAGGCCGCGCAGACGGCGCAACCTGCGAGGATTTCGGCAACTACGTTATGGAGACCCTCACAACTCTTTAATATATAAATTACATTATATATAGCTATCCCCCGAAAAGGAATCAACCTTCTCGGGGGAATTGTTATTCTATCGGAGCAAGGTGTTTTTTCTCTACCCTGCCTGCGTATTCTTCCGTAACTACCCAAGCATAACCTTCTTCATAATAGTAACCTCTCGTGTAAATTTCATCACCTTTGGAAAGAGTCGCAACAACTTCCCAATCTGCCGAAACATAGTTTTTATTTTCCACTTTTGCATCATTATCGGTAACTACGCAGTATTTTGCATTATCGGGAAGTATGTATGATTTTTCGACCTTTTCCATATACAATCCACCGTCTTTGCTTCTGCATATCGTAAATGTATAGCTTGATAAACAGCCATAAGTATATTTGTTGAACATTTTCAAGGCATCATTCTGTATACCTTCAAAGGTTTGAGCATTTTCTCTGAAATCTTCAGAACCCGTAACAGCCTTAACAATATATGTATCTCCGACCGTTTTTACATCACAAACATAAGTCGCTTCGCCGCCACTTAAGCATATTTCATTCGCAAAGCAAACAATTAAATCTGTTTCAGGAAGATATGCATATCTGAAATTAAAATCATAATTTTTAAAAATTGATTCGCAATTTATAATATCATTAAATTTTTCAAAATCACTTTCTTTAAATTGCCTTACACTCGGTCCGTAAATGCTCTGTAAATATGAATTTATTTTCTCTAATTCAAAAAAACAATAATCTTCTCCCAAGCGACAAGAATAGTGACTTTTCTTCATTTCGGCAACAGCGTCATTCCATTCATCACTTTTGTATTCATATCCGTCAATACGCCAAACAGAAGTGCCGAAAAAGGCATCATTAAGTATTTCGTTGGGTGTACCATTCCAATTATCGTAATCATCATAACCGTATTCCATAGGAATAAGATCTAACAATTCCAAAAGAAATTCTTTAGAATAATTCTCCTCAAAATTTGTTTTCTTAAAAGTAAAACTGTGCTTTTCGTTTTTGATTTTTATTATTCCGTTTTTATCAATAGTTCCTGTCGAAGCTTCCGTTTCAATTTCTGTAGATACCTGTATTTGCTCTGCATTTGATTCAACTTCTGTTGTGCTGTTGTTTGTTGTTGACATTTCAAATTCAGGCTCATTTTCAGTTTTGCAAGCCGTTACAGCTAAAATAATAACACAACAGACAGCAATAATTACAAAAATCTTTTTCATACCTTACCCTCCGTTAATTTTTTCCTTTTGCAATTTTATTATAAATCGCTGTTAACAAAAAGGCAAGTTACAAACATTTACATTATGATTACAATCTCGTAACAAAAAAAGGCAGCCTCAACGGCTGCCTTTTAAGCTTATTTATTGACTATCGGTGTAACTACAGGTTTACCCTCACGGTCAAGCAGAGGGGTCAGACCGCCTGCATAGCCGCTGGAAACAAAGAGATAGTTGACTCCCGTTTCTTTATCAACATAAATAATCGCAGAGCCTAAATCCTGAGAATATACTTTCTCAAATCTTTTTTCTTTTGCCATAAAGCTTTCACCTTTCTTGTCAGCTCACACTGTAATCGCTTGCAAGTTCAAGATGTGCATTCTCGCCAAAACCTTTAAGTCTGTATACATTGTCCCTTGGAGGGCAGTACATTTCAAGCGTGCCTTTTTCCGCACCGCTGACCATAAGCATAAACTGAGTTATGGCGGGAATAAGGAGCGAAAAATATCCCTGGTGGGTAACGGAATTCCACATTGAAAAAGCAAAGGTCGCACAGTTGCCTCCAAAGCCCCAATAATTCGGGTAGCTGAGAAGTTTGTTGTGGAGGGTTTCAAGCTCCTCCGCATTCATTTCCACCGATTTTGACCATACTTTATCCATTCTGTTTTTGGTGTTCTCTTTATATGCTTCTATGTTGTAATAAATACCCCAGCCGTCATTGACCGAAAATGAGAATACGCCTACCGAAACGCCCTGACCGACAGGCACGGTATAATGACCCACCTGAATAGGTTCATCGCTTTCATTATGCACATAAATCCAGGTATGTCCCGAAATGGGCCACACATAAATTGCAGAGCAAATTGACAAGGTTGCAACCGTATCATTTTTCCCAGACTCCTGAGGAATTTCATTTTCGGTAGCCATAGCAGGCAGAACTGCCGAAAATGCAACAAGCAAAGCAAGCAGAACCGCAACAAATTTTTTCATTTTATTCAACTCCGTTTTTATTTCTTTTTGAGTATGGCACCAACCACACCTGCAGTCACTGCAGCCGCGCCTGCAAGCAAGGTGAACTTCTGCTTTTCTTTTTCATCTGCATCCCAGAAGTATCTCAGCTTTGCACCTGCACTTCTGCCGCACAGTTCGTCATAATTAAAGAAATATGTAATGTAATCCGAGGGATTTCTCTCGTCAATCTCAAAAACTCTTACGCCTCTTGTATGATCGCCGTAACAGCGGAAAGATGCGCAGGATGTCTGAATAAATTCAATACCTTTGTATTTGCCTTCAAAGCAATTTCTGTGGTCGTGACCCGAAACAATTGCCTTAACATCTCCGCATTCAAGCGCCGCTTCAAAAAGACCTGATGTTTCTTCAAGAATGGAGGGACTCTCGCCCATTTTTCCTCTCACTCCGTCCTTAAGCTTACACCAACCGTCTTTGCAGGGCACTGCGCCCGGGGCATCGGGTCCGCAAGGCTCAACGAGATTCATTATCTCGGGCAGAGGAATGTGAGCAAACATCAGCGAAGGCACGGGCACACCGCCGTTTTCCGCGGCAAGCCTTGCACTTTCGGCTTTATACCACTCAACGGTTTCGGGCTTGATTGCCTGAAAACACTTGTCCTGAGCCTTGTCATACCACGCACTGTCAAGCATCCAGAGATTGAACAAAGGCTTATCGCCATCGTGTGTGTAAATGGGGATATTATAAGTGTCGCAATCAACTTTGCCGTTGCGTGTATTCATAGGAAGACACATTGAATAGCTGCGGTAAATATCTGCCTGCTCATCCTTTGAAACCGCATTCATATCGTCATGATTGCCGTAAATCATCGCAAAAGGAATTTTTCGTTTTTCGAGAGGGGCACAGATATGATGAATAGAATCTTTCATCACGCTGAGTGTTGCCGCCTTGCCGCTTGCAATCTGCTTGTTGCCGAAACGGGCGTCAAGCAAATGGTTACCGAGAATGTTGTCACCTGTAAAAACAACAAGGTCGGGCTTGATTTTGTCATATGCGTTATCAAGCATTTTCACCATTGCTTTACGCACATATTTCATATCCTGAGGGTCGCTGACCTGCATAATAATCAGCTTGCCGTTTGGTCTGAATCTTATTTCATTAGTGTTTCTCATATTAATCTCCAAAGAATAAAGCAGAGGGCGGTTTATGCCCTCCGCCTGTTCATTTATCATTTATCAGCAAGTCTCTTTTCTCTTTCAACAAGGAACTTTGAGTTTGCAGGCACAACATATGTTATACCTTTTTCAATAATTTCAAATGATGTATCGGTTACATATTTGATTTCACCGTCAACATTAACAGCCGCAGGCTTGTCGCTATGGATAACAAGCTTTTTGCCTCTCTTGAATTCGGTTATATCCCAATCAAGGTGCTCGCCTCTCTTGTACTTATTAAGAAGAGTAACAAGCTTGGGTCTGCTGACTCTTGATTCAACAATAACAAAATCAAGAAGTCCGTCTTCAGGCAGAGCAAGAGGTGCCGCCATAAATCCGCCGCCATACCATCTTGAATTGCCGCAGAAGCAGAAAAGGCAATCCTTTGTTTTCTTCTCGCCGCCGTCAATGCTGTAAGTGAATCTGTTCTTGAACTTGCGGATAATTGCGTAAAGGCAGCCGATGTAATAAGCGCCCTCACCTGTTACAAGAGGAAACTTTTTGATTTTGCCCTGCATGGCGCAAACTTCAGCATCCATACCCATTGAACACTGGTTGATTGCAATTTCATCATCACATTTGATTACATCGAATTCAACGGGAACACCGTTAATCTGATCATCAAGATTGAGAAACTCTTCCTTTGTGCCGAAAAGTCGGATAAAGTCATTGCCCGAACCCAGAGGAATAACGGCAACCTGTGCATTCTTATGACCGAAAGCACCGTTTACAACATCATAAAGAGTGCCGTCACCGCCGCAAGCATAGAAACGGATTTCCTCACCTGTCGCAGCTTTGTTTCTTACATACTCAATTCCCTCACCCGCTTTTTCGGTAACGTGGATTTCGCAGTTGAGTGAATACTTCTGACAAACTTCTTCAATTTTGGGTCTGATAAAATCAAGAACCTTTCCCTGACCTGCCGCAGGATTGATGACAAAAATATGTTTCATAATTTACTTCCTCTCATTATTTATAATACATAAATAACTGACATTTAATCATGCCGTTGTATAACTTGCGTCTTTTATCTGCCTTCCTGCCAAAAGCTTTTTCAAACTCTTCATCGGGACTGATTATGCTGTAAGACCAGCCTTTTTTCTGTTCAAAAGCCTGTCCCATCATTTTATAAATTGCCTCGCATTCGGTGATATCGAGCAATCTTTCGCCGTAAGGCGGATTGCAAATCAACGTTCCTCTTTCGGTTTCGGGTTTGAACTTCGAAACATCCGCAACCTTAAACTGAATCTTATCGGCAACTCCCGCCCTCTCAGCATTGACTTTTGCAATATCTATTGCTCTGCGGTCAATATCCGAACCGAAAGCCATAAAATCATCACAGGGACGGACAAGACTTCTTGCGCGTTCTCTTTCCTCTTCCCACACATTTCTGTTGATTGCACCGAAACGCTCTGCAGAAAATCTGCGGTTAAGACCGGGGGCAATATTTGCCGCCATCATTGCGCCCTCAACAAGAATTGTTCCCGAGCCGCACATAGGGTCATAAAGCTTATGGTAAGGTCTGAGGTGGGAAAGACTGCAAAGTGCCGCCGCAAGAGTTTCTTTGATCGGGGCATCGTTTGCATCAAGTCTGTATCCTCTCTTGTGGAGACCCATACCCGATGTATCGATAAGAAGCGAAACCTTATCTTTCATAATGGAGAACTGAATCTGATGAACGGGACCCGTTTCCTCGAACCACTCAATTTTATATTTGGATTTCAGTCTTTCAACAACTGCCTTTTTGATTATTGCCTGACAGTCACGGGTGCTGAAAAGAGCGGAATTAATTGAATATCCCTTAACGGGGAATGCATCGAGAGAGCCAATCCATTCCTCCCAAGCAAGTGCTTTGGCACCTTGAAAAAGTTCTTCAAAACTTCTTGCTTCAAAGGAACCGACAAGAATCTGCACTCTTTCCGCAAAGCGTGAACAGATATTGACACGGGCAAGAATATTTTCATCTCCACTGAAAAGAACTCTGCCGTTTTCAGCTGCAACATTCTGTGCGCCCAAGTCCTTGAGTTCGCCTGCGATGAGTGATTCCATTCCAAGCAGACAGGGTATTACGAAGTTAATATTCATCAGGTTTCTTCCTCCGAATTATCATTAAAAAAAGCGGGAACCGAGAATACGATTCCCGCCGACAAAAAACTAAATGTTATTCATTCGGACCTTTTATTCAACATCAGGCGTAATCAAGCCGTAGCCGCCGTCATTGCGCTTATAAACAACAGCAATTTCACCGCTTGTTTCCTCAAGAAAAACATAGAACTGATGGTCAAGCAGATTCATCTGAAGAATTGCTTCATCAACACTCTGAGGCTTAAGGCTGACTGTTTTGCGTCTCACAAGCTCAAACTCAACTTCTTCCGCAACCTCTGCTTCATCGGCAAAGGCATCAAAGCTTGCAGCTCTGAGTTTTTTCTCGATACGGGTTTTGTTCTTTCTGATTTGCCTGATAAGGGTGTCAACACATTTATCGAGAGCTTCATTCATATTTTCAGCTCTTTCCTGGGCTCTGAAAATCATTCCGTTATTATTAACGGTGACTTCAACAGACTGTGATGACTTTTCTACGGTTGCAGTTACTTTCGCCTCCAGATCGGAGCCGAAAAAGCGCTCAATCTTGGCAAGCTTCTTTTCTGCATGCTCTTTGAAAGATTCTCTGGGTGAGCACTTGCGACCAATAATTGTGATTTTCATATAGTCATCCCCTTTTTAAGCTATTGAGGTGTTTTACCTCAAGTTCAGTATAGCATATATTCACAAAAAAGAAAAGACTATTTTGAAAAAATTATTGTAATTGTATAAATTTCACAATTAAAGGATAACCGAAGCATGTCTTGTGACATGGCAACCAACATTAACTGCAACAGGCAGACCCGCTATGTGAGTGGGTGCCGCTTCAATTGCAACGCTGAGAGCGGTGGTCTTGCCGCCAAAGCCCTGAGGTCCGATATCCAGGGCATTGACCTTTTCAAGAATTTCTCTCTCCATTGCAGAATAAAATTCGTCATTATTTTCTTCGCTCACAGCTCTGCAAAGCGCTGTTTTGGCAAGCAATGCACACTGTTCAAATGTGCCGCCTATTCCCACGCCGAGCACCATGGGCGGGCAGGGATTACTGCCTGCCTGCCTTACGGCAGAAACAATAAAATCAATTATATCTTCTCTCGTTGCAGAGGGTGTAAGCATTTTCAGGCAGCTCATATTTTCACTGCCGAAACCTTTGGGAGCAACAGTGATTTTCACCTTATCTCCGTCCACAATACGGGTGTGTATAACGGCAGGAGTGTTGTCGCCTGTATTAACTCTCCTGAAGGGGTCTTTCACAACGGAACATCTGAGATATCCCTCAGTGTATCCTCTTGAAACACCTTTATTGACCGCCGACTCAAAACTACCGCCGATAAAATGAACATCCTGACCGATTTCGGCAAAGATAACAGCCATTCCCGTATCCTGACAAATGGGGATATCAAGCTCTCTTGCGGCGTTTATGTTATCCTCAAGGGATTTCATTATGCTTTTGGGGAGTTCGTTGCATTCGCAGGCACCGCACTCCTTTATCCTTGATTCAAGGTCTGCAGGCAAATGCTTGTTGGATTCGATGCACAAATCGCGCACAGCCTGCTCAACAATACTTAAATTTATTTCACGCATAGTGCTTCCTCAACAAAAAACGGGAGCCTGACGCTCCCGTTTGAAAATTCGGTGTTAATCAGCAAAGCAATTATTTGCTGCCTCTGCGGTTGTAGCCGCCGCTGCCTCTTTTTGAATCGCTTGCTCTCTTAAGGTCGGTCATTTTTTCATCGCTGACCTGCTTAAAACGGGCCATCATATCTTCAAAGGACGGTTTAGCACCTTCTGCAGGAGCGCTGCTCTTCTGTCCGTTCCAGACCTGAGGTGCACGCCTTTCTCCCTTGGGTTTCTGAGGGCGCTGAGGACGCTGCTCCTTGGGCTGCTCTGTGAGCTTTCTGATTGAAAGGCTGATTTTTCCGTCAGGTGTAACTGAAATAACCTTTGTGGTAACCTCCTGACCCACGGAAACGTGTTCCCTGATATCCTTAACATAATTTGCGGCTACCTCGGAAATATGTATCATTCCGGTTTTTCCGTCCTCCAGCTCAACAAATGCGCCAAAATCGGTTAAACCGGTAACCTTTCCGCTGACTATTGCTCCTTCTTCGATCTGCATACGGTAAAAAAATCCTTCCCTTTTCTAAATTATAAAATATATTGAACCGACATCGGTTTATGACACTGTTGAGTCGTAATATACTCTCTCGTCAGGCATAACATAGTTGTATTGCTCTCTTGCGATTTTTTCAATGTAGGCAGCTTCGTCTCCGCTGTCAATAATCATCTGAAGCTCTGCATTGTCATCAATCTGCTGCTGATAGGTTTTCTTCAGCTGAGCAACCTCTCTCTCCTGTGCTCTGACCTTTGTCTGAAGGCTGATAAAAGTCGCAACGAAGTAACACACCAGTGCGCAAAAAAGCACGGTGAGGATGACACTGCGTTTTCTGTTTTTCTCTGTTTTAACAGCCATCATTCTTTTCCTTTTCAGAATAATTTTGTTTTTTTATATAACCGTATAGATTATACACTATATGTCTGTACTTTTGCAAGTTAAATTTTACTTTTTTATCAGATTTTCTTACAATTTTTTTGCATTCAGAACCCATTTTGCCTGTTTTTCTCCATACTTTGGCAAAAAGCTTCCTCACCTTGCCGAAAATCCTGCGAATTATTCTTCGTAAAAAGGCAGTCACTCCGTTAGTCAATCGGATTGCAACCGTACCTAAAGAAAAATAATAAATCAGCCAGCCTATCAGCTGACCTCCCGCGGTGTAAAGTCTGACCTTGCCGCTGTCGGCAACTAGCATAAAGCAAAAAATCAGCAATGAACAAACTGCAAAATACAGCAAATCCATAAACAGGACAAAAGCTTTTGAACGGGAAATAATCAGTCTCAAAATGCGGAACACATCATAAAGAATACCCAGCAAAAAACCGAAACCCAGTGAGTAAAAAAATATCTCCGTCTGCTCCGCCATACCCTGAATATAAATCATTTATCTGAATACCTTGCTGAAAAAACCGCCGCTTTTGGGTGTATCTTCCGAATAAATCAGAGCGCATATGTTTCCCTCAACAGTCAGTTCCCCCACCTCAACGCTGAGCCGGTTGATGTGCAGGTTTGTTCCTCGCACCGTAAGTTCTCCGAGTTCAGTAAAAACAATGACGGTTTCTTCGTCAAAGCTGTCCACATCCGACACGCCGGATACGGTCAGAAGCCGTCTGTCTTCAAGCACAAGATTATGGGGCATTGCCGGATTTCTTTTTTCATCTGCCATAAATAAAAACCTCCCTTTTCATTCAATCATATGAAAAAGGAGGCTTCAATATGAACTTTTTTAAAGCTGTCTGAACATAAGTGCAGCGCTTTCTTTAGTTGCATGTTCCGAGACATTAAGCACTTCAAAGCGGCTTGTGTTTGCACCGAATGTGATTTCGATTATATCGCCCACTTTCACATCATAAGATGCTCTTGCCACTTTGCCGTTAACCGTAACGTGCTTTGCATCGCAAGCCTCATTCGCAACAGTTCTTCTTTTTATTATTCTTGATACCTTAAGATATTTATCAAGACGCACAGTTAATCACTCCGAAAAAAATTCACGGGGCTGCCGAAAAAGCAGCCCCTGATGAATACAAACTTATTTTGCAACCTTATCCTTAAGAGCAGCGCCTGCCTTGAAAGCGGGAACCTTTGTAGCTGCAACTTTGATTGTTTCGCCTGTTCTGGGGTTGCGAGCTTCCTTAGCTGCACGCTCACGAACTTCGAATGTACCAAAGCCGATAAGCTGAACCTTTTCACCTGCTGCAAGAGCATCTGAAATAGCTGCAACAACAGCGTTAACTGCCTTCTCAGCGCACTTCTTCTCGATGCCTTCGTTCTTTGCAATTGCGTTTACAAGTTCTGTCTTATTCATTTTTCTTTACTCCAATCTTTTTGATTTTCTATTTATGAAACACCGAAAGGTGTTCATATTCAATTATTTTGGTTTGCCTTTGCCTCGTCCCACAAGGCGTCAAGCACTTCAAGTTCAGCGGATTTCATATCTATTCCGCGCTCTGCGGCAAGCTTTTCCACCATTGTGAATCGGGAAAGAAATTTGTCGCTTGCTGCTGTGAGTGCTTCCTCCGCATCAGTCTTGATGAATCTTGAAACATTGACCGCGGAAAACAGAACATCTCCAAGCTCCTCAGTCATATTAGTGCCATCGTTATTATCAATCGCCTGTCTGAGTTCTGCAATCTCTTCCTCAAGCTTATCCAGCGCACCCGAAACATCAGACCAATCAAAGCCGACATCCGCCGCCTTTTTCTGAAGCTTTGTTGCACGCATAAGCGCAGGCAATTCTCTCGGAACACTGAGCATTGAATCGGTTGTTGTCTTTTGCTTTTTGGTTTTCATTTTGATTGCATCCCAGTTGGTAAGCACATCGTCAACACCTGAAATCTTAACCTCACCAAAAACGTGAGGATGGCGTTCAACGAGTTTTTTGCACACGCCGTCAGCAACATCATTGAAATCAAAAGCACCTGTCTCCTGCTCCATCTGAGCATGGAACACAACCTGCATAAGCAAATCGCCCAGTTCTTCGCACAAAAGCTCTTTGTCTTTCTTATTGATTGCCTCTATTACCTCATAGGTTTCTTCAATAAGATTTTTCTTTATGCTTTCGTGGGTTTGCTCTGCATCCCAGGGACAGCCGCCGGGGGCTCTGAGGATTCTCATTATCTCCAGCAAATCCTGAACATTATAGCTGTTTTTAATTTCAAAATCCGCCATTTTCAACAACCTCCGCAGACCTTGCTATATATTCTAACCTAAAAGTCCATATTTTTCAAGGGTTTTTGCAATTTTTTCTCCTTTTGGCAAAACCAATACATCTTCGCGGGCAATACCCTTTATAAGAAGAAGGGAAATCGCATAAACAATAACCGCAAGAACAACTGCAATACCAGCCGAAACAGTGCCCATATTCAGAATACTTTCGGATGTATCCGCAGGGAAAATTCTGTTAAGCAATCCGTTCGCCGCAAACGCCGTTACGCCGCAAAGAGCCGCGCAAATGAGAGGCTTCACCAAAACTGAACTCCAACGGATTTTAACCTTGGATATCTTAAGAAGTGAAACAAAGTTACAGGCAACAATAACGACATAGAAAAGAACAGTGCCGATTACCGCGCCGTAAATATTCATCTTGGGATTTCCCACAAGAATAAAGTTACAGATTATTTTGCATATTGCACCCACAACAACAGACTTGACGGGAATATCCGTTCTGCCGATTGCCTGAAGCATATTGGTTGTGGGGGTTGAAATCGCCATAATGGGGGTTGAAAGTCCGTAAGCAATAAGGATAGGAGTAACGACGGAAATAGCATCGGAGCTTGAACCTCTGCCGTAAATAACCGTAAGGATAGGCTCTGCAAGCGCCGCCATACCGATGCCTGCAGGCAGTGCAATAAGCATTCCGATTCTGACAACGGTTTCAACCGTTGATTTGGTGGCTTTCTTGTCCTTGGTTGCCCATGCTGCCGCAAGAGCAGGCAGAGCGCTTACACCAAGCTGAATTGTGATTGTGGGCACAAGATTCTTGAAGTCAAGCGCCATACCGTAAGAACCCCACAGATAACTGCGGACTTCCTTGAGGTCATTGAGATTAAGTCTTGAAAGGCTGACGGCATTGTTGAACGCCTCGCCGTGCATCTGCAGAACCGCATTGAAATCCGACTCAAGAGCAGCCATAAGACGGGACTGGATTGTTACCGTATCCACAAGGTTGGTTATGTTGAGAACGAGAGAACTGATAACCATAGGAACGGCAATCTTAATCATTGTTTTTGCGAGTTCATCTGAAGGTGCTGACTTGGGCGAATTCACAAGCTGAACTCTCGTGAAACCGTCACCCTTGACTTTATAGCATATGATGAGGAACACATTGCTCAATATTGAGCCGACCGTTACACCCATTACCGCCGCAGCTGCCGCCCAGGGAAGAATAACGCTGTTTGCCTCGGTATCGCTCACAACCGCAGTGCCGAAAACGGTTGCACCTGCATTGCCCGAAGCGAGCATTCCTGCTTCATACTGACCTTCACCCACTGAAATAACAATCTTTGCAAGAGCAAGACCTATCAGAAGCTTGCCGAGAGCTTCAATAACCTGAGAAATTGCCGTGGGTGTCATATTTCTCAGACCTTCATAGTAACCTCTGTATGCCGACATATAGCAACAGAAAAAGATTGAGGGCGCAACACAAATAACTGCAGGAAGGCTTTTGATACCTGCGACAAAATATGAATAGGGATAAGCCGCAACGAGAAGAATGAGAGTTCCTGCAATACCGACAACGGTAAATATGCGCTGTGACACCTTGAAAACCATTCTTGCTTCGCGGTGTTTGTTGAGAGCAACATTTTCTGCAACCATTCTTGAAACCGCAACAGGCAGACCTGCCATTGAAATTGCAAAAATGGGTGTATACACCTCGTAAGCGGCGCTGAAATAACCTCTGCCCGTTGCACCGAGCATATCCGTAAGCGGAATTTTGAACAATGCGCCTATAAGCTTAACAAGCACCACAGCAAACATAAGCATCATTGCGCCGTTTAAAACTGACTGTTTTTTTTCTGTAGCCAATCGGCTCACACTCCTTTAATCTGCGCCCGTAAACTCACGCAGAAGTGAATCTGCAGGCAGCAAAGAATAATCTGTATTTCTGAAAAGGCCGAGTTTCTCTGAAAGTGATTTTGCTTTTTCGGCATATTCCGATTTTTTTGCCTCCGAAAGAAGCTGCATTGCTCTTTCCGAAAAAACGCATGGTTCACAGGGATGGAAAGAATTCAGTTTCACATCCGCAAGATATTCAAAAGGAAAAAGATATTTATCCTCTCCCCTCATCACGCTTTGCCAGATTTCAAAAGTGCGCTCAACGGATGTTGAACGGAACCTGAAATCACGCACCATACGGCGCACAAACCTTAAGTCACGCTTCGAGAGCAAAACATTTCCGCCATCATCATAAACTCTTGAAGAAACACTGACATAAATTCTGAAAAGATTTTTATCGCTCAGGTTATCTGTTATGACGGGGTTAAGTGCATGAAGACCCTCAACTATTATAATGTCGTTTTCCGAAAGGTCAATGCTTTTTGCATCATTTATTCTTTCCCCTGATTTGAAATCAAAAACAGGGAGTCTTGATTTGCCTGTTTCAACAAGCTCCGCAAGCTTTGAACGGATAAGCTCAACATCAAGCGCTTCAACACATTCATAATCGGGTTTACCGTTTTCATCAAGGGGATAACCTACACTTCTGGGATGATAAAAGTCATCGAGAGAAACGGTGTATGCCCTGCCGCCGAGTCTGCTTATTCCGCGAGAAAGAATGGATGCCGTTGTTGTTTTTCCCGATGAACTCGGGCCCGCAAGCATCACAATCTTTTTGTTTTCATCGGCAAAAATCTTTTTTGCAACATCATCTGCCGCACGATGATAATTATTTGAACTGTCCTCCAAAAATTTTCGGGGTTCAAGTGCAAGACAGTTGATTTTCCTGCAAGTGTAAATTTCGTTCATACTATATCACCTACTATATCGCTTATTTAAATTTAGTATGACGAATAAAAGCTCTTTATTCCGTTTTTGCGTTCGTTGATTTTGTCAAAACCGGAAATATATTCATAGGGATATTTATAATTAAAAATGCGTTCAACATTATGTGTTCCGGGTTCACAGAGTTTTATGACCGCTCCCGCGCCCACCGCAAGCACGGTGTGGCATTCTTCCATCATAAACACGTTGTAAAGGCACTCATGACCCGTCTTGCTCCAACCAACATTCTCAAGATTGCCCACGCACTTGCTCTGGCGATACATATAGTAAGGGTTGTAGCCGCATTTTGAAAGCCGTGACGATGCATATTCCAGCATCTTCTTGGCGGTGTTGCCGCCTGCCACTTCTGCTCCCGATGCATTAAGATCGGAAGAGCGTTTCAGAGCAAGAGTATGCACGGTTATATTTTCGGGAGCAAGGGAAATTGCCGTGTCAACACTTGAACAAAAATCTTCAAAGGATTCATCGGGCAAGCCTGCGATCAGATCCATATTTATGCTGTCAAAGCCGTATGCCTTTGCAAGCTGATAGGCTTTTACCGACTGCTCAACGGAATGATTTCTGCCGATAAGCTCCAGAGTCTGCTGATTGAAGGTCTGGGGATTTATACTGATTCTGCCAACATTATGAAGGCGCAATATTCTTAATTTTTCGGGAGTTACCGTATCGGGTCTTCCGACCTCAACGGTATATTCCTTGACAGTTGAAAGGTCAAAATTTCTTTCGATTGCACCGAGAAGCCTGTCCATCTGCGGTGCTTCAAGCACACCGGGAGTGCCGCCGCCGAAATAAATACTTTCAAGACGCAGACCCAACTCCGATGCAATTTCACCCGTAATTTCAATTTCCTCCGCAAGCTTTTCAAGATACTCGGGAAGAATCTTTCTTGCATTTGCATTGCCGATTGAATGAGAAACAAAGGAGCAATAACTGCACCTTGACGGGCAAAACGGAATTGAAACATAAAGGCTGAACGATTTATCCTGCGACAAATCAATTATCTTCTGCTCCGCCGCAGCAACGGTAAATGCAAGTTCTGCCTTTTCTTCCGTAACAAGCAATTCCTCCGTGAAATAGCGTCTTGCTTCCGCCTCGCCATATTCCTCAATAAGACGCAGGACAAGCTTTGAGGGGCGCACACCTGTCTGGATGCCCCAGGGCGGAGTATAACCCGTTATATCCGACAACACATTAAAAATAAGCTGTGCCGTTTTCAGTTCGCATTTGTCACGCATTTCTTCGTCCGTTTCTGTATCAGACGCATTAACAACCGCACTCGTTTCACGGCATTCGCCGTCAATAACTGCTTTAACGGTAATAAGGTTTCCGCCGTCAACCGATTCGCAACAGGTTATGACCTCTTTCTCGTCTTCTCCGCTTTCATCATAAACTATATTAATTTTTTCGTTGGGGTAATAAACCCTGCACAGACTTTCACACTCATAATGAAAATCGTGGCCGAAAATCCTTAATATCACTTATTTTACCATCCTTCTGATATACCAATTACGTGTTCTTTCACTTTCAAGAGTGGTTTCTCTGTTGTGACCGGGAAGAACTCTGTAATTGCCGTCAAGAGCAATAAGCCTTTTCAGTGAAGCAATCATAAGTTCATCACTTCCGCCGGGGAAATCCGTTCTGCCTGCGGTCATACAAAACAGTGTGTCACCGCTGATTATTGTTTTTTCACGTTCTATAATGTAGCACACACTGCCCATTGTGTGACCGGGGGTGCTCATCACTTTTATTTCTTCCTCACCGAGAGTAATAATATCTCCCTCTTTGAGAAGTATATCTGCAGTTACAGGTTGCTGAGACTCGGGCATATTGCCCTCTGCAAGGCTCTTTTTCGGGTCAGTCAGATGCTCCGCATCTTTGAAATGGATTGCCACCTTTGCACCTGTTGCCTCTTTCAGACCGTGCACACCGAAAATGTGGTCAAAATGTCCGTGAGTGAGCAAAATATACTTAAGACTTGCGTTGTTTTTCGCAAGAATATCATTGAATTTTTCAACATACCACGCAGGGTCAACAATTGCCGCTTCGCCTGATTTTTCATCAATAAGCATATAGCAGTTCGCAAACATTTCGTGACCCAGATCAAGGGTTAATATTTTCATCTGTATCCTCCGATTACTTTTTGCACCATATGTCCGTATCCATAACAATGGTGACGGGGCCGTCATTTTCTATTTCGACTTTCATATCCGCCGCAAAAACACCCGTTTCAACCTTGCCGATTCCGTTTTTGAGAAGTTCGGCGCAGAAATGACGGTAAAGTCTGTCAGCTTCATCGGGTGGTGCCGAATCGGTGAATGAGGGTCTGTTTCCCTTCTTTATGTCGGCACACAGAGTAAACTGCGAAATAACAAGGATTTCTCCGCCGATATCGGTGATACTTTTGTTCATTTTACCTGCTTCATCCTCAAACACACGAAGCTTTGCAACCTTGGCGGCAAGCAATTCCGCCTGCGCCTCGGTATCGCCGTCCATAACGCCGAGCAGGATGTTATACCCTTTTCCGACACTGCCTTTTATTTCACCGTCAACGCTGACGGAGGATTTATTGACTCGCTGTATTACTGCACGCATTTATATACCTGACCTTTCGATTGAGAGAACGCCGTCTATTTTGTCAATTTTTGCAACAAGAGAATTGAGATGCTCAACTCCGTTAACGGAAACCGTAACCATAACAATTGCTCTGCCGTCCTTTGTGTTGCGGGTGCTGATGTCGTTAATCATAATGCGCATACTTGCAAGCAGGCTTGAAACATCCGCAAGAAGTCCGATTCTGTTAAGGCAATAAAGCTGCAGAGTGCACTTGAATTCTTCTTTTACGGTTGTATCCCAGTATGCTTTTACCCATCTGTCGGGTTCGCCTGCCTTGCTGATATCATCAGGCACGTTGGTACACTTCTTTGTGTGAATCGAAACGCCGTGCCCTCTCGTGATAAAGCCTATGATATCATCGCCGGGCAGAGGATTGCAGCAGCGTGAGAATTTGACAAGGCAATTGTCGATACCTTCAACAACAACGCCTTCCTTGCTCTTTGTGCGTTTCTTTGTCGGTGCAATCGCGATGACAGGCTGCTCTGTTTTATTGAGTTTCGCATAATCTTCTTTGATTTTGGGCATCAGGCGCATAAGCGAAATTCCGCCGTAGCCGATTGCCGCATAGAAATCGTCAACATCTTTGCAATGCTGACGCTCTGCCATTTTTTCAATAAATTCATTGAACTCGGCTTCATTCAGGCGGATGAAGTTGCGCTTGAATTCGCGCTCAACCTGCGCTTTACCCTCTGCAATATTTTCTTCTCTGCGTTCTTTCTTGAACCATTGTCTGATTTTGCTTCTCGCCTGACTTGTTTTGACAATGTTAAGCCAATCTCGGCTGGGACCCTTGCCCTGCTGTGACGAGGTCATAATCTCAACAATCTCGCCCGTTTTGACATTGTAATCAAGCGGAACGATTCTGCCGTCAACCTTTGCACCAATCATTTTGTTGCCGACTGCAGAGTGAATGGCATATGCAAAGTCAATAACAGTTGAACCCATCGGCAGGCTGAACACATCGCCCTTGGGCGTAAACACAAACACCTCTTCAGGCACAAGGTCGCTTTTGATTGTTGAAACAATATCTTCAACATCCTCGGTATCACTCTGGCTTTCAAGCAGTTGTCTTATCCAGGTGAGACGCTCCTCGAATTTTGCCGTGCCGTTGATGCCGAGCTTGTATTTCCAATGGGCTGCGATACCGTATTCAGCGGTATGATGCATTTCCCAGGTTCTTATCTGCACTTCAAAAGGAATACCCTCTTTTCCCAGCACGGTTGTGTGAAGTGACTGATACATATTGGGCTTGGGAGTTGAAATATAATCCTTGAATCTGCCGGGAATAGGTTTGAACATATCGTGGATAACGCCGAGGCAGTTGTAACAGTCAATAACCGTATCAACAATTATTCTCACGGCGTAAATATCATAAATCTGATCAAAGTTTTTGTTCTGCATATACATCTTTCGGTATATGCCGTGAACAGATTTGATTCGACCGCTTACATGCGCACCCGAAACAACCGTTTCCATTCTTGCGCCGATTCTCTCCTTGATATCACCGAGGAATTCATTTCTCGACTTGCTCTGATTTTCCAGAGAAGTTTCAATTTCGTGATACGCAACAGGATCAAGATAGCTGATGGACAAATCCTCAAGCTCTTCCTTGATAGCTCTGATACCGAGACGGTGCGCAATGGGCGCATAAATCTCGCCTGTTTCTCGGGCAATCTCCCTGCGTCTCTGCTCGGGTTTGAACATAAGTGTTCTCATATTATGAAGGCGGTCTGCAAGCTTAATGATTATAACCCTGATATCCCTTGACATCGCAATGAGCATTTTGCGGATATTTTCTGCCTGCTGTTCTTCCTTTGTCTGCAAAGGCACCTTGCCGATTTTGGTAACACCCTCAACAAGGTCGGCTATCGTTTCTCCGAACTCCTTCTTAACCTCATCGCGTGTGAGGGTTGTATCCTCAACGGTATCGTGCAAAAGTGCCGCAATGATGGAAGCCTGATCCATACCCAGACTTGCAAGAATTATGGCAACGCTCAGGGGGTGCATAATATAAGGCTCACCCGAAAGACGCTTCTGTCCCTCATGAGCGGAATTGGCAAGCTGATAAGCCTTTTCAATGTCTCGGCGCTCATTTTCAGTGCAGTTGTCACCGATAAGACCGAAAAGTATTTCCATACACTCATCGGGCGTTGAACCTGTGCACACACTTTTTTTCTTAAAATCCTTCATAACATTTTCCTTCTCTCAATTCAAAAAGAGATTTCTATATGTAACTTCTGATCCGCTTCATTATTTCAGAATCCTCAAGGTTCACCTTAGGCGGATTCATCGGTACCCTTACGGTATCATATTCATCTGCTTCAAGAATGCCCATTTCAAGCATTATATCCGCAACCGCATTTATCTTTGCAAGATTTGAACCGTCATCACCGATACGCACACAAAGTGCTTCGTAATATCTGTCCCTGAGTGGCTTTGCTTTTATACTCTTGAACACATCCACCTGAAGCTGTCTGTCAGGCAGAATTGAAAGCGCCTCTGATGATGACAGTTTCTCATTCCTTGAAAATTTCTCGTAAAGACTTATGGCGGAAAGTACTTTTTCCTCATCCGTAAGCGCAGGCTTGATTGCTCTGACAATCACCGAAACTCTTGCCTCGCCGTTATATATGTTACGGTCAAGATTAACGGCAAGGTCAACAATATCGCCTTTTTCGAAAGGAAAGCGTTTTTCTGCCATTCCGAAATAAACAACGCCTGTTCTTGCGCCGTTTTTGGAAACAATCATTCTCACGTGCTTGCCGTCAGAAACACCTGCAATCTCATCAATTTTCACTCCGAAGAGACCGAAGCAAGGCTGAGGATTGCCTGCGCCGAAAGGTTCAAGCAGACTCATTGAATCCAGCATATCAAGTCCAATTGAATTCGGAAGCAGACGGCAATCTATTTTCTGCAATGCAAACGGCATTTCTTTATCCGATGCATATTCATTTATTCTTCGTCTGAATTCTTCTATTCTCGATGACTTCAGTCCGAGGCCTGCAGCCAATGTGTGACCGCCGAAATGGTCAAGACAATCGGAAACAGCTTCAATTGCGTCATAGATGGAAAATCCTTCTATGCTTCGGCAAGAGCCTCTTGCATCCTCACCGTCACGGGAAATCACCACACAGGGTCTGCCGAATCTTTCGGTTATCCTTGCGGCAACAATTCCGATAACGCCCTGATGCCAGTCTTCACCGTCAACAACAATAATTCTGTCATTGAGAATATCCGAACCGGATGAAAGCATTGACTGCACCTGAGCGAAAATATCTGTTTCGGTCTGCTGACGTTTCGTGTTCATTCTGTTTATTTCTCCTGCAATGTCGAGAGCAATTTCATCGTCATCGCAAAGGAGCAAATCCAACGCTTTGTTGGCAGAGCCGATTCTGCCTGCCGCATTGATTCTCGGGCATACAGTGAACGCCGCTGTTGAAGCGGTGAACACCTTATCTCCCACTCCGGCAATTTCCATAAGCGCGTTGATTCCGGGTCTGGGATCCTCATTGATAAGCGCAAGCCCTCTGCGCACCATAACTCTGTTTTCGCCTGTAAGAGTAACAACATCGCCGATTGTTCCCAGTGCAACAAGGTCGCCGTATTCCTCAATGAGAATATCTCCGCTGTCCCCCTCAAGGGCGCACACAAGCTTGAAAGCAACACCTACGCCCGACATTTCCTTGAAACTGCTGGGGCAGTCACTGCGGTGAGGGTCAACAACCGCAAGTGCATCGGGAAGCACATCACCCACCTTGTGATGGTCGGTAACAATAAGATCAACACCAAGCTCCTTGGCGCGGATTGCCTCATCTATTGCGGAAACACCGTTATCAACGGTTACAATCAGTTTGACTCCCCTTCCTGCAAGCTCTTCAATTGCGGGAATGTTGAGACCGTAGCCCTCCGTAAGTCTGTCAGGAATGTAACGGATTACATTTGCACCTCTTGTTTCAAGGTAAGAATAAAGCAGAGCTGTTGCGGTTACACCATCGGCATCATAATCACCGAACACGCAAATAAGCTCAAAGTCATCAATGGCTCTGTTTATTCTTTCTGCTGCCTTGCTCATATCGGCAATGGACAGCGGCGAAAGCTGCAAAGGGGCATCGTGGTCAAAAAAATCATTTATTTCATCTATATTGTCAAAGCCTCTTGAAGTAGCCAGCAAAGCGGCAAAAGGATCAACGCTGAGCTCCTGAGCTATCTGCGCCGCTAAATCCTTGTTACCCTTTGTCACTACCCACTTTTTGCGTCTCAAATACAATCATCCTTTCAATATCTTATTATTATAACACTTATATATATTTTTTTCAAGATAAAATATATAAAGAGAATGGTAAAATAAGACAGAAAATATATAAATGATTCGGCGCAAAATCTGTTCACCAATAAAACAAAAAGACCGCACTCAAAGTACGGTCTGATTTCATATTATTCAATTTTCCTTGCCCACAACCGCAATCCGATTTTCAAACAGTTAATTTGTTTCAAATGCGGCATATCGGATCATTGCAGACGTAGAAAATTCATCTGATTTCACCTTTAAAAATCCGCTTTTTCAGTTATCGGATGTTGCGGCTGTGAGCTGATGTGCTACATCGTACATCGGGTATCGCCGCCTTTCTTTTTTCACTTGTTGACCTTTGGCTTGTGATATATGGTCAAGAGGAAATCGGAAGCATCTGCACAAGCTTTTATTTGCTTCATCGGAGGGTTTTGATGTTTTTTGTTTTAACTCCTGTTCCTTTCCTCGACTTTAATATATCATATATTTTAGCACTTGTCAATAGTTTTTTTGATGAATGTTTATAACTTTTATTAAAAATGCACTTATCTTTATTTGCTATTGACTAAAGCGACAATTATGGTTAAAATATAGATGCATTAAAACAAGGAAGGAACATATCCTATGAATAACGAAGAATACACACCCGATATCGTCAGCATTGTTGACGAAGACGGAAAAGAGCATATTTTCGAAGAACTTGACAGAATCGAAACAGACCGCGGCAGATATGTGGCTCTGCTCCCCCTGCCCGAATCACCCGACAAAATAACTGAAGATGACAACGCACTCATCATTCTTAAGGTCGAGGAAGAAAACGGTGAAACTTACCTTTGCCCCATCGAAGATGACGAGGAATTCAATGAAGTCGGCAATGCATTCGAAGAAAGACTTGCTGATATGTTTGATTTTGAAGAATAATATATAGTTTTTACCCCTGCCTTGTGCGATATGACTGCAGTCAATATGTAACCCAACACACATTAATAGGGAGCCTCAGCTCCGATGACGGATTGCAGACCTCCCGGTCAGGTCCTGAACCTGATTGGACGAAGGGAGCGTGAAAGCATTGGGCGGCACCCACCTGCTTAACGAGCAGGTTACAATCGGCTGCATACGGCTTGGCGGGGACTATTTTTGCGGAGGAAACCTGAAGTGCAAAAACTTTTTAATGCGGATTTGCTTGATATTGTCCCTGTTGAAAGGGGCTTTGTTTATGCCTGCAAAGAAACCCTGCCGGATGGCGGTGAGGCCGTTGCATTTTATAACTATAACCAGGAAATAGATATTTTTGAAAAAATTCCCGTTCTTACTTACATAAACGCCAAATTCGGCGAAAACGGCGCTGACATAGCAAGAACGCTCAGGGATTTTGTTACCTGCAGCGTTGTTAACATCACAGCAAACACAAAAGCCGTTTGTTATCCTGACGGAGCGTTCAAAATTCTCGGAGCTATGGGCGAAATAGTGTCCGAAACAACTGTTGAACACCTTGATAACCCTGCGTGTTCGCCCGTTGCAAACGGTGCAGACCTCTGGTTCTGCGTGCCCGATTCCAACGCACTCATCAATTATTCCGTCAAGCACAACCGCATTGAATTCCGCATAGGCAGTCCGAAAGAAAAAGCTTTTTGCCACCCTATTCATATATCTCTTTACGACAACAAACTTTTTATTTGTAACACATATTCATACAAAATAAGAACTCTCAGTCTGACTGATTACAACGTTAACGATTACTGCATTTTCAACGAGCCTGTTCTCAAATATTTCAGAGTAAAAGATGTTGAATATGCCGTTATGCAATCAGGTGTTTACAGCTTATAAAAATCAATCCCGATGAATCGCTTCATCGGGATTTTCTTATTTTTTGTATTTATGATTTTTGATTACATCTTTTGCGATGTAGATCGGTCTGCCCTTTGTCTGAATATAGGTTCTTGCGATGTATTCGCCGATAATTCCGATGCAACTGAGCTGAATGCCGCCAAGCAACAGAATAAGGGTAACTATTGTTGCATAACCCGCAACATCAATTCCGAATACAAGCTTTTGAATAACAACCACAAAAAGGTAGATTATGGACAAAGCCGATGTTACAAGACCCAGCACTGTGGCAAGTCTGAGCGGAGCTGTTGTGAAGGCAAAAATGCCCTCCATTGCATATTTGAACAGTTTCCAGAACGACCATTTTGATGTGCCGTGCGCTCTTTCTTCAACCTCATAAGGAATAAACTTTGTGTTGAATCCGACCCAGGAGAAAAGACCCTTTGAGAAACGGAAATATTCATCCATCTGAAGCACAGCATCAACCATAGGTCTGCGGAAGGTGCGGAAATCACTTGCGCCCTGAACAAATTCGGTGTCTGCAAATTTATTTATCAGCTTATAAAAACTGTTTTTGAAAAACACAAGCAGCTTGCTCTCTTTGCGGGTGTCCTGATAAGCCGCAACACAGTCATACTCAGGCTCTGAATCAAGCATCCTGACCATATCAAGGGCAATTGACGGTCTCTGCTGCAAATCCGCGTCAATGATTGTTACGTAATCGCCCTCGGATTCGCGCAGACCTGCATACATTGCAGATTCCTTGCCGAAATTGCGTGAAAAGTTCACTACTTTCACAGGCAGGTCACCGTCACAAAGCTTCTGCAACTCTCTGAATGTGCCGTCACGGCTCCCGTCATTGACAAAAACCAGTTCATATTCAAAGTCTGCATCCGCAAAATCTTTTTTCACCGCTTCGTAGAAAAGCGGAATATTTTTTTCCTCATTGTAGCAAGGAACTACAAGTGAAAGCTTCATAAAATCTCACCTTTTCAGATTTTTGCCGCTTTTTTGATATCCTCAATTCTGTCTGTCTTTTCCCAGGGAAGGTCGATATCGGTTCTGCCGATGTGACCGAGAGCCGCAACCTGTCTGTAGATAGGTCTTCTGAGGTCAAGAGTCTTGATGATACCTGCAGGACTGAGGTCGAAAAGCTCGTTGACAATTGCAGAAATCTCTGTGTCTGCAATCTTGCCTGTGCCGAATGTATCAACAAAAACAGACACGGGCTGTTCAACGCCGATTGCATAAGCAAGCTCAACTTCGCACTTGCTTGCAAGACCTGCGGCAACAATATTCTTTGCAACATAACGGGCTGCATAAGCTGCTGAACGATCAACCTTTGTGGGGTCCTTACCGCTGAATGCACCGCCGCCGTGACGAGCATAGCCGCCGTATGTATCGACTATAATCTTTCTGCCTGTAAGACCGCTGTCACCCTGAGGGCCGCCTGTTACGAATCTGCCTGTGGGGTTGATGTGGTACTTTGTGTTTTCATCAAGCATATCTGCAGGAAGAGTAACTTTGATTACCTTCTCAATGATATCTGCTCTGATCTGCTCAAGCTCGATTTCGGGAGCGTGCTGAGAAGAAATAACAACAGTATCAATTCTTACGGGCTTGTGATTTTCGTCATATTCAACGGTAACCTGGCTCTTGCCGTCAGGACGGAGATAGCCGAGAGTGCCGTCTTTGCGCACTTCTGTAAGCTTTGCACAAAGCTTGTGAGCAAGTGAAATGGGGAGAGGCATAAGTTCGGGAGTTTCATCACAGGCAAAACCGAACATCATACCCTGGTCGCCTGCACCGAGTCTGTCAACACCCATTGCGATATCGCCTGACTGCTTGTCAAGCGCGGTCATAACAGCACAGGTGTTGCAGTCAAAACCGTACTCTGCATTATTATAACCGATATCGTTAACAACATCCCTTACAATTCCGGGAATATCAAGTTCTGCAGTGGTTGTGATCTCACCCATAACGAGAACC
>CALFPM010000149.1 GCA_937919155.1 uncultured Clostridia bacterium
TCGTACTTGGCAAAACGCTTTTTGGTTGCCGTGAGCAAGTCGCTCATCGTACCCACGGTAGCAAAGGAACGCTCGGGAATGGTGGGGTCTGCATCCATATCCAACACCGCTTTGAACGCGGCGATGGCGCATTCAATCATATCGTCCGCCGGTTCACGCGTGGTTAAGCGTTGCAAAAGTAAGCCGGGGGCTTTGAAGATGAACAAAAGCTTACTGTCCGTTTTCGCAAGCGCGCGCAAGAGTTCGTAAGACACGCCTGCAACTACAGGCAACAACAACAACTTAAACGCCATTCGAATCAACGAGTTTACCCAAGCGATATCGGTGTAAAGCCATTTTAAAGCCACCACGTTTGCAAGCGAGAATACCAAAATACTCACAAGCATAACAAGGAATAAAAAGGTCGTTCCGCATCTATCGTGTACCCGTGAACAGCCGCGCACGTTTTCTACCGTCAGTTCCTTGCCCTCTTCGTAGCAGGTAATCGTCTTATGTTCCGCACCGTGGTACATATAGACTCTGTGGATTTCTTTCATCCTTGCAACAAGAGCCATATAAACAACAAAAATAACTACACGGATCAATCCTTCAAAAATTGCTCTTAAATCAGATATTGCGCCGCCTGCAAGTTTATCATTTACAAGGTCAAACACAAAACTCGGAAGCCACATAAACAGAAGAAAAGCAAGTCCCACTCCGAGAACTGCGGATATTCCGCCGATCACAGCCATCATTTTGGGTCCGAAATGCTCGGTTATCCACTTATCAAGCTTTGACTCATTTTCTTCTTCCATATCAAGAGTTGTCTTTTCTGCCGATTCCATAAGGAGCTTATAACCGAAAATCATTGATTCAACAAATGAAACAACGCCTCGGATTACGGGCAGATTAAGAATTTTATATTTTTTTCTGACGGAAACAAAGTCCTTCATTGTTGTTTCTATTGATCCGTCAGGTAAACGGAGTGACATTGCCGTTCCCTCGGGACCTTTCATCATTATGCCTTCCATCAGCGCCTGTCCGCCGACAGCCACATAATTACATTTCTTTTTGCTCATCGGAAATTTCTCCTTCTCTCTCGGGTAATTCATATTCAACGGGTTCAATCGGCAATGTAACTCTGACGGTTGTACCCTCACCGAGAATACTGTCAACCGTAAGTTCACCGCTGTGAAGCCTTATTATTTCATCGGCAACCGCAAGTCCGATACCCGAGCCTCTGACCGTTGTGTTTGCCTTGTAGAATTTTTCTTTAACATGAGGCAAATCCTCAGGAGGAATGCCTTTGCCTGTATCGCTGAAAGTAATAATGAGTGTTGCAGGATTTGGCATCTCTGCAAAAACAACTATTTTGCCGCCCTGCTCTGTGTATTTGAGAGCGTTATCAAGAATGTTGATAAACACCTGCTTTATTCTTGAAGCATCTGCCTTTGCGGGAGCAGGAAGATCGGGTACATTATAGACGACCTCAATACCCTCTTTAACAGAACGCTCACGGAATGAAAATATAACCTCATCAAGTTCTGCAAGAACATCGATCTTTTCGGTTTTAAGCTTCATTCCGCCGCTGCTCATGCGCGAGAAATCGAGAAGCTCTTCAACCATATCGTTAAGCCTTGATGCTTCATTGATTATTACGCCCATACCTCTTTTTGTCATCGCAGGGTCGGTATCATCAATCTGAAGAAGAGTCTCTCCCCAGCCTTTGATGGCGGTAAGCGGAGTACGGAGTTCGTGAGAAACGGTTGAAATGAAATCATTCTTCAGCCTGTCAGACTCCGAAAGCTTTGTTGCCATGTCATTTATTGTTGCGCAAAGTTCACCGATTTCATCATTATAGGGATAATGGTCGATTCTCGCCGCAAGGTCGCCGCCTGCAATTTTTTTGGCAGTTTCACCGATATCCTTAACGGGATTAACAATTGAACGGATGAAAACGCTTCCCGAAACAACAACAAGCGCAAACATCAGTATACACACTGCGGAAATAAGAATCGCAATTCTGCCGAGCTGAGCATCAACCGCATCAAGCGAAACCATGAACCTGACCGCGCCGCCGATATTGCCGTTTGAATAATTATAGGCACATGTTGAAGACATTATCTTTTCTCCCGAGGGAAGTCTGCCTGTCCATTTTGATGTGCCCTGACCGCTGATTGCCTCAACAAAATCGGGCATTTCAACCTTTTCTTCAATCTCAAATCCGCTGGTTGAAAGAATAACATTGCCGCCCTTGTCGATAATCCACACCGCCATGGTGTCCTTGTCGGGAAAGCTGTCAATATAGTTTCTGCCTGCATCCTCAAATCCGCCTGTTGACGAATCGAGATAAAGATTAAACTGGGTTGCTACTTCATCGGCGGAGTGAGAATCAAGAGCCATATCGGCAACTCCGTAGTAATAGCTTCTCAGGGACAGAAACAAAAACGTTGAAGCCACAATAAGAATAACAATGATGATTGATGCAACGGTGAGAAACCATCGCTTTGTTATACCCATAAACTTCAATCTGTCCGCCCCCTTTCAGCCTGATTTCAATTGATCAGATTATCCATTTATAGCCAACGCCCCAGATTGTTGTGAGATGTTTGGGTACGGAAGGCTGATCCTCAATTTTCATTCTGAGTCTTCTTATGTTGACATCAACGATCTTTTCTTCACCGAAATATTCGCTGCCCCAGACTTTATTGAGTATATCAGTACGGCTGAGCGCCGCGCCGTGATTATTGAAAAAATATTCCATCATCTGAAACTCTACCTGAGTGAGTTCAATGAACCTGCCGTTTTTAGTCAGAGTTCTGCTTCTCAGATTAAGCTTGAACTCGCCGAGTTCGATTATATCCTCTTTCACAGGCTTTCGGACGGGATTCATGGCAACGCGTCTGTAAACAGCATCCACTCTCGCAACGAGTTCGGTAGGAGAAAAAGGCTTGGTAACATAATCATCGGCACCAACCATAAGTCCTGTGATTTTATCCATTTCCTGTGTCTTGGCGGTAAGCATAATTATTCCGATATTTTTGTTGCGCTCACGAAGCTGCTTGCAAACCTCAAGGCCGTCAACATTAGGCATCATAATATCAAGCAGAACAACATCAAAATCACCGTCATTGGCTTCGTAAAGTTCAAGTGCCTTGGCGCCGTCCTCAGCCTCTGTAACTTCATATCCGCCCCTGCGCAGGTTAATTACCACAAACTCTCTGATGGCGGCTTCATCTTCAGCAATAAGAACTCTTTTCATATTTCTCATTTCTCCTTATGCAGGGATTTTTGTGATCCTGTTTTTTACATAATCCTCTGTTATTCCTGCCTTGGCACCGTTATCGGTAACATAAGCGCAAATAACACTGTTTTCAAATTCAAGCACGGAAAAATACGCTCTGAATTCATCTTCCGCCCATCTGTCCGAAGCAATATTAAGCACCGAATAAAGTTCAGTCTGAATGCTGTCTGAATTCTCCGAGCAAACAATCCAGCAATTCTGAGAACGGTAGTTAACAATTTTGATTTTTTCCGCTTCCTCTTCACTAAGAGTAATCATATAGTTATCAACAAAATTGATTACCGCATTTGAAACAACCACGGGAGTTTCGGTTGAATAATCCGTCCATTCGGTCACATAAACTTTGTCGGATGAATCATCGCCTGCAATCTGCCTGCCCTGAATGGGAATATCAATTATTCCGTCATTGTTGATATCCGTGCTGGGAACGGGATTGTCTCTGAGTGTTTCGATGTTGGACATGGTGTCTGCATCAAAGAAAGGAGCACAAAGCTCGGATTTGACGCTGTCCCAATAAACAAGCTCGGTAATCATCTGACTGTCACCCTTAAGTGCATCGATATAAATCTTCATCGGAGATTCACCCGAAGCCTTTTCCGTTTTAACGGAAGTGTAGCTGCTGATGTTTGAGTCCATCTTGGCTTCGCCCATCATGACAACACTGTTTCCTGACAGTCTAACTGCCTTTGCTGACCTCTGAACTATTCCCGAAGATGTTGTCTGATTGACATAGAATATTTCGTCCCGTGAATCGCCGTCAATATCGGTAAGTTCACACACAGAACAATTCTCGTTTGAAAGCTCTTTATATGAATCGAAACCGTAGGAAGTTCTGTAAAGCGACATAATGTTGCTTGAAGTAACACCCGATACACTCCAGACAACTATAAGCTCGCTGTTTCCGTCACCGTCCATATCGCTTATCATCAGCTTTTCAACTTCGTTTCCGTAGCCGTTCATATCGGATTTTGAAGTCCACTCTCCATCAACAAGCTTGAAATAATGAAGCCTCGCAACAGAGCTCTCAATCTCATCACGGTAAAAAATAAGTGCTTCATCTTCGCCGTCAGCATCAAGATCTTCAATGATTATCGCCGAACGGTAATCACCTTTGCGAGGACTGCAGAAAACAACATTTTTGCTGACTTCCTTGCCGAAAGCGTCCACAAGTGATTTGTATTCTTCATGGTACAAGGGAGGCGTAAGAAGCGAATCAACGGGTTTTATGAAATCTGCAGATTTGCAGGATGAAAAAAGAACCGACAAAATAATCATCAGAACTGCAGTAAAAGTCAACCTTGTCTTCATCTCCGCCACTCTCCCTTCCGAAAATTATTTTTCAAGATATTATAACACAGTATATATATACAAATCAATAATAAATTATAAAATATTTATTGTTATATATAAAAAAGCCTGCACGGAAGCAAACCGCGCAGGCTGAACAAAGCTTATTATTCTGTTATGAAATTAAAACCGTTGCTGTATATTCGCCGTATGACCAACAATCGTCATCTTTTATCATAACCGGAACTGTCAGATTCCCCTTGGCATCAGATGAAATACCGCTGAGATCTGCAGTTACAGTAATGTTTTCTGCATTTATTTCCTCAATTGACGAAAACGGTCCGACAACAGTCATCTCTGAAAAATCAAGTTTAACAAGATCAACAGTTGTGCCTGTCGGCTCATTTACAAAGCTGATATTCTGAGGTGCCGAAATTTTATCAGAAACCATTCCGTGAACATTGACTGTAACGGTAAATTCCTCAACATCTCCGATAACAACACCGCCCGTGATATCCGATGCTTTGACAACAAAAACGTTTACACCTTCTTTTATTTCGGAATAATCAACGGTCAGAATCTCAAATTCATTAATACCCTCAAGCTTCTTTTCGGGTATACCGATTTTGGCTGTTGCAGGTGAAATCGAAACGGTAAAAGGCGGATTATCAACATAATCCGAGGGTTTATTGACAAATGAACAACCAAGCGGAAGATCGGCGATTTTATATACAGGCACTGTGATACGGATTTTGCCCGTCTTTCTGCTGAATGAAATATTACGTACAGTTTCATCGCCCTCCGCAAGAGCAACAAGCTCTGCGTCAACAGTTTCATTTTGCTTCAAGTTACCGTTAACCTCTGCTTTGGCAACGACTTTGCTGATTTTATTAACTTCTGTTTCGGGACCGGTTACACGGATTGTGTCTGACTCGGGGAAAATATATCCGCCGATGTGATAACCGTCTGCCACGGGATTACCGTCAAATTCAAACTCCGGAACAACAACAAATTCCCTGTCACCCGGATAGTCAAAATAAACCGTTATTTCATCAACGGAATACCTGACAATGGTGTAAGCCGGGTTGGAATTCTTTGAGCTGATTTCAAGTTTGAGAGTGGAATTTCCTGCAGAATTGACATAACTGGTGTTTGCTTTTACAACAAGGTCATCCAGCATATCGCCTGATTCAACAATGTACTTTTTACCTTTCACGGTCACATCTACCTTGAAAGAAGTTTCACCGAAAGGCTTTAATCCGAGATTTTCTTCTACCATTGCGTAGTCAATCTGAACAGGCACATTTTTGACGGTGCTTTCAACTTCAACACCGAGCTCAACCACAACAACAAGCCAGAATACTACCGCGACAACAATAGAAAAAACCAGCAAAAATCTGTTGTTATAGAACAAATCACTTATTCTTTGTTTCTTCTTCATTTCTTTTTACCCTTAAAAAGTTTTGTGAATAATCCACTGTCGGAAGGCTTTTCCTTACTGTCAACACTCTCGAGAATATAATCAATCAGTTCCTCTCTGAGCTCAGCTTCGGTAAGATTTCTGAGAAGCTCACCCTCAATTGCAAGGGAAATGGTTCCCGTTTCTTCCGATGTGACAATAACCATTGCATCGCTCTGCTCGCTCATACCCAAAGCAGCTCTGTGTCTTGTGCCTAAGTCACTTGAAAGCTCACTGTTCTTTGAAAGAGGAAGCACGCAGCCGGCACAAAGCAACCTTCCGTCACGGATAATTGCCGCGCCGTCATGCAAAGGCGAATTGGGGAAAAATATGTTACCGATAAGCTCGTGTGTTACCTTGGCATCAACAGGTTTGCCCGTTTTGATAACATCGCCGAGAAGCAGCTCTTTTTCCATAACGATTATGCTGCCTGTATGGCTGTCACTCATCCTTTGCACAGCTTTTGAAATTTCAATTATGGCCTCATTGACAGTCTTATATTTTTCGGAGTTATCGCCCCGAAGAAAATGACTCAGACTTGAAAGTCTGCTTGTGCCGACTTTCTCCAGCACGTGTCTGATTTCCTGCTGAAAAAGGATGACAAGAATTATGAAAATATTCTTGAACACGAACTCAAAAATATAGGAACTTGCCTCCATATTGAGCGCATTAATCACAAGATAGCCTGCGCCGAGCAAAAGCAAACCCTTAACAAGCTGAAAAGCTCTTGTTTCTCGGATAAGCTTTATGCCGTTATAGACAATAAATGCAACAAGGCAAATGTCCAGAATATCAGTTATTTTCAGATTTATTGACGGAATTTTTGAAAAAAAATCCACAAAATTTTCAAAGTAGGACATACCGCGACCAACCCTTCTTACTTATGATATTATCATAGCATAACGAACATCAGGTTGCAAATAATATTTAATATATTTACAAAAAATTAATTTTCAGAATTGATAAGGCATACAGAATGAGCGGAAATCCCCTCTCCATTGCCTGTAAAACCAAGCCCTTCTTCGGTTGTAGCCTTCACGCTGACGCAATTCACATCGATAAGACACGCAGAAGCGATATTACGGCGCATTTCATCAATGTAGGGTCTCATTTTGGGTTTCTGTGCAATCAGAGTCGCGTCAATATTAACAATCGAATAGCCTTTACTCTTAAGCAGAGACACAACCTCCGAAAGAAGAACAAGGCTGTCCGCATCCTTGAATTTGGGGTCGTTGTCAGGAAATATGCATCCGATATCGCCGAGTGCCGCGGCACCCATGAGCGAATCACCGATTGCATGGAGAAGCACATCTGCATCGGAGTGACCGAGCAAACCTTTTTCATAGGGAATTTCAACTCCGCCGATAATCAGTTTTCTGTTTTCAACGAGCTTATGGACATCGTATCCGTGACCTATTCTCAGCATCAGAACATCTCCTTTTCAATCTCATTCACATCTTCAAGAAAGCGTTCATAAGTTGTAACGCAATTAAGCACTTTCACGAGCGAATTTGCCGAAAGACGCTCGGGAAAAGAATAATATTTCAAGAGTGCTGCTCTTCTGGAAGCACTGTTTTCACCGCCCGTAAAACCGAGTTCATACAGGTCGAGTTTTGTTATTGGTCTTTCGGGCTCGGGGGCAGATTCGCAAAGCACACCTGCATTGGAAAGAGCTTGCATAATCACCGCTTCAGGCACGCCTTCAACGCCGATTTTCCCCTCTTTTGAAGGCTCTGTTTTACGGCTTTCTTTGCCGAAAATATCGGGAATATAGGCATGAATTATGTTCTTTGAATCAACGGTCGAACCGATAAAAGAACGAATTTTAAAGCCTGCGGAATCACTGTCCGTAAGCACAAGAATACCTCTTTTTTCGGCAAGTTTTCTGATGAGAAGCTGAAGCTCCTTATCCCTGAAAATACCGAAACCGTCAGTTTGTATTATGGGCGCGTCAATTATCGAGGAAAGCTTGATTTTATCGTACTTTCCTTCAACAATAACCGCCTGATTAATTTTAATCATAGGTTATCTTCCCACCCTTGCAAGCTTAACCACTGTCTGTTCAAGCACAAGACGTTTGTTGAGTGCGGAACTCTTGAGCGTTGTGTCCGCCCAAAGCAAAATTTCAATGCATTCGCCGATATCATCAAAAGAGAGAGATGAGCCGCTTCTTGCCGCGTTGGTAAGTCTGAATTCTTTGCCTGCGTAACTGTAATGTTTGGCAATCATTTCGGCTCGGTTGCCCGATTTGACGGCAGCCCTCGCCCTGTAAATATCCGAATACTGTGCAATAAGTGCGCCGAGAATCTGAAATTCATCCTCACGCTGCTCAAAAAGCACGGAAAGTTTCTTGAAAGCACCGTCAAATCTGCCTGCAGTAAGGTCTTTTATCATATCAAAAACCTTTGCATCCAGACTCTTGATGCACACCGCATCAACATCGCTTTTCTGAACAAATTCATCCTGTGCATATGCACAGACCTTTTCTGTTTCGTTAAGCAATGTGTTAAGGTCACTTCCCACACAGGAAATAAGATATGAAGCGACACCCGAAGCAAAAGGCTTACCGCGTCTTTTGGCACCGCTTTCAAGCATTTTGATAAGTTCAACGGTTGTTTTTTTCTCAAATTTAACTGCAAAACCGTATTTTTCAAAAAGTTTTATAACTTTTGTCCACTTTGC
The DNA here is from genome assembly GCA_937919155.1 of uncultured Clostridia bacterium. Classification (GTDB taxonomy): domain Bacteria; phylum Bacillota; class Clostridia; order Oscillospirales; family Acutalibacteraceae; genus CAG-177. The sequence continues at coordinate 8,712 of CALFPM010000149.1, forward strand.
ACCCTTAGGCTCATAAGCAATGAACGAAAAGACAAGCGCACAGTCATCAGGGTTTTCTCTGACAACGCGTTCAAGCTGCTCGAAGCCGTTTTCATCAAGATTGTCCAGCGGAAAATCCTTAACAAGAATGCACTTAGTTTCCGCCATCATAGGCACTGCTTCTGCCGCCTCATAAATCTCCGAAAGAGTGCATTCCTTTCCGTCAAAAGTATGGAAATTGAAGTCTGCAAAAGCCGAATCAACCGTTTTTGAAACGATTTTATCTACATATGTTTTTTTTAAATAAGCTTCTTCGCCGTAAATAAGATAAACACCCACGGGATTCTCCCTGAGTTTTTCTTTTAAAGCAGATTCATTCAAAGCCGGCATAACTGTCCTTTCCGAGAGGAATCAATCCTTCTCTGCTTTAAGATTACCGTCAAGGGCGCGCAACACCACATTGCCGTTTCCGCCCGTTGAAAGAAAAGATTTTTCAGGAAACGCCGAATATTTTTCAAAGTTTTCGACTCTCGTTTTTTCCGCGCTGAGAACATAAAACGATTTGCCGGAATCAAACACTCCGAAAGGAAAATTACTTCTGGAAATTATCACATCGGCATTTTTCAACGCCTGCGGTAAAAGGCTGTAATCGAATGACGGATCAAAACAAATCACCGCAGAAATATCGTCAGTTTTTATATAAGTACAATAATTATTTCTGATATTATATGACTTTACAAAAATATTTTCGGTTATGTGCGTATCGGTAAAACTGCGTTTTTCACTTTTGGTAACCATTAAATCAAGTCCGTTAGGCAGCCCGTCAAAGTATAACGAGTCAGGTACCGAAGTGTTCAGGACACCGCGCAGATATGCACTTGAAGCATCTTCATCACGGGGAACAAAAACCACATCAAGCTCCCCGCCCGCCTCAGAAATCAAATCGTTGATAACCGATGCACCGAGAAATTCACTACCCCCTGCGCCTATAAGTATATTTTCTCCGCCTGTACTCACCAAAACCGTTGTGCCGTTACCGCAATCCGCAACCGTTATCCGCGTTTCTTTTGACTCTGATAAAGACAGAGTAACCCAGCACAGTGAAAACATAACGGCGCAAACTGCAGCCGCAACAGCATAAATATTTTTCCGTAAAACCGAGGTAAAGACAACAACAATGCAAAACAAAAATATCCCGCCAAGAATAATTGCTATTTTATCGGAACTTACCCCAAATACAAACAAATCAAACTCTGCAAGATACGATGAAAGAGCTATCATACACCTGCAAAGGATTTTTGAAACAAAGGCAGGAAGATTGAATTCAAGAGGTATAAGCAGACCTGCAAATGCTCCGAATGCGCTCAAAACCATTGTGCATCCAGCAAGAGGAACAGCAATGAGATTTGCCGCAAAGCTCAAAAAATTAAAACTGTTGTTGATTCCGAGACTGACAGGCAATGTGAATGCCGTTGCCGAGAAAGTAACCATAAACGGAAAAACCGCCTTACGCAACATTCCCGAAACAAACTTGTTCTTTATTTTATCAATCAGCTGCACCACATCGGGTTCGATATACAGGCCGTAAAGAAGAATGCCTACAGTTGCCAAAACAGATAATTGCAGAGATTCCGAACCCATGGAAAACGGCTTAAACACAGCAAGAACCGCTATAGCGAATCCCAAAGAATTAAGAGATTCCCTTTGCCTGAGAAAAACATTTCCGACAAGAAATACAAGCATCATAATACCCGAGCGGATAACCGAATAAGTCATTCCTGCAACGAGCATAAACAAAACAACACCGCAGGCGGCAATAACATTGCAAACTCTGAAATTCAATCGGGTTTTCTTTAAAATTTTCAGTATAAGCATTACCCACAAAGAAAGATGGAAACCCGAAACACATATTATGTGTGATATGCCAAGTGTATTGAAATCAGAATAAATTCTGTCCGGCAACGCTGCTTTGTCGCCAATCAGAAGAGCAAGAGCAAGCGCTCCGCATTCATCGGGCATAATCCTGTAAACCGCCGCCTTTATCCCCTCTCTGAAATCAATAACATTTTTCATAAAAGGCTTTTCTGAGTCGGAAATATTATAAACGAAATAGTCATCATTTGCAGGATATGCACCCAAAAATACACCGCGTGCCTTATATGTTTCCGCAAAGCTTTCATCGTAAGCACCCAAAGCAAAAACATTAAAATCACCCTCAATGACATCATAAGGCTCAATTTCGGGAGGCGTAGAAAACACCAGTCTGATATCAACATCAGTGCTCTCGCCGCTGATTTCAAAAACATTTGCCATGTAATAATAATTACCGTATTTTATTTCAGGCATATCGGTAATTTCGGCTTTGATTGTGCATCCTGTTTTTCCGTCATACTGCATTGCAGGATTATAGACAAAAGCATTTTCACATATCAGCAATGAGCACGCAACAACCGCAGAAACAAAAATAACTGGCAATGTTCTGTTACGCCTTACACTTTTGACAACCAGACACACAACCAGAGCGGCGGCAAAAACTGCAAGAGCAGTTACCGTCACTCCGATTTCAAATTCAAAAAACAGGGCCATTACAAAAAACAGCGTAAAACCAATTACGGCATACGGTCTTGCCATTTTGCAACTTCCTTTGGATATTACTTTTCAATAAGAGGAATCACACCGAGGAATACGATATCATCCCTTTCAGCGGCATCGCCCTCTGCAAGAACTGCCGCTTTTGCAACAACATTTGTATCAAATTTTGCACAAAGCTCCTCAACTGCTTTAAGAGACTCGCCTGTGCTGATAACATCATCAAGAATAACAACGCGCTTGCCTCTTATCTGTTCACCCTCAACACCATCAAGGATAAGGGTCTGCTCGGACGCAGTTGTGATTGAACGGACATTTACCGTTACGGGGTCTTTCATATAAAGCTTTGCCTTTTTGCGGACAACGAAATACTTTTTCCCGCTCTGTCTTGCCATTTCATAAGCAAGAGGTATGCTCTTTGCCTCGGGAGTGACAATATAATCAAACTCGGGAAGTCTTTCGAGAAGCTTCTGTGCGGAATGAACGGTAATCTCAACATCGCCGAAAAGAATAAATGCGGCAATATCAAGCTTATCGCTGATTGGGCATCGGAGCAAATCACGCTCCATGCCCGCTATATCAACTCTGTAATATTCTGACATAATGCTCCCCCCTATTAACCTGCGGGCCAGCCAAAATCACGGCCGCTCATAAGGTGAAAATGAATGTGCTTGACTGTCTGACCTGCGGAATCACCGCAGTTATTGACGATTCGGAAGCCGTCAAGATTCTTTTCTTTTGCAATCTTTGCTGCAACCTCAAAAACATGGGCAACAAGTCCGCTGTTTGTTTCATCGATTTCTGCAGCTGATTTAATATGCTCCTTAGGAATTATAAGAATATGCACGGGTGCCTGAGGCTCGATATCGTTGAATGCAATAACTTTATCATCCTCATAGACCTTTGTTGTGGGAATTTCACCGCTGATTATTTTACAGAAAATGCAATCCATATTAAACACTTCCTCTTTATTTTATCATTTCCTTAACGATTTCAACAACTGCATCCATAGCAGCAGCGATGTTTGAAACATCCTTTGTGCCCGCCATTGCACTGTCGGGTCTGCCGCCGCCTGAACCGCCTGCAAGCTTTGAAACAGCCTTAACAATATTGCCTGCGTGTGCACCCTTTGCAACTGCATCCTTACCGCAGGCACAGGCAAAGTTTGCGCTTGCGCCGTTTATGCCGCAGATAACTGCAACTGCATTGTCATTTTCCTTGACCTTATCGCACATTGAACGAAGGTCGCCGGGGTTAACACCCTCAACGGTTGTAACAACAAGGCTTACACCGTTCACATCAACAGCATTGCCCATAAGATCACCGGTCTTGAGCTGTGAAAGTTCTGAACGAATCTGCTCGATTTCCTTTTCCTTTGCTTTAAGGTCATTCATAAGTGAATTTGCTTTCTTATCAAGTTCGCTTACATTTGCAAGCTTCATAGAAGCTGCTGTATTTGCGATAAGTGCATTGTTCTTTGCGATATACTCAAGTACACCGTAGCCTGTTACAGCTTCAATTCTGCGCACACCTGCGGCAACGGATGACTCTGAAACAATCTTGAAAAGACCAAGCTTGCCTGTATTGTCAACATGAGTACCGCCGCAAAGCTCTGTTGAGAACTCGCCCGCTTTGACAACGCGCACAACATCACCGTATTTCTCGCCGAAGAGAGCCATTGCACCTGCTTTTTTAGCTTCTTCAATGGGCATTTCAGTGCTTGTTACGGGAAGTGCAGAAAGAACGATTTCATTAACTTTCTTTTCAACTGCTGCAAGTTCCTCAGCAGTAAGTGCAGAAAAATGAGTGAAGTCAAATCTCATCGCAGTATCATTTACAAGCTGACCTGCCTGCTCAACATGTGTGCCGAGCACTTCACGGAGAGCCGCCTGAAGAAGATGGGCTGCAGTGTGATTTCTCATAATTGAGTTTCTTTTTTCTGCGTTATAAACGGTAACAACCTTGTCACCAATCTTGATGCCGTCACCTGAAAGTACACCGTGATGAAGATATGCGCCGTCAGGGTCTTTTGTTGTGTTTGTAACTTCAAAAACACTGTCACCGATTCTGATTACACCTGTGTCACCAACCTGACCGCCGCTTTCCGCGTAGAAGGAAGTTTTATCAAGAACAATAACCGCACTGTCACCATCGTTGATAAAATCTTTTCTTTCGCCTTCTGAAACAAGAGCAAGAATTTCAGCTTCTGTGTTGTTTTCTGTATAACCTTTAAACTCTGTTTTTGCAATATCCTTGAATGAAACACCGTTGTTTCTCCAGTCTGAATCCGCGGCATTTCTCTTTGCACTTTTCGCCTTGAGTCTTGCTTCTTCAACAAGCTGACGGAATTTTTCCTCATCAACAGTCATGTTCTTTTCGTTTGCGATTTCTTTTGTAAGGTCAATGGGGAAACCGTAAGTATCCTGAAGCTTGAATGCATCTTCTCCCGAAAGAATACCGTTTTCGGATTTTTCCATCATTTCATTGAGTAGACCGAGACCTGAATCAATTGTCTTATAGAAGCTCTCTTCTTCGGTTGAAATAACCTTCTTGATATAATCCTGCTTTTCAACAAGGTTAGGATATGCATTTGAATTTTCAGCAATAACGGTATCGCATACTTCTGCAAGGAAGGGTCTGTCAATACCGATAAGTCTTCCGTGACGTGCAGCTCTTCTGAGAAGTCTTCTGAGAACATAGCCTCTGCCGCTGTTTGAGGGAAGAACACCGTCACCAACCATAAATGTTGTGCTTCTGATATGGTCGGTAATAACGCGGAGTGAGATATCCTTCTTTTCATCATCATGGTAATTGAGCTTTGCAATTTCCATAATGTGTTTCATAATGTTACGAACAGTATCAACCTCAAAAAGGTTGTCAACATCCTGCATTACGCAGGCAAGTCTTTCAAGACCCATACCTGTGTCGATGTTGGGATTTGCAAGACGGGTATAATTATTTTTACCGTCATTTTCAAACTGTGTGAAAACGAGGTTCCATACTTCGATAAATCTGTCGCATTCACAGCCTACCTTACAGTCAGGGCTGCCGCATCCCTTTGAAGGGCCTCTGTCAAAATAAATTTCCGAGCAGGGGCCGCAAGGTCCTGCACCGTGCTCCCAGAAGTTATCTTCCTTGCCGAAGCGAACCATATGCGAAGGGTCAACGCCAACCTCTTTTGTCCAGATATCATAAGCTTCATCGTCTTCAAGATAAACGCTGACATAAAGAAGCTCCTCGGGAATTTCAAGAACTTTTGTGAAGAATTCCCAAGCCCAAGCGGTTGCTTCGTGTTTAAAATAATCACCAAACGAGAAGTTGCCGAGCATTTCAAAATATGTGCCGTGACGTGCAGTTTTACCTACATTCTCAATATCAGGTGTACGGATACACTTCTGACAGGTTGTAACTCTGTTTCTGGGAGGAGTTACTTCACCTGTAAAGTATTTTTTCATAGGAGTCATACCTGCGTTAATAAGCAGAATGCTCTTATCTCCCTGAGGAACAAGTGAGAAGCTGGGCAATCTCAGATGATCCTTTGACTCAAAAAATGCGAGATATTTTTCTCTTAATTCGTTAAGACCTGTCCATTTCATAATTAAAAATTCCTCCTGAAGGGCAATTTTGACCCTGATTTTTCTGATTAATAAGGAAAAAAAGGTGCAGAATCACAACTCGGATATGGGACGGCTTTCGCCGCGGTACCACCCAAATTGTGCAGACTGCACCACTCATTCCTTTATAACGCAAGGTAACGCCGCCGTTCTTCACGGCAGAGCTCGGGAGCGGCACTCTGATGCTTTTATGCTTAACGGCTGTTTCAGCAGCTCAGCCGTCTCTCTGTGAAGCAAGCAACAGATTATTCTCCGTCAGCGCTTTTAATATTAACTGATTAGTATTATATCACCTTTGCGACAATTGTCAAGCAATCACAGCAAAGGATGCTCTCATGATTTATTCGGCAGGCTCAAGCATATTCATTGCTACCCAGCCGTATTCGCCGTTAAGCTTTATCTGGAGCCATCTGTTGCCGTTGTCGGCTTTCTTTGTTGAATAACCGATAACGATATCACCGTAGTCAAGTTCACCGATAACATCATAATCTGAACCAACACCCTCTCTGACATTGGCACCGTCATCGGAAACAACCTTGTATTTACCAAGTGATTCTTCCTCGCTTGTGTCGGTAACCTCGGGAGGAAGTGTTTCTACAGTAATGTTAACACCCTTGAAAACTGTTTTTGCATCGCCGACAAGAATAACGCCCCATACACCGTCTTTGCAAGCGATGAAAACACCGTTGCTGCCGGGCATGATGTTGCTGTATTCAAAAGGCACAACAACATCGTTATCAAGATTTATTATACCCATTTTTCCGTCTTTTTTAACAGCAATAAGTCCGCCTGTTACGGGACGGCAATAGTCACAGGATGATGTTTCGCCAGGTGTGAGGTCATTAACTGCCTCATATTCATAAGGAATAACTTTCTTATCCTTTTCCTGGCTCACATAACCCCATTTATCGTTCTTTCTTGCGGCTGCGTAGCCTTCAAAATAACGGTCACGCTCATCATATTTGACGCCTTCAAGCTCCTCTGTGGGAACGGAATGATAAAGATGAGCATTTTCTGAAATAGTCACAACGCCGTTTGCAACGCTGATTTCGAACTCTTCGTTGCCGATAACAACGAGAGTATGATAGCTGTCTCTGTCTGTGTATTCCCTGCCGCTTCCGCAACGCTTGAAGCCATCGTAGTTGGGCTGAAGAATAACATTACCGCTATAGTCAATAAGACCGTATTTGCCTGTTGTTGCAGATTTGAAATAAGCTGCATTCTCGTCAAGATAACCAAGCTCTGTGCATTCTGCAAAACCGCCTGCCTGCCATACATATGCAGCTTCATCGGGATTATCATTTCTGCCTGCAAGCTTGGAAATGCCGAAAATGAGCGCAATGAGTGCGACAAGCGCAACAACTGCGATTATGATTGTTTTGGGATTGAGCTTTGTAAGAACTGCAGGTACTTTTGCTTTTTTCTCTCTTATTTCAGACTGAACTTCATCAGCCTGAGCGTCCTGCTCCTCATCAATTGAAATTCCGCCAAAATTGCTTACAGCCACATCTGATGCAGATTCTTCAACAACTTCATCAGAAACTGTGAACTGAGGAACAGAAACATCCTCTTCATCTGCTTCAATCTTGAGTTCATCCTCAGCAACACCTGATGAATCATCCTCAGACTCTGCTGCAGGCTGATCCTCGCCAAAGAGTTTTGTTATCTTTTGGCTGAACATAATCACATTGCTTGCCTCAGGCTCTTCTTTTTCAGCTGCAGGTTCTTCTTCAGGATGTGCATCCTCAACGGCAGGCTCGTCCTGAACAGATTCCTCTGAAGCTGTGTTTTCTTCAATCTTTGTTTCTTCTTCCTTTTCGGGTTCGGCATCGGCCTCAACAACAGGCTGTACAGGTTTTGAATTCTTGAATTCATCCGTTACATAAATAAAAATATCTCTTACATCTGTGTTTTCGATAACAACCTCGGTTGCCATTCGCTGAAAGAGTCTTGTGATAACGGGAAGTGCACCTGCCGCTGCAGTTGAATCCGCAGCTACACCTGATGCACTGAGAACACTTGCTCTTGCTTTTCCGAGAAGAGCGTTTGCGGTGCTTTCTGAAACTCCGAGGAACTTTGCAAGAATCTGAACGGGCATACCGTTATTATAATGAAGAACAAGCGCAGTCTTGAGTTCGGGTCTGAGTGCAGAAACCGCATTCATAACCTTTTCGCTGAGTTCAGAATCGTCAAGCACGCTTTCAGGAAGAAATTCTGATGAATTTTCTACCGCGCCCGCATCTGCATCCGAAAAAACAAATTTCTTGCTTTCTTTGTATACTGCAGCAACATTCTGCTTCATCCATATCTCAAATGCCTCAGGCTTTTTAAGCTTTTCGATGTTGCAGAAAGCTCTCGCATAAGCCTTTTTAACGGTGTCAACAGCTTCACGGCTGTCATTTGAAAGAATTTCTGCAAGGAAATAGGATGCTTTTAAAGTTTTGGTGTAGAGTTTTGCAATTGCATCTATGTTACCGTTGCATGCATCGGCAACATACTGAATCATATTCTCACTCACTTTCAAAATCCACTCCATTCAATAATTTATTAGTAAAAATTCCATTTCACCAAATAATCATAATTACAATAATTTTATACTACATTTGGTGATTTGTCAAGAAAATTAAGCCAATATATTGAAAAAACAGAGGCAAATGCTCACGCATTGCCTCTGTTCAGAGTTAAATTAAGTTTCTGCAAAGGGTGTGCTGACCCTTGTGAGTCTGAAATTAACAGGATTACGGTTACAGTTGAAGCGATATACGCTCATTACGATTCCGATTGCAAAATAGATGCAGAGATTGGACGAACCGCCCGCACTCATAAACGGAAGCGTAATACCGATACTCGGCAAAAGCATAAGACACATACCGATATTGATAACGGTTTGTGCGCCGATCATAAATGCCGCGCCGAAGCAAAGCATGCTTCCCGTAAGGTTTCGGGACATTTTGCCCACTTTCACTATTCTTGCGACAATCAGTGCAAGAACGGCAAGCAAAGCAACACAACCGATAAAACCGAGTTCTTCACCCACAACAGTGAAAACCATATCGCTTTCATTAACGGGAACGCCGGCCGCCGACTGGGTATATGTGCCTTTGAAAAGTCCGTCTCCCCAGAACTGCCCCGAACCGATTGCATTCAGGCCTCTTTGCTGCTGATAAACAACATCTCTGTAAACTTCCTCGCTGAGTGCCGATGGATAGTAAATCGCAAGAATACGTCTTTTATGGAAAGGAGCAAGAAACTGCGACCAGAGAAGCGGAACAAACGCTATTATTGCGCCGAAAGCAACGGCAAAATAACGCATTTTTACACCTGCCACAAACATCATGCCGACAAACATCAGTGCAAAAACAATTGCGGAACCGAGGTCATCGGTCAGAATGATGATACCTATGGGAACAAGGGCATGAACCGCAAGCAAAATAACATTTCTGAGGCTGTTGATATTGTCTTTTACCGCTTCAATATGGGCGGTAAAGGTAACCATAAAGCCGATTTTGACAAGTTCTGACGGCTGAAATTTGACTGTAAAGCTGTCAGTTTTAATAATCGGAATCCAACATATAGCCTCGGGTCTGTCATCCGTTCCCTCACCGAATATAAACAGTGAAAGAAGCAATAATACGCAGAATCCGCCGACAAACGGCGCCAGACCCACAACTGCATCGTAATCAAGAAAAGAAATAAATATACCTATAAGAATACCCACAACCGATGCAAGAACCATAACAAGGCAGTCACGGCTGATAATATCTCCCGATTCAATTGCCTCGTTTCTTGTGGCACTTGAAACCATAAGCGCGCCGAAAGCGGTTGTAGCTAAACAGAGAAGGAAAAGCAGAAAATCGGTTTCCTTGAACGCATATTTTATTGTTGACTTTTTGCCCAAGGAATCACCGCCTTTCTGTTTCAGCGCCGTAATACGTATTACGGGCATATGTTAAAATCAGTTAACTTCGTTGAAAAGTTCAAGATAAGTTGCAGCAACAACTGCACCTGCTTCGGGACCTGTTGAAACGATTTCTTCGTTTTCGGTAAGGTATGAACGCCAGTCATTATCTGTCATCATATAACCAACCTGGTCATTTGTGATACCGAACACAAGGAGATTCTTATCTGTTGCATCAGCAAATGGTGTATAGTTCCATTCTGTGCCGTCCCATGATTCTGCAGCTGTGATTGCACCGCCGTATGCGATTTCGGGAGCAAGCTCACCGGGAATGATTGCAACCGCAAGATTTGTGCCGAATTCTGCATAGCCAAGCTCTGATGCTGTGTAAACATCAAGGCCGTCCTTGATAACAGTATTTGTGAGCAAACCGCCTCTTGCAGCAAGCTTAAAGATACTGTTCTTTATGGGAACAAGAAATTCTGCGTGTCTGATGTTAAGGATGGGAGCAACGGCAACATCGTTTGAGATTGATGCTGCAGCCTTTGCAAGAATTTCACCGTAAGCAGCAAGGCGAGCATAACCCTCGTCATTATATTCAGCCATAATTTCGGGGTCAAGATCAAGAACTTCGGGATATTCTGATGAAACTGCAAGCTCTGCACCGAGAATCTGGATGAAGTTTGCATTTTCATTTTCGTTGAGATACTTCTCAATGTAGTAAGGATAGTCACCTGTAAGCATTGTGCCTGCAGCACCGTTACCTACGCAGTGAATGGGAAGATTGATGAGCCATGTTTCCATTGAGTCTGCTGCAGCAGGAACAAAACGGAGTCTGTTGAGGTTGCCGTCAAACACTTTGGGAGCGCGCTTATCTCTGATGTATTCGCTGATATCAACTGTGCCGTAGTAGAGATTGCCGTCTTCCATACCTTCAACAGCATCAATCATTGACTGAACTGTTACTTTGTAAAGGTTTTCCATGTAGTTTGCATTCTTACCGCTTGCAAGCTCCATTCCGAAAAGATTCTTGAATGATGAGGTGAAGAGTGCGCCGATGATATCGCCGTTAAGACCGAATGTGTCAACACAGCTGTGCTGATGAAGAGCAGAAATGTTGATGCTGTTAATATCATAACCCTTTTCGTCAGCATAAGCCTGGAATTTTTCTCTGATGATTCTTACTTCGTTGTTTGCAAGACCGAATGTGTCGATTGATGAGAAAATAGTGATACCTCTGCCGTCTGAAACAGCAATTGTTCTTACCTTCTGGTCATCTCTTACTTCGTCAGCAAGCTTCTTTGTGACTGAAAGGCTGCCGCCAACATAATGCTCTTCTTCAAGCTCTTTGCCTGTGAGAATGGATGCATTTGCATAGCCGAGAGTCCACTTTGCATTCTCTGCAGGCTCATCGATGAAATCATTGCCTTCATAGAAGTTTTCGGACTCATAGGTATCAACAGTTGCCCAGCCGCGAGGCTCAACAATCATGTAGGAAATACCTGTTACGAGTGTGTCGAGCAGGTTATCCACGAAACGGTAGAAGCCACGCTCAAAGTCGGATGTTACTTCTGTTGCGGCAGATGCGGGAATTGCAAATGCTGAAAGCAACATAGCAAGTGTGAGAAGAATTGCCGTAAATTTCTTTGCCATAAATTTAACCTCCAAATTAAATTGCTTAATTATTTTCAAGCTTCATATCACCGAAGCTTATCCACTTCTTTTTGCGCATAAACTCTGATATTGCAAGAGTTATAAGCGCAGGAGCAACAAAATGCATAACAATGATTTCGATCATTGTGACAGCAGGGCTGACACCTGAATCAACCATCGCGGAATAGGTCATAAACTGACCCACAAGACCGGATGTACCCATGCCTGCACCCGAAGCATAACACTCCATTTTAAGTACGGCAGAGGAAATGGGACCGAGGATTGCACTTGTGATAATCGGCGGAATCCATATCTGCGGATGCCTTACGATATTCGGCATCTGAAGCATTGATGTGCCTACACCCTGTGCAAGCAGACCGCCGAATTTGTTTTCACGGTAACTTGCAACTGCAAATCCAACCATCTGAGCACTGCAGCCCACAACTGCCGCTCCGCCTGCAATACCCGAAAGACCGAGGATGATACCTATTGCCGCCGAGCTGATGGGAAGAGTGAGGCATATGCCCATTACAACAGAAACGACTATGCCCATAAGAACGGGCTGACGCTCCATTCCCCAGCTGATAATATCGCCTATGTAAGTTGTGACTTTTGATGCGGGCGGTCCGATGAATATGCCTGCCGCACTGCCGACAATAATCGAAACCGCGGGAGTGAGCAGAATATCAAGCTTGGTTTTTCCGCTGATGAGGCTGCCCGCCTGAATTGCGAAAAACGCGGCTATAAACGCAGCCAAAGGGTCGCCCGGACCTGAATAAAGCATACCTGCATCGGTAACAACGGCACCTGCAATAAGTTTTGAAGCAAAAGCTCCTACCATACCTGCAACCGCCGCAGAAACACCCACAAGAGGAGTCATCTTGTATTTGAACGCCATACCAACGCCGATACCCGCGCCCGTGAGCGATTTTGCAACCGCCGCAACAAGAATAACGTATGTTCCGATTGTTCCCGGAACAAAGCCGCCTATCTGTTCAAGAATTGTTCCGATAATCAGAGTTGAGAACAAACCGAGAGCCATTCCCGAAAGTCCGTCAACAAAAATATAATTCAGAACACCCTTTAATCCTTTCACTTTTATCGCCTTACTTTGCTATTATTTTTTTGAATGCATCAGCATAAATTCTGCCGATAAATTCGGAGCCGTTTGCATTGGGATGAACACCGTCATCCGACCAATGATAACAGCTCTGACCGACACAAGCCTGAGCAAGCAAACCGTCAAGAGGAATATAGTAGTCCGCAAATTCTCTTGCGAGCTTACGCACAACATCAATCTTGCCGTTGAGATCAGCTCTGAAATATTCCTTATCGGGAACGGGAAGCAAAAACTGCTCAATAATAAGTATTTTTGCATTTGTCTTTTCCTTGATTTCAGTAAGCACTTTGCGGTAGTTTGCTTCAAAAACATCATTGCCGAGCCATGCACGGTTAGTCGCTCTGTGCCATGTATCGTTAACACCGATGTGAATTGAAACAAGATCGGGCTGAATATCAATGAAATCACTCTGAAGTCGGTTAATCAAATCAATCGTCTGATTTCCGCTTATGCCGAGATTCACGAATTCAAACTCCATATCGGGGTTTTCTTCGCGTATGAATTTCGCCGCATAAAGAGGATATCCGTTTCCGAGCTCATGATAATCTTCGCGGTTTCTGTCGGCATCGGTAATTGAATCACCCTGAAAAAGAATTTTCATAATATCACCTCATCAGAATTTGTCTCTGACCATTTTCAATGTGTCGATTATCTTTATATGCTGAGGACAGGCACTTTCGCACTTGCCGCATTTTTTGCAAAGAGAAGCATTGCTTTCAATATCGGGAAAAATTTCCTTGACAAGTCTTCTGCCGCCTTCGGAAATTTTGTTGAACGCTGAGAATACTTTGGGAATTTCAACTCCCTCGGGACAAGGCATACAGTATTCACAACCCGTGCAGGGAACAAGATTCATTGCATCAAAGGCTTTCTTTGCCTCAGAAAGCATATCAAGATCCGCTTCAGAAAGCATACCAACCTGAGCGACATCGGCATAAGACATATTGTCGTCAACCATCTGCATTGAACCCATACCGCTGAGAAGCATTGCAACCTCGGGTCTGTTCCAGACAAAATCCAGCGCCCACTCAACGGGAGATTTTTCAGCGGAAAGCTGAGTCTTCACGCACTCTGCAGGGTTGGCAAGCTTGCCTCCGAGCAAAGGCTCCATAACAATAACACCGAGTCCTTTTGACGCCGCATATTCAAGCCCTTCAATACCTGCCTGATAGTCGGTGTCAATGTAATTGAACTGAATCTGACAGAATTCAAAACCGTCATAGGCATCGATAACTTTTTTGAACACCCACAAATCATCGTGAAATGAAAAACCGAGATGCTTTATTTTGCCCTGTTCCTTAAGTTTTTCAAGCTTTGAGAGAACATCAAACTTAACCACCTTGTTATCCCACGAATCATTATTGACTGCATGGAGAAGATAAAAATCAACACTGTCAACTCCGAGCCTTTCAAGCTGAGTATTGAATATTTTTTCAACATCTTCCTCACACTTGATTTCACCGAGAGGAAGCTTTGTGGCAAGATAAACAAGGTTGCGGTAACCGTCTTTGATTACCTTTCCGACAAACGATTCACTGTTGCCGCCGTGGTAAAAATAAGCCGTGTCAAGATAATTAACACCGTTATCAATTGCGTGTCGCACAAGAGCGATTGCTTTTTCTTCGTCAATATTATCTCCGTTGCCGTCAATTACGGGCAGTCTCATGCAACCGAAGCCGAGAACGGAAACTTCAACACCTGTTGCACCGAATTCTCTGTATCTCATATAACCCCTCCCTGTCTGTTTGCAACAAACAAATAATCTATTGTATTATATCACATTGAATTGCTAAAAACAAGATAAAATACATAATATTAACAAATTAAAAGAATGATAAAATGTATATATGCCGTCAGGACAGTAAAAATAAAAATGAGGTGTTGAATATGTTTGATTTTAACGGTATGCCGCAGGGGTTCGGAATGGCTCTTTCCCGCAGTGAAAATGCAATGAACACTTTCTCTCATCTGAGTGAAGACGAGCGCAAGAAAATCATTGAACTTTCGCGTTCGGTTCGCTCAAAGCAGGAAATGAACAGACTTGTGAACAAACTGGAAAAGGGCAAAGATCAGTTCTTCTGACAAAAAACCGCCGATATCCTCGGCGGTAATTTTTTTATTTTTCAAAAATTTTAAGGGAATATCTGCCGTTTCTGAGCGCATCGGCAACCTGCTTTGAATCGGTTAAATATTCATCAAAATAAACTCCGCCGGGTTCAAGTGAAAGATTTCCGTGGAAATCGGAACCCGAAAGCTTTCGGAGACTGTGCAGTTCTGCCCATTTGTTGGCAACCGTATTTCTTGAATAGTGGTCACCGTGGCCGTTATAAACCTCAACACCGTCAAGCATCTCAGGGTCTGTAACTGTCATACCGATTCTGAAAGGATGCGCCTGAAAAATGATGAGATTATTTGCCTCGGCAAAAGGTCTGAATTCCTTGGGGTCATTGAATTTGGTGAGGTCATTTGCAATAACAAAATCCTCATCAAAGCCGTAAACAAGGTAATCATTGTCATTCTCAAGAAAACGGAGTTCCATTCCGAGAATAACATGGAATTTTTCATCTTCAAATTCTTTTGCGGCTCTGTATCCCGAAAGATATTTCTGAACCTGTTCTTCATATGTTTCGCCGTGATGGCCGAACTGAGATGCACTGAAATGGTCGGTAACAATTATGCCGTCATATCCCAATTCCTTGTATCTGCTGACTATGTCTGTAGCAAACACACGGCTGCATGAGCTTGCCTCTTTGGTGTGAATATGAGTATCAAAAAGGTATTTTTTCATAAAACATCATCTCTCTTTCAATATCCAGTTAATTATATACCTTTGGTTTCGGATATTCAATAGAAAACTTTTAATTTCTTCCCCTATGCGACAAAATTTATATACCGCGCGGTATTATAATCGTTAGCAAAGGCAGGTTGATTATTCTGAAAACGGTTATTTATGCAGACATTCTGATTGTTATAAACATAATTGTCAATTATCTGTTGCTGAGAGCAAGTGCGGCAATCACAGGCACTCAATTCAAGCCTGTGCGTTTTCTTCTTGCGGCAGGTCTCGGCGGCGTATTTTCTCTCGTAATTTTTATTGAAAATATCCCTGTTTTTCTTAATGCAGTTATCAAAATCCTGTTTCTTTCGTCAATTGTTCTGGTTGCATTCGGAGCAAAATCATTGAAGGCATTTATGAAATGCTGTGCATCGTTTTTTCTTGCAAACTTTGCATTTGCAGGCATTATGCTTGCAATCAGCATTATGTTTGCACCCGAAT
The DNA here is from genome assembly GCA_937919155.1 of uncultured Clostridia bacterium. Classification (GTDB taxonomy): domain Bacteria; phylum Bacillota; class Clostridia; order Oscillospirales; family Acutalibacteraceae; genus CAG-177. The sequence continues at coordinate 24,842 of CALFPM010000149.1, forward strand.
CGGCTATTTACAAAAACGGAATCGTCTATTTTAACATAAACATCTTTACGCTGACGGTAACCTCTGTTGCCTGCTACGCTGTGCTGAGCATTATTAACCGCTTTTCAAAAAGCAAGACATCGGAAAAAAGCATTTATCCGCTCCGCATAACATACGGCAGCCGCACCGTTGAGGGCAAGGCACTTCTTGACACAGGCAACACACTTTGCGACTGTTTTTCAGGAAAGCCCGCCATAATAACAGAAAAAATGTTTGTATCTCATTTGTGCAACGGTTCAGAACTGACAGAAATGAAAAGCTTTCGCCTGATTCCGTTTTCAACAATCAAAAGCGGCGGTGCATTGCCCGCTTTCCTTGCTGACAAAGCCGAAATAATGGATAAAGGCAAATGGATTGAGGCAAAAGACATTTACATAGCGGTTACCGAAAACAAAATTGTATCGGGCGGCTACTCCGCGTTGCTGGGTATGCCGTTTTTTGATGCGATAGACAACAAAATCGAAGGAGGAATTTCCGCAAGATGAAAAATGCCGTTTTCAAATCACTGAAAAATCTTTTAATGAAGTTGAAATCAAAGATTTTTGAAATAGAGGTTGATTACATAAACGGCCCTGACACACTCCCACCTCCGCTTTCGGCAGAAAAAGAGCTTGACTGCCTGCTGAAACTGGAACAAGGCGACAAAGATGCCAGGGAAGAAATCATCGTTCACAATCTCCGTCTGGTGGTCTATATTGCAAAAAAATTTGAAAACACGGGAATACCCATTGAGGACCTTATTTCAATCGGCACACTCGGTCTCATAAAAGCGGTCAACACATTCCGACTTGCAAAGAACATCAAGCTTGCAACATACGCATCACGATGCATTGAAAACGAAATTCTGATGTATCTGCGAAAAACCAACTCAATGAAAGCGGAAGTTTCATATTTCGAACCGCTGAACATTGATTGGGACGGCAATGAACTTTTGCTCTCCGATGTGCTGGGCAGCGAACCCGATGACGTTTACCGCGACCTTGAAGATGAGGATGAGCGTTCAAGGCTTTACAGAGCGGTTGCTTCACTCAACAAGAGGGAAAGACAGATTATGACAATGCGTTTCGGGATCGGCGGAAGCAGGGAATACACTCAGAAAGAAGTTGCGGATGCTCTCGGTATTTCTCAGAGTTACATTTCAAGGCTTGAAAAGAGGATAATAGAAAAAATAAAAAGGGAGGTTTAGCCTCCCTTTTGTGTTTGTTCAAGATTATCAGCAATTGCAGCTGCAATCGCTTCTGCATATGCCTCAAGATTGCCGTCATAAAGCAAATTGTCCTCATCGTTATTGATGAATCCCAATTCAACAAGGCAGCTCGGCATATCCGTATGACTGTTCACATAATAATCGCCGTTACCCCGTGCATAACCTGACTTGACTCCCCTGTTTTTAGAAATACCCGCCTCATCAAGACCGTTGAGTATACTTTCGGCAAGTGCTTTATCCGCTTCAGGCGAATCGCTGCTCACCCATATTTCAACGCCTTTTGCACCTTCTGCACTGTTGCGGTGAAGAGAAACAAAAAGCTGAGCCTTTTTTCTGTTTGCAATTACACAACGCTTTCCGAGGCTCACAAACGAATCGTCATCACGGGTAAGAACAACATCAATCCCCTGCTCTTTCAACTCATCTTCAACAAGCAGTGCAAGGTCAAGGTTATCGTCTTTCTCGTATCTTCCGCAATATTCCGCCCCCACATCGCTGCCGCCGTGACCCGGGTCAATCACAACCTGCGCAGTATCGAAGAATAAAAAAGCGCCGATTGCCGATGCAATAATAAGCAAAGATAAAATTAAGCGTAAAATTTTCTTTTTGGATTTCATGCATCCGCCTCCGATTATGCCAAAACTTCAAACAGGCCGCCCGTCAGGACAGCCTGTTGTGAATTACATAGAATCAATATATCTGCAAGCGGCAAGGGCGGCAACAGAACCGTCAGCCGTTGCGGTTGTGATTTGTCTGATGCTCTTTTTGCGGCAATCGCCTGCAACAAAGACACCTGCGGTTTTTGTGAGACAGGATTCATCCGAATCAACATATCCCCACTCGTCAAGACCTGCAATGTCGGCAAAAGCAACGTTATTGGGAATAAGACCGATTGCAACGAAAAGACCGTCAACCTTAAGCTCGGATTCGGATTTGTCAGATTCCTTGATGAGCTTAAGCGCTTCAAGTGACTTTTCTCCGACAAGTTCTGAAATAACCGTGCCCATAATGAACTCAACATTATCTTTTGTCTTGAGTTTTTCAACAAGGCGCGCTTCGCCTGTGAAGAAATCAAGATTCTGAATAACATAAACCTTTTTGCAACCTTCGGAAAGAAGCACAGCCTCCTGCAGAGCGGAGTTACCGCCGCCAAGGACTGCTACGGTCTGATTCTTAAAGAAAGCACCGTCACAAACAGCACAGTATGAAACGCCTTCACCTACAAGCTCGTTTTCATTAGGCAGACCTATCTGTCTGTGCTTGACACCTGTTGCAATGATAACAGCCTTTGCTTCGTGCTCGCCTTCCTCTGTGATAACGGTTTTTGTTGCACCGTTGTCACGGATTTCGGTTACGGTTTCCATCTCAATTTCAGCACCTTGACCGAGCACCTGATCAATGAGCTTCTCGGCAAATTCATTGCCGCTCATCTGAGCAAAACCGGGATAATTCTCAATCTGCGGAGAATAAGTTATCTGACCGCCGAAAGTGCCTTTTTCAAGCACAAGAACGGTTTTATCCGCTCTCAGAGCATAGAGCGCCGCAGTAAGTCCCGCAGGCCCTGCTCCGATTATAATTATATCGTACATTTTGTTCTCCTTAAAAATATTTTTTTATAAAAGATGTTTTGTTTTTTTTATGATTGTTGTATTGTTTTTTTCCTGTGACTCTTACAACAGAAAATTAACAGGAACGGATTTTAGTGTTGGTTGGATTAATTTGCCTGAGTTGACTTGTATATATTATGATATTCCTAGTGGATTAAGTATTGGTGTTTCAAGTCAGCGAATAACAGATGTGTATTGGAATGATAAATACATATTGGCAACCTATATTAATAGGTAACCTCACATAGTGATTTGCGTCTCCTAATTTAAAAAGTGTTATTTTTTACAATATTTTTGCCGTTTTCATTTGCTTTTTTGATATACAACCTGTTTTTGAGGCGTTTTTCGCGTTTTGGGGATGAAAAATACACGTTTCCACGAAAAATAGCGCCGTCTGCGTGAAATTCCACACAGACGGCGCTAT
>CALFPM010000150.1 GCA_937919155.1 uncultured Clostridia bacterium
AAATCATGCTTAAAATTTTCATTATGACTCTCCATTGCAAAATTATTCGTCGCAAAAAACGTCTTTAATCGCTTCAAGATAACCGTAACCGTAAAGGTCATCAGGCTGTAGATAGCTTGTTTCTGTCCATTCATTCCAGCTGTTTACCGTAATAAACGGAGCTTTCATAATGCCGTTTCCAAGCGCCGAATCCGCAAAATCCTTGATTCTTTCGCAGGCGGTCTTAAAGTTTTCGGGCGTATTGTTTTCCACAACACCGGGAACAAATTTATTGAATCTCACGTTGTTATCCCAACCAACCGAAATGTTCGGATAAAACGGAACGTTGAGTTTCTTTGTTTCCTTTTCAATTTCACCAATGTATTTGTCCGTAATCTCTGTATAATCGCCGTCAAAATCTGTTGAACAGCCCCAGTTATAGCTCGTTACGGAATCAACACCGAGAAAATGGTACATTTGGGCAGAGTCAACACCTTTATTGCTGTCAGAATCATCCAGCCAGTTGAAAACACGGTTGCGCCAATGAACAACCTGAAAATGGAGTCCGTCAAAGCCTGCCTCAACGGTTTTTCTGCGGAATTCATCAATACCTTTTCGGCATTCATCGCTTGTGCCGAAAGAACGGATAAAGTTGTCTATGTCAAAAATCATATAAACGGGGCAACCGTCAATCATATAATAATTTTCACGGCTGAAATATTTTTCAATCGTTCTGTCACAGATGTTTGAAAAAATCTCGGGAGTAACAACACCGCTCCAAATAACGGTTGAAAGGTCGTTGTCGGAATTCCGTTTGTCCCAGAGATGAGTTGCGTCGTGGTTTGCCCACATCAGACAGAATTTCATATCCTTGTTGTTGCGTGCCTTGAGGAATCCGTCATTAAGGCAGTTTTCGAGAAAAGGACGGTTATCGTACCAATACCAATCATAGATAAAAACATTCACTCCGTATGAAACGGCGCAATCAATCTGCATTTCCATAACACGGCTGTCGGCTTCGTTGACGTAACCCCAAGTCGGTATTCTCGGCCATCGGCAACCCTTGTAGCCCTTGTCGGTCATCGCTTTTACCGTCTGCCATTCGCCGTAGCCTTCAGGCCAGAATATGCGTGTGCGCGGTTCATCGCCCGTATATGACGGCCATATAAATGCAGCAATATCGTATTTCATAATTTTGCCTCCGTTTCGTAACAGTCTGTTATGGGTTCAGTATATCATATGAACTGATAAATAACAAGAGAAGGCAACCCGCCTTTATGTTATATTCAGGTTGAGATTATTGACTTGAAGTGATATAATTAAAATAATACATTCGCGAAAATTGCAAGACCTGTTATGATAACATAAAAAGGAGTTGTAATTATGGATAATATAGTTAAACTTAACGCCAATCAGCAAGAATTGACATCACCTACTTGCAACGAGGCTAACGATTTAATCAACATTGCAGATGGAATGCTTTTTGATGTCAGATCAGAATTGCCTAAAGGTAGAACTACAAGCATACCTATTGCGCAACTTTCTACTCTTGGTGCGGGTGTAGCTTCTTTAATGCCTTTGTTAAAAACAGCATCTCAGACATCTCCCGTAGCAGGCGAGCGTTTGTTCAGATTAGCAAACGTTGCAGTTGGTGACACTTTGAAAGCTGCAAAGAACGGAAACTATTGGGGCGCATTTAAAACAGCAGGTGGTGCATCAAAATTTGTTCAGCTACAAGAGGTAAGCTCTATTCAATCTGCTGCCTCAACGGCAATGTCAACCAACATTGTTACAATTGTAATGGCAGTTGCCTTGTTCTCACTTGAGAAACAGTTGAGCAACATTGCTGAAATGCAGAAAGAAATCCTCTCTTTTCTTGAAACAGAAAAAGAGTCCGAAATTGAAGCTGATATCGAAACCCTTTCAAATATTATCAATAAATATAAGCACAATTGGGATAATGAGCAATTTATCGCAAGTAAACACAAAATGATTATCGATATTCAAAGAACAGCAAGAAAGCATATGATTTCGTACCAAAAAAGGGTTAAAGAGGCAACAAAGGACAAAAAGCTGTTGGTTTTACAGTCAAAAGTCAAGCACACTCTTGATGAGATGGTAAAAGATTTTCAGTATTACAGACTTTCTTTATTTGCTTTCTCTATGTCATCGCTGATTGAAATAATGTTAAGCGGTAATTTCAAAGAAGAAAATATACTCACAATAAAAGAAGAAATACAAAAATCATCGCTTAACTACAGAGAGGTTTATAGTGAGTGCTCTATGTATTTAGAGAGAATAGAGAAATCGTCGGTTGAGTCAAATGTGTTGAAAGGGGTAAGTGCAACAAGCAAAGCTGTCGGCAAACTTATCGGCAGCATCCCAAAAATCAAAGATGGTCAGCTCGATGAATGCTTACTGGACGCGGGAGAGCGTGTAAGTAATAAAGCTGAAGCAATCGAAAGTGATAGTATTGCCATATTTGCAAAAATGAGCAATCCGGGAACAAGCCTGTTCACAGAAAAAATGGATGATATGATTATGATATATAATCATACAACAGACATCTGCTTTGATGATAACAACATTTATCTTATAGCAAATTGACACCGCTTTGATTAAACTCCGTTTACTGAGTAATTGGTAAGCGGAGTTTTTCGTTGAGAAAACATTTCATATACGATATAATATAATAAATAACTGCTTCTGGAGGTATTTTTTTGATTAGTAATAAAAAGTAGCCTTTAACTGGTGTAATAGAAACAGATAATAGAATATATTCATTTCACTTGAACAACTACTCTATGATTTTTTTGGATACAGTAACCCAAACCGAATCCCCTTGGATTGCTCCAAGGGGATTTTTGTATAAATAATACATTTTCAAAAAATTCACTTCAATTTTCTCTTGAGAAACCTTATTTTTTCTCTTAATGACATATCTAAAAACTCTTTCAAATTGCGCATACGCTTGCTATTTTTAGCCATTTTCCTTTTGGCAGAAACATAAAGCGGTTTTATTTCCTTATTTTCAATAAAATGTTTATGTTTGTTTAACCATGCAGCATCATCTTTTTCAAAAATCTCTGTGTTTTCCAAATAAGTAACTATGTACGGCCAATAAAAGTCATATGCTTTACCAAGTTCTTCGTAATCACGTATTGAACGCTTCGCAAGATAATTAATTCTGGACTTTAAATTTTGCAAAGCTTTTTTAGCACAATATTCGCTTGCAATTTTTTCCTCACAATTCTTGTACAAAAATTTTTCTTTTGCTTTAAAAATTTCAATTTGTCCTGAAAGAGGGAAAAATCTTGTAGCCCCATTTGCATTGAAACAATAATATCGGTAAAATGATTCATCAATAAACGAAACAGTTTCTATATGAAGAAGATATTGAAAATTTAATAAATGATCTTCTCCACAAACCAAACCTTCTTTATAATTCAAATCATTTTCAATAAAGACTTTTTTCATAAAAAACTTTGCGTGAGAGAAAAGCATTATTTTTCTTGAGCACAATTCAATAAGCTGTTCGCTTGATAAATCAGAAAGATTAACGGCACCATCAGTTTCACCAACAGTTTTTATAAGTTTTTTATGGTATTCCGTAATTCCGGCAACTACAAGCTGTGCACCCGTATAAGCCTGATTCTTCACAAACTTTTCAACCATAGTCTGCTCTATTTCATCATCTGAATCAACAAAACATAAAAAATCCGAAGTTGCCTGCAATATACCGGCATTCCTTGCAGATGAAACACCACCGTTTTTTTTATGAATTACTTTAATTCTTTCATCGCCAAGTGCAAGTCTGTCACAAATTTCACCACATTTATCCGGTGAGCCATCATCAACTAATATTATTTCCAAATTATCGTGGGTTTGAACTTGGATAGATTTTACTGCTGCTTCAAGTGTTCCTTCTACTTTATACACAGGAACGATTACTGAAACCTGAATATTTTTTAAATCAGACAATTGTTACAACTCCTCTTTTTCCGTTTCAAATGTGTTTAAATTAAAATACTCAGTTCAGCAATCCATTCTCAACAAGCTGCATTATGAATTCTTTGAGGTCTGTTTCTGCCTCTTCTTTGGGCACATCATAATTCTTGAGCATTGCATCAAGAAGCTCTTCAAAGGTCTTCTCTGTCTGCATTTCGTCCCAAAGAAACTTGCTGACAGGATTCAAAACGATTATATGTGCTCCGCAGGAGGAATCAACGGGCACTGCAATATACTCCCCTGCAATCTCTCTCGCAACATAACCTTGTTTTACGCTTAATTTTCTTCCGTCCATTTTCTCTCTCCGTTCAATTACATATAAAACTCTTTATACCACTCTGCAAACTTGCGGAGTCCGTCACGAAGTGACGTTGACGGTTTGAAGCCGAAGTCACGCTCAAGAGCCGATGTGTCCGCATAGGTTACGGGCACGTCGCCTGCCTGCATAGGCACAAGCTGCTTATGGGCTTCAAAGTCATAATTCTCGGGTAAAACTCCTGCGCGGATAAGTTCCTGCTGAAGAATATCAACAAAATCAAGCAGATTTTCGGGGCTGTTGTTGCCGATGTTATAAACTCTGTAAGGAGGCACGGGAAGTCCGTCCTCGCCGTTTTCTTTTTCGGGAGCGCACTGCATAACTCGCTTGATTCCCTCAACAATATCATCCACATACGTGAAGTCCCGCTTGCAGTTTCCGAAGTTGAAAATCTGAATGGTCTCCCCCTTCAGCAATTTATTGGTGAATCCGAAGTAAGCCATATCGGGCCGGCCAGCAGGACCGTAGACTGTGAAGAAC
>CALFPM010000151.1 GCA_937919155.1 uncultured Clostridia bacterium
ATTTCTAGCAAAGAATTATTAAATAACGTAAAAGAAATTTTAAAAGAAGAAAATATAAAAAGACCTATTAATGCTATACTAGATGTTCATATAAATAAACCAATTACTCTTCAGGTATTTGATAGCAATTATAAAATCACTGTTACTTCCGAAGAAAAGCCAGAACTTGCAAAAAAAATACCTGTTACAAAAGAAAAATTAGAAAGCCAATTAAATAAATTAAACTTTTTTGCTTAAAACAAACAATGCTGCAACGAGTAATACTGCTCCAACTGGTAACGAAATCCATGCACTCTTTGTGAATCCTGCAACGATATAAGTCACAAATGATACCACTGCAACTGTAAGTGCATATGGAAGTTGTGTCGATACATGGTTCACGTGATTACATTGTCCACCTGCAGATGCCATAATTGTTGTGTCTGAAATTGGTGAGCAGTGGTCACCACAAACAGCACCTGCAAGACAAGCTGCGATACATACAACAAGCATTGTATCTGTTGCTGCGAAAAGAGGAACAATAATTGGAATAAGAATACCAAATGTACCCCATGATGTACCTGTTGCAAATGAAAGACCGACAGCAATAAGGAAGATGATTGCGGGAAGAAGTGCCTGGAATGCGCCTGCACTGCCTTCAACAAGCTGTGAAATATAAATCTTTGCGCCGAGGCTGTCTGTCATAGCCTTAAGAGTCCATGCGCAGGTAAGGATAAGGATTGCGGGAACCATTGCCTTGAAGCCCTCGGGAAGTGAACCCATAGCATCCTTGAAGCTGATAACTCTTCTGAGGAGGAGATATACAACAGTGAATACAAACGCAATTGCTGAGCCGATAACAAGGCCAACGGAAGCATCTGAATTTGAGAATGCATCGATGAAGCTTTCACCGCCGAAGAAACCGCCTGAATAAATCATACCGAATACACAAGCGATGATAAGCACAACAACGGGAAGAACAAGGTCAATAACCTTACCCTTTGAGTTTGCTTCAACATCTTCAGTAACAACGCGGTCACCTGCCGTGAAAAGGTCACCCTTTTCAAGAGCATTCTTTTCGTGAAGTCTCATGGGGCCGTAGTCAAGCTTTGTCACGGCAAGAACAATCATCATAAGGATGGTGAAAATTGCGTAGAAGTTAAAGGGAATTGCCTGAACGAAAAGGCTGATTCCGCTCTCTGCGCCTGCGCCTCTTGCAAAACCTGCAACAGCTGCTGCCCATGATGAAATGGGAGCGATGATGCAAACGGGAGCTGCGGTAGCGTCAATAAGGTATGAAAGCTTTGCTCTTGAAACCTTCTTTTCATCGCATACGGGACGCATAACCGAACCGACTGTGAGGCAATTGAAATAGTCATCAACAAAAATAAGGCAGCCGAGAAGGATTGTTGCAAGCTGAGCGCCCACTCTTGACTTGATGTGCTTTGAAGCCCATCTGCCGAAAGCTGCGGAGCCGCCCGCCTTGTTCATCATTGAAACAAGTGCGCCGAGAAGAACAAGGAACACGATGATACCCATATTGTAGCTGTCTGAAAGGCTTGCAACAAAGCCGTCAAACAGAACGTGGTTGATTGCGGTTTCAAAGTTGCCGCCTGCAAAAATAAAGCCGCCCACAACAATACCGATGATAAGTGATGAATAAACTTCCTTTGTGATAAGTGCAAGAACAATTGCAATCACAGGAGGAATAAGTGCCCAGAATGTTGCATACTTGCTGATGCTCTCACGAACCTTTTCAATTGCAACTTTAATGTTTGTTCTGAAATCGGGGTCATTTGTGAGATTGTCTGCGTAGCTGTCAACATAAGCGTGAGCACCGTCCGCATCGCTGAGGTCATATTCGGAAACCTCTCCGTCAATGTCAACGGAAACAACGTTTGAAGCGGTGTCTTCCGCCATAAGAAGCACAGCTTCTTCGCCTGTTGTCACTGCATCTGCTTCAGTTGCGAAACCGAATGAGCAGAAAAGTGAGCCAATTAATGCAACAGCCATAATCAGTGCAAAAATCTTTGTTCTGCGTGTCATTTGAATACCTCCAAAAAATATAAGCTCCGATATACACGGCTGCATATCGAAGCATAAAAATCAATGTCATATCAAAGATTTCAGATAGCGCTCCACAACCGTGACAGTACGTTACATGTTCTGCAACGTCCCAGCAAATGCCGCCTCGGGCAAGCCTGCATTCACTTCGGCAAAAGTCCCTTTCATTCTCAGCTGTGCCCTGTGCGCAGGAATTACTCTTGACTTCTGCACCTCTATCTCTTTGATATTAACTTAATACTCTTTTTTTGTCAAGGAGAAAATTATCGGTTTTTCAACAATTCTCCTATTTTTTCGCTGAGTTCCGCCAGCTCTGCCATGCTCAGTCCCTCGGCGCGGACAGACGGCTCAAAGCCGCATTCCTCAATGGCTTTTATAACCGCATCCTTGGGAATTCCCGAGCCTGAGCTGATTGAATTCGCGGCGGTTTTTCTGCGCTGACCGAAAGCGGCGTGCACCATTCTGAAGAAAAGCTCTTCATCCGAAATGTGGATGTGGGGTTCTTTTCTGATATCCATTCTGATAACTGCGCTGTCAACCTTTGGTGCAGGCATAAACGAGCCTGCGGAAACATCAAAAAGCTTCTTCGCTTCAGCATAATAATCAACCGCAACCGTCACCGCACCCGAGAGTCTGCTTCCGACAGGAGCGCAGAGCCTTTGCGCCGCCTCTCTCTGCACCATAACCGTAATTGCCTCGATGGGCAGTCTGCTTTCAAGCAGGGTCATAATTACAGGCGATGTTATGTAGTAGGGCAGATTTGCGCAGACATAAACAGGCATGCCCTTGAATTTCTCTTCAATAAGTGCCGCAAGGTCAGTTTTCAGCACATCCTGATTGATTATCTCAATATTATCAAAATCCGCAAGAGTTTCTGCAAGAATAGGCAGCAGCCTTGTGTCAAGCTCAACGCAGACCACCTTTTTTGCTCTTTTGGCAAGCTCGGCGGTAAGAACACCTATGCCTGCGCCGATTTCAATAACACCGCAGGTTTCGTCAATTCCGCTTTCCTCCGCCATACGGGGGCATACAGACGGATTGACAATGAAATTCTGACCCAGTGCCTTCGAAAAATGGAATCCGTGCCTTCCGAGAATATCTTTTATTGTTCCGATATCGGTTAAATTATACATTACAGCAACCTCGTGTCATTAATTATAAGTTCAAAATCGCAGTCGAGAAATGCCGCGGATTTTTTGCAAAGCACCATTCTGTCCAGAAATATCTCAAAATATTCCATAACGGGGCAGATAAGCGTGTCAATATTGAGGGTCAGGATTATGAGCTTTTCTTCCTTTTTAACCTCAATCCTTGAGCCGAAAACCGCATAATTCACTCTGTCGTGAATATCCGTATAAACCGTGCGCTTGTTGCGCACTCTCGTTGTTCGCACATCGCTTTTATCCGCAAGAATAAGTGCCGCCGCAAGGGGTGTTACGGGCGCAGCGGTTTTTTCATCGTGATGGCCTATTGCGGTTGTGACGGCAATAACCTCATCAACAGGAAAATTTCTTGCTCTGAGCAGCTCAAACGCAAGGAATGCGCCGCTCTGAGCGTGGTCCGTGCGGTTAACCATATTGCCTGTATCGTGAAGCAGACCTGCAATCTTTGCAAGCTCGCACTCCCTTTCGGAATAACCCAGTGTTTCCAGAATCATGCTTGCGTCTGTACCCGTTTTAACGGCGTGAGCCATTCCGTGCTCCGTATATCCGATTGCGCCCAACACATCGTTGGCAGCCTTTACATAGCTTATAATTTCACTGTCATTCTTCAAATTTTCGTAACTGAACAAAAAACTCACATCCTTTTCATAAAATATTGTTTACACTTCCGTTGATTTTTCTGAAAATATATTTATAATTGTATATGGAATATAATTATAGTGGAGGAATGTTGCAATGTCAATTCTCGTTACAGGCGGTGCCGGCTTCATCGGCTCACACACCTGTGTTGAGCTTCTCAATGCAGGATATGATACTATTATACTTGATAATCTCTGCAACAGCAAGAGCGAAAGTGTAAAACGTATAAAAGAAATCACAGGCAAGGATGTTAAATTCTACGAATGTGATATCCGTGACCGCGAAGGTCTTGACAAAATCTTTACAGAAAACAAAATTGATGCGGTTATTCATTTTGCAGGTCTCAAGGCTGTTGGCGAAAGCTGTTCAAAGCCTCTTGAATATTACGATAACAACATCGGCGGCACAGTTATTCTTTGCGAAGCAATGAAGGCTGCAGGCTGCAAAAAGATTGTTTTCAGCTCATCTGCAACAGTTTACGGAAGCGAAAATCCCTCCCCTCTCAAAGAAGATATGCCCGAAGGCAAAACAACCAATCCCTACGGCACAACAAAGCTCTATATCGAAAGAATTCTCAAAGACCTTTATGAGTCCGATAACGAGTGGAGCATCACTCTCCTTAGTTATTTCAACCCCATCGGCGCACATAAAACAGGCAGAATCGGCGAAGACCCCAACGGCATTCCCAACAACCTGATGCCCTACATTGCCAGAGTGGCCGCCGGCCAGCTGGAGAAGCTGACTATTTTCGGCGGAGATTACGAAACTCCCGACGGCACCTGCCAGAGAGATTATCTGCATGTGGTGGACCTGGCCGTGGGCCATCTGAAGGCTCTGGAATACGCAGCCGGCCATGAGGGTGTGGAAGCCATCAACCTGGGTACCGGCAACGGTATTTCCGTTCTGGAACTGGTGAAGGCCTTTGAAACCGTGAATGA
>CALFPM010000152.1 GCA_937919155.1 uncultured Clostridia bacterium
GGCAAGCCCATTATGGGCATTTGCCTTGGTATGCAGATGCTGTTTGAAAAAAGCTTTGAATATGGCGAACACGAGGGTCTCGGACTTATCAAAGGCTTTGTAGGTCCTCTCGAGGGTCAGGTGCCCAACGGGCTCAAAATCCCCCATATGGGTTGGAACAAGCTGAATCTCGCAAAGGCTGACCCCATTTTCAAGTATATTGAGCCGGGCGATTATATGTATTTTGTTCACTCATTCTACGCAAGAAACTGCGTTGAAAACACCCTTGCTTTTGCGGAATACGGTGTTGCCGTGCCTGCAATCGTAAAGAGCGGCAGTGTTTACGGAATGCAGTTCCACCCCGAAAAAAGCGGCGCAAAAGGTCTTGCACTGCTCAAGGCATTTTCAGAGTTATAAGGAGTATTATTTATGCAGATTTTTCCCGCAACAGATATACTCGGCGGCAAGGTTGTGCGTCTGACCAAGGGCGACTACAATCAGGTTAAGATTTATGCCGATTCCCCCGCCGAAATGGCTCTGGAATTCATGAAAGACGGAGCAACAAATTTACATATGGTTGACCTTGACGGCGCAAAGGACGGCACACCCGTTAACTTTGAAGCCATAAAGGAAGCAGCAAAAATTGACGGACTTTTCATTGAGGTCGGCGGCGGAATCCGCAATATGCAGAGAATTGAGGAATATCTCAATCTTGGCGTAAAGCGTGTTATCCTCGGCACGGCGGCAATCCGCAATTACCCCTTTGTTGAAGAAGCTGTCAAGGAATTCGGCAATGCCGTTGCCGTTGGCGTTGACGCCAAGGAAGGCTTCGTTGCCGTCAGCGGATGGCAGGAAACAACAACTGTCAACTCCGTTGAATTCTGCAAAAAACTCCGCGACACGGGCGTTGCCACCGTTATTTACACCGACATTTCAAAGGACGGTATGCTCTCAGGCACCAACCTTGAAATATACAAAGAACTTTCCGAAATCAAAGGGCTTGATATTGTTGCCTCGGGCGGCATCACCTTTGCACACGAGCTGGAAACCCTGAACAAAATGGGTATTTACGGCGCAATCGTGGGTAAGGCGGTTTACGAAGGCAAGCTGAGCCTTAAGGATGCCCTTGCGGCAGGAGGTGCGTTATGATTACAAAAAGAATAATCCCCTGCCTTGATGTGAGAAACGGCAGAGTAGTCAAGGGTGTCAACTTTGAGGGCATTCAGGATGTTGCCTCCCCCGTTGAGCTTGCTCATTTCTATAACGACAGCGGTGCAGACGAGCTTGTTTTCTACGACATAACCGCTTCATTCGAGGGCAGAGCACTTTTCACAGATGCACTCACACAGGTTGCAAGTGAAATATTCATTCCTCTCACCGTTGGCGGCGGAATCAACACTCTTGAGGATTTTGACAGAGTGCTCAAATGCGGCGCGGACAAGGTTTCCGTTAACTCGGGCGCAATCAAAGACCCATCAATAATTGAAAAAGCGGCAAAGAAATACGGCGACCAGTGCGTTGTGCTTTCAATGGACATCAAACGTGTTGACGGTTCGTTCCACATTTTCAGTAAGGGCGGCAGAATTGACACAGGCATTGATGCTCTTGAATGGGCAAAAATGGGCGAAAACAACGGCGCAGGCGAGCTTGTTGTCAACAGCATCGACACTGACGGCGTGAAGCAGGGCTTCGACCTTGAAATGCTTCAGAAAATCAGCGACCTTGTTTCAATCCCCGTTATTGCCAGCGGCGGCGCAGGCAAAAAGGAAGATTTCCTTGAGCTTTTCCGCGCAGGCGTTGCGGATGCAGGTCTTGCGGCGTCAATCTTCCACTTCAAGGAAGTCAACATTATGGATCTGAAGCGTTACCTTAACGAAAACGACATAGAGATGAGGATATAAAAAATGATGGAACTTAAATATAACAGTGACGGACTTATTCCTGCAATTGTGCAGGATCACTACAGCAAAAAGGTGCTTATGCTTGCATATATGAATGCAGAAAGCCTTGAAATCACAATGAAAGAGGGCAAAACCTGCTTCTGGAGCAGAAGCCGTCAGGAACTCTGGAGAAAGGGTGCAACCTCGGGTAACACCCAGCAGGTTGTTTCAATCCGCACAGACTGCGACAAGGACACACTTCTCATTGATGTTATCAAAAACGGCCCTGCCTGCCACACAGGCAGTGAAACCTGCTTCTTTGAGGATGTTGTTGCACCCGAAACCGAGGAATTCAGCTACGAGGGTCTTTATGAAATGCTCCTCGGCAGAAAGATAAACAAAAAAGAGGGCTCATACACCACCTATCTCTTTGAAAAGGGAATTGACAAGATTCTCAAGAAGGTCGGCGAAGAATGCACAGAGGTTATCATCGGCGCAAAGGGCGGCGACAAGGCAGAAACAGTTTATGAAATTGCTGACCTGCTCTATCATGTGACCGTGCTTATGATTGAAATGGGCATCAGCCTTGACGAAGTGACTGCCGAGCTTGCAAAGCGCCACATCGTTGACCATAAAGTAAAACAGGAAAAAATGCAGTAAAGGAGATATAGCTATGAATCTTGATAAATACAAGGGTATTTTCCCCGCCTTTTATGCTTGCTATGACAGCGAAGGCGGCGTTTCAACTCAGGCAACAAAGGATTTTGTTGAATATCTTATCAGCAAGGGTGTTGACGGTCTTTATGTCGGCGGCTCATCAGGCGAATGCATCTATCTGAGCGTTGAAGAAAGAAAGCAGACTCTTGAAGCGGTTATGGAAGTTGCAAAGGGCAGAATCGCAATCATTGCTCATGTTGCCTGCAACAACACAAAAGACAGTCAGGAGCTTGCAAGACACGCTGAATCTCTTGGAGTTGACGCTATTGCCGCAATTCCTCCCATCTATTTCAAGCTTCCCGAAAGAGCAATCGCAAAATACTGGAACGACATTTCGGATGCCGCACCCAACACGGATTTCGTTATCTACAACATTCCTCAGCTTGCAGGTGTTTCTCTCACTCTCAGCCTTTTTGATGAAATGCTGAAGAATCCCCGAGTTATCGGCGTCAAGAATTCATCAATGCCCATTCAGGACATTCAGATGTTCAAAAGACAGGCTGCAATCAACAAAAAAGAAGTTGTTGTTTTCAACGGCCCCGATGAGCAGTTTGTGGGCGGCAGACTTATCGGCGCAGACGGCGGCATCGGCGGCACCTACGGCGTTATGCCCGAACTTTTCGTGAAGCTCAATGCACTTCTTGAAGCAGGCGATTTTGAAAACGCAGGCAAGCTTCAGAATGACATCGATGAGGTTATTTACACAATGTGTTCTGCAAACGGCAATATGTATGCAGTGGCAAAAGCGGCTCTCGGAAAGCTTGCAGGTCTTGAACTTGGCGGCGTAAGAGCGCCTCTGCTCAACCTTGCAGACGGCGATGAAGCAGTTGTTGACAAAACAGTTGCTCTTGTTACCGAAGCAATCAAAAAGTGGAACTGATAAAATTCAGAGGGATGCGCAGGCATCCCTCTTTTTGTTTCAGACACAACATTCACTATATATTCCCCCTAAAAGGCACAATATTTGGTGAAAATTTTAATTGACATATCTCCTGCCTTTCTGTATAATGAAAGTACAAAGTTTACATGACTGACGGAAAAAGCGGATCACCGCGGGGGAATGTAAATTTATAATAGCCGACCGTCTGGGCGATTCAGTTTTCTGTTAAACTGGATTGGCCCGTTTTTGTTTTTTACAGCACAGAACAGGAGGTAATACATATGGAACACAAGAATTGGAACGGATTTGCCGCAGGTGTGTGGCAGGACGAAATCAACGTCCGTGACTTCATTCAGAAGAACTACACCGAATACACGGGCGACAGCAGCTTCCTTGCAGGGGCTACGGAACGCACCGATAACCTTATGAAAAAGCTTGAGAATCTTTTCGCTCTTGAGCGTCAGTTCGGCGGAGTTCTTGATATTGACACTGCAACGGTTTCATCCCTCACAAGCTACTCTCCCGGCTACATTGATAAAGAAAACGAGCTTATTTTCGGCATGCAGACCAACCGCCCCCTCAAAAGAGGTGTCAACCCCTTTGGCGGTATGCGTATGGTGCGCCAGGCCTGCGAAGCTTACGGATACACACTGAGCAAAAAGGTTGAGGAGGAATTCAGATTCCGAACAACCCATAATGACGGTGTTTTCCGAGCATACACAGACGAAATGCGTCAGGCACGCAAGTGCCACGTTATCACAGGTCTGCCCGATGCTTACGGCAGAGGCAGAATCATCGGCGACTACCGCAGAGTTGCTCTCTACGGCGTGGACAAGCTTATCGAAGAAAAGAAAAAGGATAAGAACAAGCTTGCAAACGGTGCGTTCAACACCGAGCAGATCAGACTTGATGAAGAACTTTTCCGCCAGATTGCATTTCTCGGCAAGCTGAAGGATATGGCGGCAATGTACGGCTTTGACATCAGCGAACCTGCCGCAAACGCAAAAGAAGCAATTCAGTGGACTTATTTCGGCTACCTCGGAGCAATCAAGGAACAAAACGGTGCCGCAATGTCACTTGGCAGAGTAAGCACTTTCTTTGATATTTATATTGAGCGTGATATCGCAAACGGCATTCTCACAGAGGAGAGTGCTCAGGAACTTGTTGACGATTTTGTTATGAAGCTCCGCATTGCCCGCCACCTGCGTACCCCCGAATACAACGAGCTTTTCGGCGGCGACCCCATGTGGATCACCGAAGCCGTGGGCGGCATGGGCGAAGACGGCCGCTCTCTGGTGTCCAAGTCCAGCTTCCGCATCCTCAACACGCTGTACACCCTCGGCTCTTCCCCCGAGCCGAACCTCACCGTGCTGTGGTCCAAACAGCTCCCCGAGCCCTTCAAGCGCTTCTGCGCCAAGGTCTCCGTGGATACCGACTCCATCCAGTACGAGAACGACGACATCATGCGCCCCCTCTACGGCGACGACTACGCCATCG
>CALFPM010000153.1 GCA_937919155.1 uncultured Clostridia bacterium
ATTCATCGACTTCGCCTGACGCGTCAATATCATCAATCAGCCAGTCAAGAATTGTCTTATCCCCCACCTCAAGGAGAGGCTTCGGGAAATTTTCGGTCAAAGGATAAAGACGGGTGGCATAGCCTGCCGCAAGAATAAGACATTTCATAGTTTAACCTCCTGTTAACCCAGATTAACACCGTCTGCGCTTTCGCAGATGTGAACGGAATATTTGCCCTCAAGATGAGGGAAGGCTTCAAGATATCTTCGGCTGACAGTTTCAATTATACTGTCCTCAAAATCAGGATTGATGAGCGCCATGCAGCAGCCTTTGAATCCTGCGCCCGAGAAACGTCCTCCGTAAATGCCCTCTGTTTCAGTCATTATTTCATAGAGCATTTTTAATTCGGGAGAACCTGTTTCCCAGTTATAAATCGAAGATTTTCCGCTTTCAAATGAAAGTCTGCCGAATTCCTCAATGTCGCCCTTTCTCCAGGCTTCTGCGCCTCTTTGCACGCGGTCAAACTCTGTATACCAATGTTCGGCGCGCTTACGCCAATTTTCAGGGAGCTTGTCCTTATGCTCAAGATAAACTTCATAAGGCACATCGCGGAGATTTGTTTCTTCAAACTTGCCGTATTCCATACCTGCATAGGCTTTCAATGCATATGCAGCGCTTCTGCACTCATCAACTCTCATATTGAAAGCCGAGCCTGCAAGAGAGCGTTCAAGACCGCTGAAAAATATTGCAATTTTATAGGGCTTCATATCGGGATGCTGAGGGATAAGCTCATATGTATCGTTCTGCAAATCCATATAGAGAAGATGGTCTTTTTTACAGTAAACCTCGCAGGATTGGTCAAGCTTTCCGCAGGAAACACCTACATATGCATTTTCAGCTTCCTGTGAAATGGCGATAAGCTCCTGAGGAGTAAGCTCAATACCGTTCATTGTACAGAGAGCCGACAGGAAAGTGATAATTACCGCCGCCGAGGATGAAAGTCCGCCGATGGGAAGTTCACCGTCAACAACTGCACAAAGACCTCTGCGGAGAGGATAGCGTCTGTTGAGGGCAATCGTTGCACCGCGGAGATGGTCCGCCCAGTCACCCTGAACTGTTTCAGGAGTTGACGCAACATGCCACTGCGCTCTTTTATCAAACTGCAATGATTTTATCTCAACAATACCGTTTTCCTTGGGTCCGTAAGCAATATGTATGCCTTTGTTAATTGCAAAGCCTGTGATTTTTCCCAACTGATGGTCGCTGTGAGCGCCGATGGGACAGATTCTGTAAGGCGTGAAAGCGGTATACTGAGCAGGTTTTTTGTAGGTTTGTTCAAATACTTCGGCAGATTTCATTGCAACTTCTCCCTGTCTTTATAATTTTTCTCCAAAACAAATTATTTTTCGTGCCATAAATTTAAAACGTTGAAAGGAATATTATCTATTCAATATGCTTTTTGTTTATCACATCAGAAAAACAAACATTTTCAGCTTCTCTCTTCATAAACACATTGTTCTGATTTTTCCTAAAAAATCAGAATTAAACTTGCCATAATCGTTAAACAACACCAGTCATAAATTCTTCGTTTTCTCTCGTCCTTGTATCGTAAGAGTAACATAAAGACTGGGCACAGAAAAAAGCAGGCATTACAGTCCTATGGGCCATGCTTCAGAGAGATAAACAAGTATTCATTTTAATTATAATACTATATTAAAGTGAAATCAATAGAGATTTATACACCTTTATCGAAAATGATATAAAAAGCCGAAAATCGAAGCCATAAAAGGAGCCTCAAATTATTGTTGAAACATTTTTCACAAAAAGTCCTCAATCCCTTTTATTTCAAGGAACAAAAACACCCCCATTTCAATACTTTCGTATTAGAATAGGAGTGTTGATTTACATTAAGAGACCAAGTATTATACCTTACGCTCTATGATATGCAACTATATTTGCCAGTTAATTCATCTGTATGATTGTTGATATGCTTAACAAAGCCAAAAGAAACTTCTCACACTATAGACTTACTGTATATTTTGAATTTCAGTCTCCATTATGTCTACATCTTCGTTCCAATAATTATATTCAGACAAATTTCTTTTATCAGACAAAAACTCAAAGCTTTGCAAATATTTTACAAACCATTTTGTGAATTTTACGGCACCATAGTAATTTAAATGCTTTCCTTCATCCAGCCAGTCGTTATCCCAATCCAAACCTACTTCTTCCGGAATAAGATTAACATCAATATAATCAATATTATATTTTTGAGATATTTCTTCAACAGCATTATGTTTACTGTAATCCCAATTTGCCGCACTTAATGAACTAACAAAAATCAATTTCACATTTTTTTGAGCACAAACATCTATTATCCGTTCCAGAAAATAAATGCTTGCCGATGAAATGTTTTTAACATCTTCGGTTGGAATCATATAATCTGACTCTACCTTACCTGCATTGCGATAATCATATACAAACCCCTTACCAAGATGCTTTTGAGAATAATCATATTTAAATATGAAATCCTCTGATGTAAGTTCTTTCCAACGGCTATGATATGTAATTAACGGCAGTACTTTCCCTAATTTGTGTTCTAAAATACTTATTTCATTGAATTTTTCGAAAAGAGCATCTGTTTCCAACACAACAAGTTTGGGTGTTTGAGTTTCCAACGCCGTACAAAGAAATTCTTCAGTATAATACAAGGGCTGGCTCGGTGTAGAACACACGTAAGATGTTACACCAATATTATTCCAAATTTCAAGAGGAATAAATGAACAGTACGCCTGGCTTGTTCCAAGAATCAGAACATCAATAGTTTGCGGAGGTTCATTGACTATTGAATAGGCAGATGCGTGCCTAAACCCAGATTCTTTTGTGTTGGTTTTAGGCATTAATATCAATGTGAAAGTGCCGAAAACCACAAACAAAACAAGAATAAACGATGTTATTTTTATAATATTTCTGATTGTTTTTTTCATTTTTATTTCTCCTAAAAATTCGCATAAATCGGGTCAAGCTGAACATAGCCTTCGCCGTATGCACCAAAAACAACAATCATAATCATTGACGCAATGATTAAGCCCCATCTCAAAACAATATTTTGCTTTTTCAGTTCTTTTCTGACAACAATATTTTTCTCATTAAGAACGCTTATAACAAAAATAGCCAAAACAGCTATTGCCAAAATGAGCAAATCAAGAATACTGAGTCTGAAATCCCCGAGAAAACCATCTCCAAGCGAAGGTAATCTGAAATCCATAAAAATCATACTAAACATACGGATTCCCTTTTTCAAGCCATCCGCTCTGAAAAACAATTCGCCAACCACAACAAGTGCCGATGTCCTGACAATTCTGAAAACCGAATAAACAGCTCCATCAGAATTGATTTTAAGCTTTTCTATGATTTTCTTTGACATGGGAGCGAACAAATTACCCGTGAGAATCAAGAAAAAATGATACATTCCGAAGAAAATATAGCTCCATGCCGCACCATGCCATAAACCATTACAAAACCAAACGCAAAACAGAGCAATACTGCCCGCTGCAAGAGGTCCGTAATAATTTCCAATTTTCTTTCTGGCGTTTGTTGTGAGATTCTTCATTCTTTTGGACATAGAAACCGGGTAGAAAATATAATCCTTAAACCAAGTTCCGAGTGTTATATGCCATCTGGTCCAGAATTCAGAAATACTTTTCGAGAAAAACGGACGTTTAAAGTTTTCCGGCATCTCAATTCCGAAAATCTGCGCAATACCAATAACCGCATCCATCGCACCTGAAAAATCCATATAAAGCTGTATTGTATAAGCAACTGCGCCAACAACAACCATAATCCCACCATACTCAGAGGGATTCTCAAAAACTGCACTGACCAAAGGATTCAATCTGTCTGCAACAACAATTTTTTTCATCATTCCAAAAAGGAAACGCTGAGCTCCCATAGAAAAATTATCAAAATCGATTTGTTTAACAGACCAAAGTTGGTCAGCAGTCTGCGAATATCTGCATATAGGACCCTCTATAATTTGAGGAAAGAATCCTATAAAAAGTGCCAACTTGAAGAAATTTTTCTCAGAACTGATTAACTTTCTGTAAACATCAACCAGATACGATACAATCTGCAGGGTAAAAAATGATATTCCTATTGGAATAAGAAGTTTTGGAATTGCAACAGTAAAGTCAAAACCTATGGCATCAATAATGTCATTAATATTTACCAAAAAGAAATCCAAATATTTCAGAACAAGCAACAAACCTATATGTATAATAACGGAAACGCCCAACACCATTCTCAGTTTTCTTTGAAACTGATTTTTGATTTCTTTTCGCTGCTCTTTTTCAACTTGTTTTATTGCAGTATCTCTTTTGGTATGTATCTTGCCCAAAAGCTTGCCAAAAAGAAAAGCTGATACCGTTGAAAAGAAAAGATAAACAACCAACGTACCACTTATTAATCCAAAAAACAAATAACTCAAAAACAACAATAAATACTTTTTTGATTTTAGCGGAGTTATAAAATAGATCAATAAAGCTAACGGCAGAAAAAAGATCAGATATTCAAACGAAAAAAACGATGTAAGTCCGGAATAAGTTCCGCTAAAAGGATAAGATAATATATCCAAAATCAATCCTCCTCTTGCAAACGAAGAATCATCTGATACATCGCATTTGCAGAGTTAAAATTCTGGGGTATTATTTCTGCTGCAGGAATTGTAATGTCAAACTCATCCTCAATATCTGCGACAAGCGCAATGATTGAAAGCGAATCAAGATGATGAGCATCAATCAGATCCGTGCAATTTTCGTAATCAACATCCTCGTTAATATTTTTTAAAAGTTCGTATAAATTTTCCATAATCATAATCTCCTTTAATATTTTGGCATATTTAAATCAGCTGTTTCAACAGCTTTTCTGACACATTTATATCCCGATTCACGGTCGAACAAGTAAACAGCAGGTATATCACGGGAAAGAAAAAGCGAAATCCCTTCTGTCATACAATATGCACCTGTTTTTTCAAAGCAAAGTATGTCACCGATTTCAATTTCGGGAAATTCAATTTGCTTGGCAACTATATCATTCATTGAGCAAAGTGAACCACAGATATTCCAGCTATTAACTGCTGCACAATTTTCCTTTCTGCAAACAGATACAACGGGTTGTTTCATTGCCATATGCTGGCCATAGTACACAATATGATGCATACCACCATCAATAATCGCATAGTTCTGTTCCTTGTTGGTTTTGATATCAACAATATGAGTATAATACTTTCCGCAGGACGCAACGGCACTTCTGCCCAACTCTATGATGGTTTTTGTTTTAAAAGTCATTTCAGAAACAGCTTTTGAAAACTCCGAGAATATCTCTTCTTCGTCAAGTTCTTCTCCTTCAAAATATGAAACCGGAAAACCTGTTCCATATTCGAATTCATCAGCAACAAATTCATATTCATCTTTAAGTTTGTTTAAAAGTGAATCAACCGCAGCAATTTCTCTTCTTATCTTTTTTACGGATGTTTTTTGCGTTCCTGAAAAGAATTGAATTCCGATTATATCAATAAAGCCATAATCATTGCGGTTCAAGATAATATTTTCAATGTCTGAAGAATTGATACCAAACTGACTTCCGTTTGTCAAACGCAAAAGAAGCTTTATTTTCTTGGCATATTTTTCAGAAAGAAATTTAAATTGTTCAAACTGAGCCAAAGACTCAACCGTCAGAATCAAATCATTTTCAGTTGCGATTAGATCCTCAATAAAATCAGGCGTTTTGTAAACTCCAGAAATAACCATTTTGTTTGAAGGAACATTGAGTTGGCGACATATTTCATATTCGCCCGGAGAACATATTTCGAAGCGATCAACATATTCGATCATTTCTTTAATCACAAAAGTATTCGCCTTGACCGCATAACAAATATCTACCGATTCAGGTATGTTACTTCTTATGTAGTCTGTACGTTTTTTGATTTCAGTTGTATCAAAAACATAGAATGCATTTTTGTTGTTTTGCAACAATTCTTCAAAAGATTTATATATCATTTTGAACCTCCGACAAGAGTTGCCAGAAGCTTTCTGTCAACTTTTCCGTTTTTGGTAAGAGGCATATCATCTATCTTATTCAGTGTTCCCGGTATCATAAAAACAGGCAATTTTTCTTTCAACAATGCAAAAAGATCTGTTTTGTCAATTTTACCAACATAAAATCCTTTTAATCTGGATCGCTTCTCGTC
Source organism: uncultured Clostridia bacterium (assembly GCA_937919155.1). Taxonomy (GTDB): domain Bacteria; phylum Bacillota; class Clostridia; order Oscillospirales; family Acutalibacteraceae; genus CAG-177. Next base: position 6,228 of record CALFPM010000153.1, read on the forward strand.
AAACAAACAGCAGCATCTTTCAACACCGTCTATCAAGCCAATAGCCCTTTCGATTTCTTCCAATTCTATGCGATGACCGAGATATTTGATCTGAAAGTCTTTTCTCCCACAGAAAACAAGCTCTCCGTTGCTGTCAAATTTACCTAAATCACCTGTACGATAAATAAACTCGGGATAGCGTTTGTTAAGCGGATTTTGCACAAAACTCTTTCGGGTTTGTTCATCTGACATATAATAACCTAATGCAAGCGCAGTACCTCTTACACATATTTCACCAACTGTATCAACATTGTTGATTTTGGTGTCGTTATCGTCCAAAAGAAAAACATCTTCATTTTCAAACGGTCTGCCTATGGGAATTCCGCCGGCGTAATCCCTGTCATTCTGCAAAATATGATATGTACAGTTGCAGGTTATTTCTGTAGGTCCATAAAGATTCACAAACATTGCACCCGGAAGACTATTCCTTAATGATTTGAGATGTTTATATGGCATAACCTCTCCGCTAAAAAGTATTTTGTTCAATGTTCCGGGGGTTTTATAATCAAACGCATGGAATGTGCTCAAAAGGCAAAGAGCTGAAACAGCCCAAATCATAGTTGTCACGTTGTGTTCGCACAAAAAATCAACCAATTTGACGGGAACTGAAAAATAACTTTTAGGAACAATTACAAGTGTTGCTCCAAGTTTTAACGCAGAATAAATATCTTTAACCGAAACATCAAAATCAAACGGTGCCTGATTGGCAATAACATCACATTCTGTAATATCAAAAGTCTTCGTGAAACAATCTATAAAATCAATAACACTTCGATGATTCACAGCTATGCCCTTCGGAACACCGGTTGAACCCGAAGTGAAATTCACATAAAGCGGGTCGGTATCAATGGTTGTTGCAGGATTCCATTCGGTAGGACCGCCAATCAAATCTTCAACAAGCAATATGTTTCTGTCACAAAAAATTTTTTCTGACTGTTCAACAAAAATTTTATTTGTAATTATAATTTCGGGAGAAAGAACGGAAACGATTTGCTCTAATCTGTTTTCTGGCAAATCAGGGTTGAGATTGGAATAACATCCGCCGGCATATACCACACCCATAAATACACAGAGAGTGTCAACACCTTTTTCCATAAAAACGCCCACAGGCTGTCCGATGCCAACTTTATCGGATATTGCGTTACCAATGCGGGATATTCTTTCAAAAAATTCTGTATATGTCATTGATTTATTCTCATCAACAACAGCTTTTTTATTCGGAAATTGTTGAGCTGAATCAAACAAATATTGCAGAACGCTTTTCATCTTTTTCCCTCCGAATACAATTTTTGACAAGCAGAACAAAAATGCTTATATATTTTTAATATTACTATAAAACAATATTAAAAGTCAACCCTGTTTATTTTAGAGATCAAAAGAAATCTATAAGTGATTGAAAGACTGTATCAGTCTGAAAGCTGCAACTCAACATTGAAACTTTTCTTTTTTCTTGAGTCCTCAACATATATATTTTAAGCTATTAGGAGAACAAAAAATACACCCCTGTTTCAATACTTTCGTATCAGAACAGGAGTGTTGATTTGTATTAAAAGTCCAGGTAAATACATTACCGACGATCGTTACAAGCAAAAAAAGTTCACTTCTCGAAGATTATTCTTTATCTATTATCTCAAGTGCAACGAGTTTATCGATAAACTCCTGCGTATCAGCAAGTGCTTGCTCTTGGGTAACGTCATATTCATCAAACAATCTTTGTGCAAGCTCCTGCACAGAGTTGCATTCAGGAAGCTGTTCCCATAAGAAACGCGCGGTTTCGGTAAGCATAAAGAATCCGTTGTGGTCTTTGAGTGCATTGCCGACAGGAACAAGTATTATATCTGCGCCGATCTGGCGAAGAACCATTTCTTTTTTAATTGTCATCGTTGCAAACGCTCCTTTCGGCAAGAGTGAAAAGCCGCTTTGTCATTCGGCAGATATACTGCGGAGTTTTGCCGAAATCTCCCGTTTCCGCCTTACACATTGCCGCACACACATTACAAATTCCTGCATACTTGCAGGAAAGACATTCCTCGGGAAGTCTTATCTGCTCAGTTGCGGATTTTATATCCTGCCAGGCCTTTTCAAAGCCGTCTTCAAGCGGTCTGGCGTCAGGCTCGGGCATCATTCCGCAAGGCCGCATTATGCCGTCTGCGGTTATCCAGAAAGATGCTCTGCCCGCTCTGCAACGGACTTTATTCTCTGTTGGTCCTGCGGGAAGTTCAAGCAGCTTTCGCAGCCTTTCCGTATAAAAATCCTTATCGAAACGGTATTCGTCAATAAGCGAAATATATTCAGCTGCCGTTTCGGGAGAAAAACGCAAATCTTTATTTCCGCCGCCTAATCTGACAGACGGATAGGTGTAAGTAGTTGGTTTAAGCGGAATACCCATATCTTTTGAAATATCGGCAATTTTTTTATATTCTGATATGTTTTTCGGAGTGAAAACCGTGTTGAAACGCACCGATATCCCAAGTTCTTTCATCTTTTTGACAGAACTCATTACCTTATCAAATGCTTCGTTTCCGCAAAGTTTTTGATAAGCAGAATTATCTGCTCCGTAAAGCGAAATATTGATTCGTGTGGGCGGCAATTCATCAAAAAGCTTTGTGTATTTTTCAAGTAGACTGCCGTTTGTATTTATTGAAATAAGAAAACCCATTTTTGCAAGGGCTCGGTAAATCTCTTCAAAATCATCACGAATCAAAGGTTCTCCGCCCGTCAGAAGAAGAAAAACCGTGCCTGCATCTTTCGCCTGCTGAGCAAGATTCAGCCATTCTTCAGCTGAAAGCGGTGCAATATTCTGTTTACAATCGTGAACATAACACATCTCACAACTGAAATTACAGCGCTGTGTGAGTTCAAAAGTACCCGAAACGGGTATTCCCTCGATTGCGCCTTTATCGTGAAGGTATTTAACCATCAATGGCTCTGCGAAAGCGGACATAATTTTCTCTCCAGATATCTGACTGCACTTTCATCTGCAAGGCAGTCATATTCATATATGGGCACGTTCTGACTGAGTTTCTGAACAAAATCAATCAGCTTACCCGTAAGCTCCCGTGAATGATGAACGGGATAACAGTTTTTATATAAGCTGTAGAAAGCTTCTGACGAAACAAGCTTGTTTGCGTTGTTATATTCTGCCTGTTGAAGACTTATTATTGCTTTAATCGGCAAAACCTTGTTCAGACAATCTTTCGAAGAACCTGAAAAAGGCATTCCCGACGCAAAAAATGCTCCGTTTTCTTCAAAAATCATCGTTTTATCGCCGTTGACAACGACTGCATCGGCATACTTTTTCCACAGATTAGCCTGAGTTGACTTGCCTATATCGCACGGACCTGTGAAAAGAATTGCTTCGCCGTTTTTTTCGATAAATGAGGAATGAAGGACGCATCCGTTGCTTTCAGCAACAATCTCCTCAATGCCGATAAGAGTGAATATTACGTCTGCACGAAGCAAATCTCTGTATTTTTCATCAATGACAATGTTGATGTTTTTACCGTCATCAATGCGGCAGGCATAGAATTCATCCTTACTGTCCCGTGATTTGAAAAAGCAGGCAAAAACTTCATTTTCATAGGTAGACTCTCTGTCCTGCGAAACGTAATACGGCTCTCCGCTTTTGGGCGGCAGACTTGCTGAAAATTCAATATTCACACTGTAATCTGTTGTTTCGCAGTCATATAAAAACAATGAAAACGGCTCAACATCCTGAAAAACAGACGCAGATCTTACCTCTGCGGTAAAATTGCCGATTTTATATTTTCTTATCATCATAATTCCGTAAAAATAATCTGACAGTTTTTTTCGTTGAGCTCAGGGGCTTTGACATAGGTCTGTGCGCCTTCTTTGAGGGCATCAACGCTGAATTTATATGTCACGCTGCCGTTGAGCAAATCTTCTTTTTTGTCCTTGTAATAAACAACAATATCGGATTCAATATCTTTACCCGAAATGTTTTTGATTGATACCGAGCCGTCAAGAATGCTGAGTTCAATTTCATCTTCATTCATAACGGGCGGATTTTCAAAAAGAACTTTGTCTTTTATCTGCCACGAAGTATACACTTCGTAAGGGTCACTTTTAACAGCCTCGTTGCACAGAAGAACAACTTTTGCACCGCTTAACACTGCCGAAACATTGAAGCTCAACGTTTCGTTTGTTGTTTGCACGGTAAGCACTGCATATTCAACATCATCGTCAGACACATTCTCCGCAACAACCGCAAGTCTTCCGTAATACTCATCAATTTCAATGATTTTAAGCCAGCTGTCAACGGTAACGCCGAGCTGTGCTTTTTCATAAGGAACGGAAGGCGGCTGATTCCCGGTTTTTTTTGCATCCGTAATGAGTATTATACCAACAGCAATCAACACAATTGCCGAAACAATTATCATTACAATTGCAATGTTTCTTTTTTTCATAAAAACACCTGTTTTCAAGAAACGGAGTTCGCCGTGTTTGCAGAACTCCGTTTCTGTTTGTTTTGGTTACGATGAGAAAACGCTGCCGTTAGCAATGGGTATGTCGTAGCATATCGTATCGTTTTTGCCGGGTATATACATACAGTTTGCATAGTTGGAAAAGAGTGTCCAACCTGATTCCTCGTCAATAACAGGGCATACATACTCTGCATTGACTGTGCCGAGAAGCGTGCATCCGGAAGATACATTTGTTGATATGGCAAGGCTTTCAAATGTGATTATTGGTTTGTTATATGCTTTTTTCAAATTTAAAATTACCTCCTATCAACATTATATTGTAACTCCGAACATTTCAAAAATCATTTCCAAGAGTTCTACTAACTTGTAGAAAATCTCTATCAGAAGACGGCGAGCCGGATCGTACTTAGGATCATCATAGTCAATTTCAGAATCGGAACCCGTGTCGTTTCCGCCTGAAGACGGATTTCTGACAATCACATTGACTGTCACGGATTTGGACTCATCTGTGTAACCGTTCTCATAAGCACCGGAAACAACATAAGTAAGTTTACCGGCTCTGTTTGTGGAAATATTAACAGTCCATTCAAGAGCGTCTTCACCTTCAATTTCGGAAGCAACACACTCAACATTCTTCGGATCTGTCAGCTTGCCGTTTTCGTTGGTGATAACCAATGAGTTAACATCAGGTGCTGTTCTGAATTTCATTGTTATGACACTGTGTCCGTCCGAATAGGTAACAATTTCGGGGGTCTGAATCATCTCAATGTCAAGCGCCGCTTTTCTCATTCTCATGAGAGAATAGGCAGTTGCCTGTGTGTTTGTTGTTGAAGCAGGAACAAGGAATTCATCTTCAATCGGTGTGGGAATTCGGAAATATCCCTTGCCGCCTGTCTGCGAGAATGTCCACTTAAGGTTTGTGATTGAAAGAACGCTGTCTTCTTCACCCGTGTTCTGAACAACAACAGTTCCTGTTGTGTAATAATTGTTGCCGTCAGAACCTTTGACCTGTTTCCAGGTAAGTTTTGCATCGTTGGGTAACACCGTGTTAAGCGAATAATAGATATCCGTTGCTGTTTCAACATCAACATCTGTCGTTTTTGATGCATATGAAATTGTGAGCTTCGGCTCACCGCAGGCAAGCTTTGCGCCGAGCTGAATGTCAGTGGGAACGGATGTTGCCCAGATTTCAAATGCAACAGCCTGATCTTTTGCAAGATAAAGCTCATTGTTGGGGCCTGCATTCTTGTAAGTTTCGATGTCATTATCAAGCGCGGCAATACCGTCAATAAAGATAATGCCCTGAGTATCGGTTTCTGAAAGCGAATCCGCGCCGATAAGCATATCCTTAAGCTCGAGATAGCTGGGATAAAGCTCATCGTCAGTCGAATAGGCTTTCTTTACATCCTTATCCTTGATTTCGTCATCGACTCCGGCAGGAGAATAAATCCTGATTGCATCAAGATAAACTCTGTAGTAATTTGTGCCGTCTGCCGCAACGGATGCATGGCCGAAACCGCTTGTGAATGTGGGCGTGATAACAACGCTGTAATAGCCGTATTCAAGATCTGTGACTTTGATTACGGGAATCTGATACAGTGTTTCCTGATCGTCTTCTTCTGCGATAAGCCATCCGTAAGCAAAGGCATAGGTATAAGCAGGAAGGCTTGTTTCGGTTTCAACAACTTTTCCGCTTTCGTCATAATAATGCGCAACTTCGGTCACCTCACCGATCTCATCATAGTAATGAGGTGTCTCGGTTATGTTGCCGTTTTCATCGTAATACGTCTCTTTCAGTGCCGCTTTGCCGTTTTCGGTTCTGTACAAAGGTGAACCTGAATCATCAAAGGTGAAAATTCCGTTTTCATCAGCATAGATTCTTCCGTAATCGTATCCGTAGAATGTATCAACAACGTTTCGTACTACTGTTGTGCCGTCTTTATCTTTGACATCAACGCTGAATGCGCCTGTTGTGCAGTCGGTGATGCTGATAAGGTCGAAGCCTGTGCCTGTGAAATCAAATTCAACAGTGGGCCATGCCGCACCCGTTCCGCCGCTGAACTTCTTGTTGGGGTTATTCTTTGTGGCTACATCAACGTAATGAATCGAATCGCCGCTGTATTCGGCAAAGGATAAATAACCGCTTTCGTATCCGTAGGGATTTGCCTCACTGTCGGTAAGGTCGGCAGTCTGCTTGAGCGTTGTCGGCTGAGTGCCGTAAGTATTCCAGACACCGAACTGATTATCGGTATTGTCATAATTCGAGGGAACTTTACCGTTTGTGTAGGTTATGGTTTCAAAAGTATCCTCATAGTAAATTGCAGTTGCAGGAATAAATGTTGTTTTTTCAACCTGATAGTAAACAACTTCCTCTGCATAAGTGGGGTCGCCCGTGATTTTGGCAACAACATAGAAATTCTCTGACTCAGCCATATTCGTTGACTCGAGGTTGTAAGAAACATTACCCTTTCTGTCAATCGTGCAGACACCGTATTTCATGCCGTCAATTGTACATACACTGTCATCCTCAAAAGGAATGGTAATCAGAGGCTCTTCAAAGGTGTAAGTCGGAGTATACTCTTCGTTAACCGCGCAGATGCCGATATATTCAATCTTAACGCCGTTATCGGTAGCTGCCTTTGAAATCTCGTTGTTTTCTGTTATGTTGTATTCAACGGGGAGACCGTAATCAAGAGTAAGATTCTGGTCAATGATTTTAACATCTTCGGATGTTTCCGAAAGGTTGAACGAAATTCTGCAGTTTGAGTCAGATGCGCCTCGTTCAAGGTAGAAGAAATTGAGGGTATGCACTTCGCCGTCCGTAATAACCTCGTGAAGCTTATTGACAGCGGCGATTGTGTCTGCATTGTAATCAGTTGAATCGGGATTCTCAATGTAAGTGTTGTAAGAATACGTTGTTTCATATTCTCCGCCCTTGAGGAGACCGTCTGTAACGTCCATTGCATACTGATAATTGATTGAGCAGTTTGTGAAGTTGATTGTTACCTCACGGGCACCGTGAAGACCGCCGTTATCAAGAACAAGAACGCCGTCAATATAAACAAGAACGTCGTCGTCGCCCGAGAATGTGAAAATAACATCTTCGCCGTTTACGTGCTTACCGCCCTTGGGGATATAGAAATTATGCTCAAAAGTGAAACCGTAGTGATAAACCGCGTTTTCACCTGTGTAAGTTGTTGTTCCCTTCTTATAGTTGAAGGGGAAGAAACCTGAACCTGAATGTGAACCTGTTGCGCTCCAGTTTCCTACTTCATTAAGATCCATATCAACGGTCTGGTTAACGTCATCAAATTCAGCCTGAACAAGATATTTTGTGTCCTTACTGTCATAATGGTAAGTGTTGACACCGTATTCGTCTGTGCTGATGAACATGGGGAACTCGGTATCCCAATAATATTTTGAGAACTGACCCGAAGTCGATGTTGTTACATTGCCGTTCACATCAAGGTTTTCGCGTGAGAACAAATCGGGGAAATATACGCTGATGCCTGAGAGGTATTCAAGGGTAATCGATTTGTACTCTACATCAGATTTCATAAATCCGTAGGTGTAAGGCTCACTGTCATAAGCTGTGCCGGGGCCGTCGTTGGCATAGGGAAGTTTGTCTGTGTAAGCCGCGTGAGAAGTTACAACGTCTTTATCGAGCGTTGCGCTTGCAAGACCCTGAACAGATGCACCATCGTGAACAATTTCGCCGTCAAGGATGGGGTCATTCGCACCGTGGGTGTTGTCCTTTGTCCACATATTCCAAAGAGTAAGAGGAATCTGGGTATCTGCAGAAATGTAGGGATAACCTGAAGCAGCGTTGTTGCCGTCAGGCGAACCGCTGTATGCTACACCCGTGAACTGAATGGTGTAAATCTTTGCATACAGTTCAGCCACTGCTTCAAGAATTTCATCGGCTCTGCCTGCCGCCCAGCCTGAGTCGTCATAACCTATAAGGTCCTTTATCTGAGCCACAAGGTCTGCATCTGCAAGAATAGCCGTTTTCATTTGCTCAACGGCAACTGCATTCATAAAAACACCGCCGTGTGAATAATCGGGAGTGCCTGTTGAATTGTTATAACCGTATTTGAACAGTGTGCCGTTGATTTTCTTGACGTCCATTTTAAGGGCGTTTATTGCGGCACGGATAGCTGCCGTTGCAGCTTCATACTCCGCGTCCGTTGCATCTGCATCCTTATAAACCGCAACACCCGATTCAAGTGCCGTGAGCAATTTCTCATAAGTTGCAGTCGTATAAGCTGAGTAGTCATATTTGATGCCTTCGTGAAGAATGTCGTAAAGAGCTTTTTGAGCAGCATTCACAGTGGTGCCTGTGTTTCCGCCGTCACCGCCTTCAGGAGGTGTAGTGGGCTGCGACACTTCGGAATATAACCATAATTTTGCAGGATCATATGCCTTTACATTGGGCATCCACTGTTTATCTTCGGAATAAAAATGATCTTCGCCAGGTTTATGAATAAGATAGAAATCTCCTGAGTAAACAAGAATCGCTCCATCATAAGTTACATCAATTTTTACAACCTTCGGTTCGTAAGAATAGCCGTTATAATAACCTGTGTAACTTCCGTTTTCATAATATGTTCCAATTTGAACATACAACCCGGTGCTCTTGTTCTGAATATAATATTCGTTATTGCCGAGATGAGTAAATGTGAAAATATTATTTTCGTCTGTGTTGAAGTTCTGGTAAGGATAAGAAGCGGATTCAGCAGAAACTGCGTTCTGGATATCTGTTGTTGCGTTTATACACCAACCTTCGAACATACCCGTTGTCATTACAACATTTTGATTGCAGATTACATAATCACCATCTGCAAAGAAGCCTTCTGATACAGATGTGTCCGCAAGGTGAATCGCATACTTCGCCGTTTCTTCCGAAGGAGGCGTTATTTCCTTCGGCTTGGGAGTATAAAGCCACATTTTGTAGTTTGCATTTACACCTACGTCCTGCACTTCCTTATGAGTTGCAACATAGAAATGGTTTGCATCGGAATAATGGCAAACATAGAAAGTTGAATTGGAAATAAGAATTGAGCCTTCGTCGTTCACATCAACCGATACACTTACAGGATCGGAACTGTAAACAATATTCCAGTTATCTCCTTCACCCATTTTAACATACTGTTTTGTAGCTTTATTCTGGATGTAATACTGATTGTTGCCTATGTGTGTGAAGGTGAATATATTTTCATTTGCTTCAAAGGTTTCATAAGGATATGATGCACTGTCTGATGAAGGTTCAACCCCTGCCTGAACGCTGTCATCTGCCGCAAATGTGTAACCCCAGAACAGTTCGGTGGACATTATGGTGTTCTGATTGAAGAGCGCATAATCGCCGTCTGCAACGCATCCTTCGGTTACTGTTGTGTCAGGAAGATAGATTTCATAATTGAGCAATTCTGTTGTTTCTTCCGAACCTGAATCGCCTGTGTTGCCTGAATCACCTGAACCGCCCTCCTCAACTTTGGGAGGCTCAAGCTCGCTGATATGAAGCTTTACCGTTTCGTACTTATCGTAGAGAGTGGGAATGTATTCATCATCGCTCTGTATAACAACTTCTTCAAACTCATCGGTAAGCTGAATGCCTGTTTCTTTGACCGAAGTTACGGTAACACCCTGAGTTGAGAAAGATGTTCCGTTGTCTGTTGCGGTTGCTGTGAAATTGATTGTACCTTCTTCTTCCGTTGTTTTGAGAATTACCAGCGCTTTGCCGTTGAACATTTTGAAGGATGCCTCAGAATCGGAAAGAAGCACGGATTCCTGCTGGAATTTTTCTGTTGTTGCAGGATTACCGTTATCAACGCCAACGATTTTTGCATATCGCGCAGACTGGTCGTCAACCTTGAAGCTGAGCGTGCCGTTGTAATCATTCATAAAGTTGCCATCGGCATCTCTTGCTTCAAATTCAAGATAGATATAATTTGCGCCGTCTGCAACAAATGTGTTTCTGTTCTGCCAGGTGTTCACAGCAATCTGTGTTGCAGTTCCCGTTACAGACTTTGTTGAACCGACAGTGTCTGTTATTTCATTGTTGTTTTCGTCATATGCTTTAACAGAAAGTGTTCCCTCTGCATATTTAACCTTGAACTGGGGATAGAAATCCGCGCCGTAGCCTGTGTAGAAACTGCCCACTGCACAGTTTGCCGAATCCGTTATGCTTTCCGTCCATGTTCTGTATGTATAACCTGCATCTGTTGTTGTTACGGATGAATTTGCGGTGGCAATAACATTGCCGTTGAGAAGAAGCTCAATCTTCTTTGCATTGCTGTAAACCGCAACATTCACATTGCCGTTATCAAGATAAAGGTTGTCTTCATTCCATGAACCGGGAACAAGATGAAGGGTTGTACTCTCTTCATTCCAGAGGCTTCGGTAAAGGTAATATGAATCCTTTGCAAAACCTGCGGTATCAACGATGCCGAAATATGATGAGTTGGGAACAAGGTTTTCGTTGGGACCGCTGAAATTCATCCAGGGAGTGGTTTCGCCTATGTAGTCAAAACCTGTCCAGACAAACTCACCCGAGAACCAGTCGTTTGTTGCAACATAATACCAGGCCTCTGCCGCCTCGTTACCCCAACTTACGGCATAAGTATCATATGCCGTGCACTGATGAGTGGCATCGTCAAGAGACATTGTGTAATAAACGCCTCGGCTGTTGTTTGCTGAAGCAGCTTCGGTTGCAACGAAAGGCTTTGTTGATCTTTCGTCTTCGGGAATGCTTCTGATCCATTCCCAGCCATCGGGGCTGTAGTTACCGCCGATGACATCCATATAGCTGTCAACCATGATGTTTTCAGCATCCAGACCGCGATTATCACCCTGAGTGAGAACTATGTCCGGGTCAAGTTCGTCTATAATTTTATCAATGGACTGAACGATTGATTCATAATTTGCGGTTGATTCGCCTTCTGTGATATTGCAGAGCTCGTTACCTACGTCCCATGCGATGATACATGGGTCGTGTCTGTCGCGGAGAACGGTTTGTTCAACAACGAATTCAAACCATTTCTGACCGTTCGCACCGATAAGGTCTGTATCTGCACTCACTGTCTGATTGAAATACTCGCTGAAATCGTGATTATTGTAGTTTTTGGAAGCATCCCATCCGTCAAAAAATTCTTCCATAACGAGAATACCAAGCTCGTTACAAATCTCAATAACTACTCTTGACGCAGTGTTATGCGTTGTTCTGATTGCGTTACAGCCCATATCCTTGAGGATTGAAAGCTGACGGTAAATGGCGTCATATTCCTGAACTGCACCGATTGCACCCTGATCGTGGTGAAGACTGACGCCCTTGAGTTTCATAAGCTCGCCATTGAGAGAAAAACCTTCGTCGGCATCCCAATTTATGTAGCGGTAACCGAAAGTAGTGTGATATTCATCAATAAGTTCACCATTTTCGTTCTTTATAACTGTTTTCAGAGTGTAAAGGTTGGGACTTTCAACACTCCAGAGCTTCGGAGATGCAACCTTCGGCTCAAGAGTAACCGTCTTTTCCGTGCCTGCAGGCACAGTGATAAGATCTGAAGTTACGGTGTCACTCACTGCATTGTGGTTACTGTCAAGAATTGTGGTTTCAACGGTAACCTTTCTTGTGATTGCGGTGTCGTTATGCATTGTTACGTCCGCTTTTGCAGTGCCGTCACCGTTCAGGATACCGGGAGTTGTTACCTGAGGACCGTAAAGAGAAACGTGAACGGGACCTGCAATGGTGAGAGAAACGTCTCTGTAGATACCCGAGCCCGAATACCATCTGCTTGAAGGGATATCGTTAACAACCTTGACTGCGATGAGGTTGAGAGCCGTGTTTGAGTTGATGAGATAATCGGAAATTTCAAAAGAGAAGCTATTATAGCCGTAATGGTTTTCGCCAACGTATTTGCCGTTAACGTAAACGTAGGTGTGCTGATATGCGCCGTCAAAGTTAAGAATAACGTCGTCACCGTCATAATAGTCATAAAGGTTAAACCATTTTCTGTCCCAGCCTGTACCGCCGGGCAGGTTGCCGCTTTCGTCTTCTGTGCCTTCGGTAGTGAATTCCTGACTCATACTGAAGTCGTGGGGCAGATCGATCTTTTCCCAGGAGGAATCGTTGAAGCCCTTCAGATAAGATGCAGTGTCATCGCCGAAAGAGAAGAGCCAGCCTTTGTTGAAATCAAGTTCAACTCTGGCATCGTTATAATTCTGCTCATGACCGGCAATGGCAGATGCCTTGAATGATTGCAGTAGCGATAACTTCATTTGTTATTGTTTGATGTCTTAAGAAAGGAAGTAAACCCCAGACTATCAGC
>CALFPM010000154.1 GCA_937919155.1 uncultured Clostridia bacterium
TTATCTAATAATTCAACGTTACAATCAAAAGATAATTCATAACTTAATTCTCTTGCAATCCAAAATGATTCACACAATGACCTCTCACGACGAATTTGTTAAAAGAGTTAAGAAAAATAATCCACGTTATATGGTAAATGATGTTAGTTATAACAATTCAACAAAAATCAGTTCAATTTATTGTGCTGAATAACAAAAATAAATCCGTCTTTCAATTTCCGTTGAAAAGACGGATTTGCTATGTTAAAATTTCAATATAAAATTTGTAATTCAAGGAGCAATACCATGGCAATTTTAATGAAAATCGTAGGCTTTATCCTCGCCCTCATCACCCCATTTGCATCAATGCTTGTGTGGGATCCCTCCGCATATTTTGACAAGGAAATCCCCGTTGCCGAGGAGAAAATCGGCGGATTCATGAAAGGTGTCTGCCACCTTGACCCCGACTATGACCTCATCAAAGACGCAAATGTTGAGTGGTTCAGAGATGACATTCCTTTCCCCTACGCCCCTGACGGCTCAACTTCACCTTCCTATGAGAACTGGAAAAAAGAAGCTCAGGAATATGTTGACAACGGCATCAGAATTTTCGGTGTTACACCCTATCCCGATGATTATATCGCTTACGGTCTTGACCCCCGTGACCCTGCAAGCCGCGAGGGAATTCAGGAAATTGCAAAATTCTACATAAACGACCTCAAGGGCATTGTCGGCGCATTTCAGGTCACAAACGAAATGGGCATTGACCGCTTTACCCTGCCCCTGACCCTTGACGAAGCCGCCGAGTTCATCGGAATGCAGCTTGAAGCAATGTATCCCGTCAGAGGCGATATTATAATCGGCTACAACCTTGGCGGTCTTTCAATCCTTCAGCTCCCCTTCAAGATGATGAAGTACCATCAGTATTGCGACTATGTCGGCCTTGACATGTACCTCGGCTGCTTTGAAAATGTGCTTAAGAATGCCGACCAGTATGTGACGATTCTCAACTTTGTAAGGCGTATTACGGGCAAGCCCATCATTCTTTGCGAATTCGGCTACATCGGCTACGGCGAACCCAAGACCGCCGCTGAAAAGAAAGCTATCCTGCAGAAATACGGCTTCAACAGCGAGGAAGAAGCAAGGGCAAATATCTGGGAATTTGTCAACAACCTGCCCGAGGATCTGAGGGAAGAAATCACCCGTGATTATTCAGAACGCACACCCGAAGAAGTGGGCAACCTTATTTTTGACGGCGAATATTCAAACCACATTTACTGCGAACTTGCCGAGGGTGTCGGACTTTATCGCTATGAGCATACCCCCGAGGGTCAGGCAGAATTCTTTGAATATGTTATCCCCAAAGTCCGCAGCCTTGATTATGTTATAGGTATGTGTGTTTACTGCTGGGCGGACAGCGACAGCTGCTATGTCTGCGGTCAGTCCGACTGCCCTGTTGAAACAGGCTGGGGTCTTGTGGACGGCAAAGGTCAGCCCAAACCCGCTTACTATGCAGTGCAGGAAGCTTTTGAAGATTGAGATTAAAAGGATAGCTTCGGCTGTCCTTTTTTGCTTACTGTTACATTTTTGATATTGAAATCACAGTTTATTTGTGGTAACATATTACAGTAAAGTGTTTTAATACGCTAAATCAGTAAAGGAGCGTTGAAAAAATGAAAAAATCCATTCAGAAAATCATCTCGGTTCTTCTATGCGCGGTAATGCTCGTTTCCGCCTTTTCTGCAGGCGGCTTCGCAGCCTACGACAGAATCACGGACTGCGGCGATGACTGCGAATTCTATCCCACAATCATCATCCCCGGTCTCGGTCAGTCAAATGTTCTGGTTGCAGACGAAAACGGCGACTATGTGCTTGACGGTGATGGCAACAAAATTTCCGCTTTCCCCGCTTACATACAGCTGCCCGAAATTCTCAAAACTGCAATCATTCCCGCAATCATGTCGCTTGTTTTCCAGAGGGACGCAGGTCTTTCCGATGCACTTGCAAAGGTTATTGACATCTGCTTCGGCATAAACAAGAGTGACTACGAGGCTCAGAACACAGGCAATGTTATTCTTGAGAGATATTATTATCCGTACTCGGAATGCTCGGAAGAAGAAAAAGAAGTTATCAACCACCACATTCCGTTCAAGCTTTATCCCACAGACCTTCCCTACGACCACCTCTATTATTTCACATATAACTCATTCGGCAATCACATTGATGTTACCAAAGAGCTTTATGACTACATCGAGATGGTCAAGGAGCAGACAGGTCACGACAAGATAAATCTTGTTCCCATCAGCCAGGGCGGCACCTTTGCAAACGCACTTTTCGAATATTATCCCGAAGTTATGGACTGCCTCCACAAGGTTCTTTACATTGTTCCCGCTCTTGACGGCTCAACAATCATCGGTGACGTTTTCACAGGCAACATCAATTTCCTCAATGTGGATTATCTCTACAACGGCTTCCTCGGAAACCTCGGTCTGCTTGACGCAAACACAGCAAGAATCATTGAGGTTGCCCTCAGAATTCTCCCCGATGAAGTGCTCATGACCAGCCTTGAAAAAGCGGTCAAAGTTCTTGTTGAAGATGTTATGATAAGAAGCACAAGCATGTGGGCGCTCTGCCCCTCGGGCAATTATCCCGCCGCTGCAGAAAAGCATCTTTCATCCCCTGAAATGGCAAGCATCAAGGAGCAGACATACAAATATTATCAGGCTCAGCTCCACTCAGATGATAACATCAAAAAGCTTCTTGAAAAAGGCGTTCAGGTTTTCAACGTTGCTCAGTATGACTTCAATATGATTAATGTCGGCGGTTCATGGGACAGCCAGAACGCAGACTTCATCATTCATCTTGATTCAACATCAATGGGTGCATATGCCGCAAATATCGGCGAAACACTTCCCGAGGATTATGTTCAGAAGAACACCTACTGCACAAATCCCGACCACGACCACATTTCACCCGACAGAGTTGTTGATGCTTCCGCAGGTCTGCTGCCCGACACAACATTCTATTTTGACAATCAGCGCCACGACCTGACACAGCACAATGACGTTATTCTTGAAATTGCAATGGAGCTGATTGCTCACGATGACATCAAGGATGTTTATTCCGACCCCCGATTCCCCCAGTTCAACATCGGCAGAGACACAAGAAAGCTCTATGAACTTCTGAATGTTGCCGCTGAAATCGACTCCGCCGCTCTCTCCGCAGAGGATGCCGCAGAACTTGCAGCAGCCGTGAAGCAGGCAGAGGATACGGTTAACGATTCAACCGTTGAGGCAGGTGCATTCGAAGCTGCAGAAGCAAAACTTGAATCAATCCTCGGAAAGCTCGGCGCAGTTGAAGTTGCAGAAGTCAAAGAACCCTCAGGCTTCTTTGAGAAGCTCAGCCTCTGGCTTTACGACAACTTCGGCACAGACGGATTCTCCGAAATGCCCAAGTCGGTACTCTCAAAAATCTGGAATATGATTACAGGTAAATAAACAAAAGCAAACCGTGGCACCCTCGGAATGAAGGTGCCACGGATTTTTTATGCAACAAATTATTTTCTCAAGAAGAACATAAACACTGTAAGAACAATCAGAAATGCAAAGTTAAAAATCGAAAACAGCTTTAAGTAATAACCCGCCTTACCGGGGTTATGCCATGTGTATTCTCTGAATGTTATGAGACTTGCAAGTGAAGAAATGAGAGTACCCACACCGCCGATATTGACGCCCACAAGCAAGTCACCGTAGTTTTCCGTAAACTGCGAAAGCAATATCGCGGAGGGAACATTGCTTATGAACTGGCAGGAAAAAACGCTGAAAAGCAGGGTGCTTTTTTCCATAAGCATTGAAAGAAAATCCTTTACCGCATCAATTCTCGCCATATTGCCCGAGAAGATAAAAAAGAAAACAAAAGTAAGCAGCAACGGATAATCCACCATTTTCAGTGCTTTGCGATCTGCAATCAGCAGCACTGCAGGAATAACAATCAGACCCACCGCATAGGGAATACCCCTGAAAACTATGGCGATTGACAGGGCAAAAAGAGCAAGGTAAAGTGCTGTTCGTGCAGGAGGCAATTTCGCAATTTCTCCCTCAATTTTAAGTGGTTCTGACTTTACAAAGACAATGCAACAGAGGGTTATGAGCGCAACAGAAAGAGCAAACGGCGGCGCCATAATACCCATAAATTCAAGATTCGGGATGTTGAACTTAGTGTAGAGATAAAGATTCTGAGGATTCCCGAAAGGGGTGAGCATTCCGCCCAGATTTGCCGCAATGTTCTGCATCACAAAAGTGAACGCCATGTATTCCTGCTTACCTGTTGTGATAAGCACAAAATAACCCAGGGGTAAAAAAGTGAGCAAAGCCATGTCGTTGGCAATAAGCATCGAACCTATGAAAGTAATATAGACAAGAGCAAGAATTACGAGCCTTGCGTTTTTGAAGCACTGAACTATTTTCTTTGCCAATGTGTAAAAAAACTGAATATTTTTGAGGGCACACACCACGGCAAGCACGCAAAACAGGCAAGCAAGGGTTTTGAAATCAAAATATCCCATGTACTCCCTGTCAGGCGGAACTATGATGCTCGTCACTGCCGCCGCAACCAAAGCAACCAACATAATGGCATTCTTTTTGGCAAAGGATACTGTATTTTTTAATACTTTCGTCATTGAAATTCTCCGTTTGGTTTTTATCTGACGAAGATTATTATATACTCCCGCTCCGCAAAATTCAATGAACACACAATGACAAAATCAACAAAACGCATTCGTTATTATTATACAAATTGCCAAAAAGGACAGCCGCCGTGTGCTGCCCTTTCCGTAATTACTCCATGTGTTCCATTGTTTTTTCAACGGCTTTTTCGATATCAACCGTACTCACTCCGAAAATCGAGGTGTGAATTTTGCCGTTAACCGGCTTTTTCCAGCATTCGTCAATGCAATCAATTCCGCCTCTCATTCCGAGAATTGAGCCAACGGTTGCACCGTTGCAGTCCGTGTCAAATGCCATTTCAACAGCGCGGCAGATTGATTTGCCGAAGTCACCTTCGCCGTAAAGCAAAGCGGCTGCAACAATCATCGCGTTGGAAATTGTGTGACACCAGCCGTGGTCGGTATGCTCATCGTAAGCTGAACGAATCATATCGAAGCAGTCGCCGATATCCGCGCCGTTTTTATAAGCCTCCATTATCTTCATAACAGCTTCGTAGAGCCTTGAAGTTGAGGGAATCTGCGCAAGACCGCCGAGAATGATGTCCTCAATGCTGTCCGTCACCGCGGCGCAGGCAATCATTGCGGAGGCAAACATCTCGCCGTAAATGCCGTTTTTCACATGGGATATTCTTGCATCGTTAAAAGCCATTTCGGCGGCATCTTCGGGGTTGCCGGGGTTTATGTAACCGAAGTAATCGCCTCTTATCTGCGCTCCTATCCATTCACGGCAAACATTTTTATACATTGCCGATGCAGGGGGCAGAATGCAGTTTATGAAATTGACATAGGCAATTCTCTCCGCCGTGAAATAAGAAAAAACGGACTGATATTTCATCCATGAGTTTGCAACATCCTCCGAGTCAAAATCTCTGCCGAATTCCTCAACAATCTTCTGAGCAAGCACAACATAGTTCGTGTCATCATCAACGGGCATTCCGTCAACATTGTCGCCGTAAGGCTTGTTTCTGAACCAGAATTTGTAATGAGAACACACTTCATCGGTAATATCTGTGCTCATAATATAGCGGTGCATCGGGTAATTGCCCGTTTCCTTAAGGAAAGGAATAAGTTCATCGCTCCTGATGCACTCAACAGGCTTTCCGAGAAGGCAACCGCACGCCCTGCCCGTCCAGGCACCGAGAAGCTTTTTTCGCAGTGTTTCTTCATCAGGCATTTTCGTTTCAAATTCGTGGTCCTGCCTGAGTTTTCTGATGCTTTTCAGGTCTGACGGCTCATTATAGGGATAATCGCGGCGCATATCCGCGTTGATAACCGTTTCGAAAATCAGGTCGCTCATACGGGTTTTTATCTCCCCGTCTTTCATTGCCGCAACAGACTCAAACAGAGCCTTATGCTTTTCAATGTCAAGACCTTCCTCCAAAGACTGATTATATTCAGCCATGATATCGGAGGGATAACGGTTGAGTCCCTCAATATTTTTATAGTCGATTTTCATTTCCGTTCCGTAGATTTTCAAAAACATAAAATCACCTCTGCAAATACCGTTCAATCAAACAGTTCCGAAAACTTTTTTCTGTATTTTTCCATTTCTTCATCCGTCAGAAGTTCTTCGAATTTATTAAATAAAGTTTCGTAAAGCACACCGATATCAAAGGAACCCATGCATTCAATCAGCATCTGTTTGTTTTCATCGTTCGGTTCCATACCGTCACAAAAATCAACAATGTCGTCAAACTCAGCCGAACCGTCCATATATCCGCATATCAACTCTTCAAGCATATTTCAATCACCAATCCTGTTTGTTTTCACAAAACCATAATACCACATATCATTGCATTTTAAAAGAGCAAATCATTTATTTTCAGCATAAAAGCTCCGACAAGCGGTAAAAAACCGTTTATCGGAGCTTCGGATTAATTATTTTTCAAATGCATTTGACTGAATCTTCATGCGGCAAAGGTCATAAACACAGAGTCGGAGTGCATTGCCGAAGCCGATGGGGTCCTTTGCATATGCAAGCTTCATTGAAATAATCGTCTGAGGAGCGGAAATAACATAAAGCATAGTAAGAATTCCGCTGTTGCGGGCATAAACCGCAAGCGCGGGGTCAAGATAGCCTTCACCCGTGAGGTCAATGCTTGCATCGGTCACAACAAAACCGTCAAATCCCCACTCGTTTCTGAGAAGATCAACAAGAAGTGCAGGGCTGCCGCCACACCACTGAGCACCGATTCTGTTGTAAGCGGACATAATTCCCTTTGCGCCGCCCTCCTTGACAGAAATCTCAAAGGGTTCAAGATAAAGCTCGCGCAGTGACTGCTCGTTGAGCCAGGTGTAAAGTCCGTTGGACTGTCTGTTGGTTTCCTGATCATTCGCCGCAAAATGCTTGACGGTGACGATGATTCCGTGGGACTGCACTCCCCTTGTGACCGCCGCGGACATCTTGCCCGAAAGAAGGGGATCTTCCGAATAATATTCATTGTTTCTGCCGCCCTGAGGACTGCGGTGGAGATTGCAGCCGGGAGCATACCAGACATGGGTGCCGAGCTGAACACCCTCTTCACCGATGATATCGCCGAATTCCTCTGCAAGCTCATCGTTCCAGGTGCAGGCAAGTGTAGTTGCAACGGGGAATGCAAGACCGCAGTCGGTGTAGAGAAGTCCTCCTCTGCCCTTGATGCAGGAGGGGCCGTCATTATCGGAAGTGCCGGGAATGCCGAGCCTGTCAAGACCTGTTGTTTCGTAGCCGCAGTCGGCAACCAGGCTTATCATTTCATCAACCGTAAGCTGGTCAAGGAAAGCATCCCAGAGAGTTTCGTCTGCCGCAACATCCTTGAGAGTGATAACGCCGTCCTTATATCTCACGCCCGTTTTCGGAGCCTCGCCCTCGGTTACGGGGTCAGGTCTTCTGTCGCTGTTACGCACGGCACTTGTTGCCTTGTAGTTTTCAGGTGATTCGGGATAAGTTTCTTCGGGATTTGAGCGCGAGAAATAAGTGAGTTCACCCTCAGCATAGCCAAAAAGATTTTTCACTTCATTGCCCGAAGCTGAGTCTGTTTTGTAAACAATTTTTTCGGGAACATTATATTCAAAGCTCTTTTCAAAATTTCTAACATCGTGTGCAACATGAATTTTATATCCGCCCTCATCAAGCACCCAAGCCTGCTCCGTTTCCGAATCATAGGACGCCATATCTTCCTTATCAAAGGA